>NZ_JACHYK010000008.1:0-351358 GCF_014192825.1 Pseudomonas sp. OG7 | reverse complement strand
TGCTTGAGCAGCCGAGCGTACGCGAGGCGGTGGTGCTGGACATCGACGGGCCGGGTGGCAAGCAACTGGCCGCGTACCTGGTCATGGCCGGCGACCTGCCGAGCGACCCACAGCAACAGCACGCGCTGCGCGGCGAACTGCGCGAGCACCTCAGGCTCGGCCTGGCCGACTACATGGTCCCGACCCACTTGCTGTTCCTCGAACGCCTGCCGGTGACGGCCAACGGCAAGCTGGACCGCAAGGCCCTGCCCAAGCCCGATGCCAGTGTGCTGCAGGACAGCTATGTGGCCCCGCGCAACGCGCTGGAGCAACAGATCGCGACGATCTGGGCCGAGGTGCTGAAGCTTGATCAGGTCGGCGTGACGGACAACTTCTTCGAACTGGGAGGGGACTCGATCATCTCGATCCAGGTCGTCAGCCGGGCAAGGCAGGCCGGTATCCGCTTCACGCCCAAGGCGCTGTTCCAGCATCAGACCGTACAAGACCTGGCCTCGGTGGCCACGCGCATGGAAGGCAACGGTCCGCAGATCGACCAGGCGCCGGTGATCGGCGAGACACGCTTGCTGCCGATCCAGCAGGCGTTTCTCGAGCAGTCGATCGCCGAGCCACATCACTGGAACCAGGCGGTCCTGCTGAACTCGACCAAGGTCATCGATAGCACCGCGCTGGAGAAGGCCTTGCACACGCTGCTCGAGCATCACGATGCGTTGCGCCTGCGCTTCACGCCACCCCAGGGCGCGGGCGCATGGCACGCCGCTCATTGTGCGCCGGGCGACGTCGAGGCCGGGTTGCTGTGGGCCGAGACCCTGACCGATCCGGACGCGCTACACGCCCTGTGCGAGCACGCGCAGCGCAGCCTGAACCTGCAACAGGGGCCGCTGTTGCGCGGTGTGTTGGCGACCCTGCCCGATGGCAGCCAGCGCCTGCTGCTGGTGATCCATCACCTGGCGGTGGATGGCGTGTCCTGGCGCATTCTCCTGCAAGACCTGCAAACCGCCTATGACCGTCACGTGGCAGGTCAGCCTGCCGTGTTGCCCGCCAAGACCACCTCGACCAAAGCCTGGGCCGAACGGCTGCAGGCCTACGCGCAAAGCGATGCGCTGCAGGCAGAGCTCGGCTATTGGCAGTCGCAGTTGCAAGGGGTTGACCCGCAACTGCCTCTGGACAGGGCGGATGGATCGTTGTATGGCCGCCACGGCGCGACGGTGCATGTGCGCCTGGACCGGCAGCAGACCTTACGGCTGTTGCAACAGGCGCCGACGGCATATCGCACCCAGGTCAACGACTTGCTGCTGACCGCACTGGCCCGGGTGGTTTCCCGTTGGACCCAACGCGAAGACGTGCTGGTGCAACTGGAAGGACACGGCCGTGAAGACCTGTTCGATGCAGTCGACCTGACGCGGACGGTCGGCTGGCTGACCAGCCTCTTCCCCGTGAAGCTGACCGCTGCGGCGGACCTGGGCGCCTCCATCAAGCAGATCAAGGAGCAACTTCGCGCCATCCCCGACAAGGGCATCGGCTATGGCGCGCTGCGCTATCTTGGAGATTCGCACGCGCACAATGTGCTGGCTGGCCTGCCAGTGCCCCCCATCACCTTCAATTACCTGGGGCAGCTTGACAGTACCTTTGCCGAAGGCGCGGGCCCGGGCACCGAGCGATTCCTGCAGCCAGCCAGCGAAAGCAGCGGCGCAAGCCAGTCTGCCGAGGCCCTGCTGGAAAACCTGCTGTCGATCAACGGGCAGGTCTATGCCGGTGAGTTGAGCCTGGCCTGGACCTTCAGCCAGGCCATGTTCGACCGCGCCACGGTCCAGGCCCTGGCCGACGACTACGTGACCGAACTCCAGGTGTTGATCGACCATTGCGTCAGCCAGGGCGCGGTCGGCCTGACACCGTCCGATGTGCCGCTGGCTGCGCTGGACCAGGCCCAGCTGGATGCGTTGCCGATCCCGGCGGGCGCAATCGATGACATCTATCCGCTCTCGCCCATGCAGCAGGGCATGCTGTTTCACACGGTCTTCGAGCAGGGCCAGGGTGAGTACGTCAATCAGATGCGAGTCAACGTGTCGGGGTTGGATATCGAGCGTTTCAAGCGCGCCTGGCAGGCAATGCTGGATCGACACGACGTATTGCGCGCCGCATTCGTCGCCCATCTGGAACGCCCGGTGCAGGTGATTCGCAAGCAGGTCGAGTTGCCGTTCGAGGTGCTTGACTGGGCCGACCAGGACGACCTCGAGGGGCGTCTGGATGCCTGGGCCGAGGCGGATCGTCGGCGTGGCTTCGACTTGCAGGCCGCACCGTTGCTGCGACTGACGGCCATCCTGACAGGCAGCGGCCGGCATCACCTGATTTTCACCAGCCACCATATCCTGATGGATGGCTGGAGCAATGCGCAGCTGCTGGGCGAGGTGCTGCAACACTACGCAGGCGTTGCCCTGGAGCGCCCGGCAGGCCGCTACCGCGACTATATCGAGTGGCTGCAGCGCCAGGACGCCGGGCAGAGCGAGACGTTCTGGCGTCAGCAATTGCTGCACCTCACCGAGCCCACGCGCCTGGCTCAGGCGCTGCGTCAGGATCGCAGCCGCGTTGACACTGGCCATGGCGAACATCATCAGACGCTCGACCCGGCGTGCTTCCAGGCGTTGAGCGCGTTTGCCAGGCAACGGCGGGTGACGGTCAATACCTTGCTGCAGGCCGCCTGGCTACTGCTGTTGCACCGCTATACCGGCCAGGAAGGCGTGGCATTTGGTGCCACGGTTGCCGGACGGCCGGCAGACCTGCGTGGAGTCGAGCAGCAGTTGGGCCTGTTCATCAACACCTTGCCGGTGGCTGGCAGGCTGCAGCCTGACCTGCGGGTGGGGGAGTGGGTCGAACGTCTGCAGGCGCAGAACCTGAGCATGCGCGAACATGAGCACACGCCCCTCTATGACATTCAGCGTTGGGCGGGCTCGGCCGGTGAGCAGCTGTTCGACACGTTGCTGGTGTTCGAGAACTACCCGGTCGGTGAAGTCCTGCAGCAGGGTTCCAGCGCAGGCCTGGTGTTTTCGGGCACGCAGAATCGCGAGCGGACCAACTATCCGTTGACGCTGATGATCGAGTCGGGCAATGCGCTGACGATTCATTACCACTACGACCGCAGCCACCTCGGCGACACCGGCGTCGAACAGATCGCCCGGCACTTTGCCAATCTGCTGCACGCGCTGGTGCAACACGCCGATACCCCTGTCGGTGAACTGCAGATGCTCGATGACCAGGAACAACAGCGCATCGTCCACGACTGGAACCGTACCCAGATGCAGTACCCGCAGGCGCACTGCCTGCCCGCGCTGTTCGAAATGCAAGTTGCGCGTACCCCTGAGGCCCCGGCACTGCGGTTTGCCGAACAGACCTTGAGCTACCGTGAGCTCAACCAGCGAGCCAACCGGCTGGCGAGCAAGTTGCGCACCTTGGGCGTCGGGCCAGATGTGCTGGTCGCGATTGCCGTCGAACGGTCGGTGGAAATGGTCGTGGGCCTGCTGGCGATTCTCAAGGCCGGCGGCGCCTATGTGCCACTGGACCCGGAATACCCCCGCGAGCGCCTGGCGTACATGATGGAGCAGAGTGGGGCGCACTTGTTGCTGACCCTCAGTCATTTGCTGCCGCAGCTGCCCACGCACGGCGCGCAGGCCTGGTGCCTGGACAGCGACTGGCATCAGGTCGAAGGCTTCGATGGCGAGAATCTCGGCATCGTGCAGCATCCCGAGCATCTTGCCTATTGCATCTACACCTCCGGTTCCACCGGTCGTCCCAAGGGGGTCGAGGTACGCCACCAGGCACTGGTCAACTTCCTCGCCAGCATGGCTGTCGAGCCTGGGATCGACGCCAGCGACCGGGTCCTGGCGCTGACTTCGCTGTCGTTCGACATCGCTGGCCTGGAGCTGTACCTGCCGCTGTTGGCCGGGGCTTCGGTGGTACTGCTCGGCGAGCGCCAGAACAAAGACCCGTCGGCGCTGCAGGCGGTGATCGAGCGCCACGCCATCACTACCATCCAGGCCACACCGTCGACCTGGCGCATGCTGCTGCAGGCGCTGCCGGCGCAGACCTTGCGTGGCTGTAAGGTCATCAGTGGCGGTGAGGCACTGCCTGTCGACCTGGCCGAGCAGCTTCTGCCGTTGTGCGGGCGCATCTGGAACCTGTACGGGCCAACCGAAACGACGATCTGGTCGGCGGCGTACTGCCTGGACAACGAACACCCCTTGCCGTTGCTGGGCAAGCCGATCGCCAACACCACCTTGCAGGTCATGGCGCACGATCTCTCGACAGCCGCGGCCGGCATGGCCGGGGAACTGATGATCGGTGGCGATGGCCTGGCCCGGGGGTATCAGCGCCGTGCGGCACTGACCGCCGAGCGCTTCGTCCCGGACCCCTACGACCGCAGCGGACAGGGCGGTGGCAGGCTGTACCGTACGGGTGACCTGGCCTGCTATCGCAGCGATGGCCTGCTCGAGTACGTGGGCCGCATCGACCACCAGGTGAAGGTGCGGGGCTATCGCATCGAACTGGGCGAGATCGAGGCAAGGCTGATTGATGATCCTGCGGTGCGCGAGGCGGTGGTCATCGACATCGATGGCCCTGGCGGCAAGCAACTGGCCGGCTACCTGGTCTCGAACGGCGAAGCGGTCGCGACGGAGGAACAGCGCAGCGCCTTGCGTCGGCACCTGCGCGAACAGCTGCGCGCGTCCTTGCCGGATTACATGGTCCCCGCGTACCTGACCTGGCTCGATGCGCTGCCGCTGACGCCCAACGGCAAGCTCGACCGCAAAGCCTTGCCCCAGCCTGACCTTGGCGTATCGCAGCAAGGCCATGTCGCGCCGCAGAGCGAGGTCGAGCAGCAGATCGCTGCCGTCTGGGCGCAGCTGCTGAATGTCGAGAAGGTCGGTCTCAATGACAACTTCTTCGACCTGGGAGGGCATTCGCTGCTGGCACTGTCGGTGCTCTCGCGCTTGCAACTTTCCCTGGGATTGACCGTGGAACCGGCCGTGCTGTTCCAACACCCGGTCCTGGGCGATTTCGCCAGATACATCGAATCCATCGGCGATGCGTCGGCTTTCGACGAAAAACTGCAGCGTCTGGATAGGCTTTTTGAAGAGTTCGAGGTGAATGAATGAGTAATGATGCCGCGCTGAAAATCGCCAAGCGTTTTGTCACGCTGCCGCTGGCCAAGCGCAAGCTGTATCTGCAGAAGATGCACGCCGAGAACATTTCTCCGGCCAACTTGCCAGTGCCCTGCGTTCAAACACTGTTCGACGTCATCCCGGTTTCGTTTGCCCAGCAGCGCCAGTGGTTCCTTTGGCAGATGGACCCCCAGGGATCTGCCTACAACCTGCCAGTCGCCTTGAGGCTCAAGGGCGAACTGGATAGCGAGGCGTTACGCGCGAGCTTCGAGGCACTGCAGGCACGCCACCAGACCCTGCGAACCACGTTTGGTCTGAACGACGATCAGGTGGTGCAGATCATTCATCCACAAAGCGTGTTCACGCTCGATGTCGAGCAGGTAGACCGCGAACCGGCAATCGATCTTGAACAGCGCCTGCAGGCGCTTGTAGAGGCCGAGGCCCGCGCGCCTTTCGATCTTGAGCACGAACGGCCTGTTCGAGTCAGGTTGCTACAGGTAGCAGAAGATGATCATGTGCTGATCATTACGCTGCACCATATCGCCACTGACGGCTCGTCGATGCACCTGATGGTCGAAGAGCTGATCCAGCACTACGCGCATCACTGCATGGGCCAGCCCCTCGCGCTTCCCGAGATGCCGATCCAGTACGCCGACTATGCCATCTGGCAAAGGCATTGGATGGAAGCGGGGGAGCAGGAACGACAGTTGGCATTCTGGAAGCAGCACCTGGGTACCGAGCACCCGGTTCTCGAGCTGCCCAGCGACCGCCCGCGCCCAGCGAACCAGTGTTTCGAGGGCGCCAGCGTGCACCTTGAGGTCGAACGCCGTCTGGCCGATGCCCTCAAGCAACTGGCGCAGCAGCAGGGTGCGACACTCTTCACGCTGCTGCTGGCCAGCTTCCAGACCTTGCTGCATCGGTACTGTGGGCAGGATGATATCCGCATCGGCATCCCGGTCGCGAACCGCAACCGTGTCGAAACCGAGCGGCTGATCGGCTTTTTCGTCAACACCCAGGTGCTCAAGGCCGAGTTCGGTTCGCTTGTGCACTTCAGCGACCTGCTGGCCCAGACGCGTCAGATGACGCAGGATGCCCAAGCCCACCAGGACCTGCCTTTCGAACAACTGGTCGAGGCGCTGCACCCTGAGCGCAGCCTGAGCCATAGCCCGCTGTTCCAGGTCATGTACAACCACCAGAAAGTCGCCGCAGGTACGCGGCGTAGCTTGCCTGGCTTGCTGGTCGAGAACATTGCCTGGCAACGCAAGACGGCGCAGTTCGACTTGACCCTGAACACCGTCGAGCACGACGAAGGTATCTCGGCAGAGCTCAATTACGCCACGGCGCTGTTCGATGAGCCAACCGTGCAACGCATGGCGCGGCACTGGATCAACCTGCTGCAATCGATCGTCGACCATCCTCGGCAACGGATCGGCGAGCTGCCCCTGCTCGCGGCCGATGAGCAGCAGGAAATTCTCGAACACTGGAACCACACCCAGGCACCCTATCCCGCTGATCGGAGCGTGCATCAGTTGATCGAGGCGCAGGCAGGCGAAACACCTGATGCCTCGGCCGTTCTGTTCGGCGAACAGCAGCTTACCTATCGACAGCTCAATCAGCGCGCCAACCGCCTCGCTCACGCATTGCGCGAGCAGGGGGTAGGGCCCGACGTGCTGGTCGGCATCGCGGTCGAACGCTCGCTGGAAATGGTCGTGGGCCTGCTGGCTATCCTCAAGGCCGGCGGCGCCTACGTTCCCTTCGACCCTGAGTATCCGAGGGATCGGCTTGCTTACATGATGGACGACAGCGGTATCGGGTTACTGCTGACGCAGCGTGCGTTGCTCGAACACCTGCCGATCCCTTCCAGTGTGCGCAGCATCGTGCTGGATGACGACGACAGTTGGCTGACGGCTTTCAGCGCCAACGATCCCGTGCACCTCACCCACCCCGAACACCTTGCCTACGTGATTTACACTTCGGGCTCGACAGGGCGACCGAAAGGTGCGGCCAACGCGCACCAGGCATTGGTCAACCGCCTTGTCTGGATGCAGAAGGCCTATGGTCTGGGCGCCACTGATACGGTCCTGCAAAAGACCCCCTTCAGCTTCGACGTCTCGGTGTGGGAGTTCTTCTGGCCCCTGTTGACCGGCGCCAGGCTGGCGCTTGCGCAACCGGGTGACCACCGCGACCCTGAGCGCTTGGTGAGCACCATTCAGAGGCACGGCGTGACGACGTTGCATTTCGTGCCATCGATGTTGCAGGCCTTCATGACCTGCGAGCATGTCGAGCGCTGCGATACCTTGCGACGTGTCGTCTGCAGTGGCGAGGCGTTGCCTGCCGATCTGTCGGAGCAGACCTTGGCCCGATTGCCACACGCCAGCCTGTACAACCTTTATGGCCCTACCGAAGCTGCGATCGACGTAACCCACTGGACCTGCCGGCCATCGTGCCCGGGCAGCGTCCCGATCGGCACGCCCATCGACAACCTCAAGACGCACATTCTCAGCCGCGATCTGCTTGCGCTTCCTCATGGCGCGAACGGCGAGCTCTACCTGGGCGGTGTCGGCTTGGCGCGAGGCTACTATCGCAGGCCGAGCCTCACCGCCGAACGGTTCGTCCCGGACCCTCATGATGCCAGCCAGCAGGGTGGGGGGCGGCTGTACCGCACCGGTGACCTGGCGCGTTATCGAACAGGGGGCGTGATCGAGTACGCGGGGCGTATCGATCATCAGGTGAAGATCCGTGGCTTGCGCATCGAGCTGGGCGAGATCGAATCCAGCCTGCTTGAGCATCCGGGTGTTCGCGAGGCGGTAGTGATCGACATCGACGGGCTCCATGCCAAGCAGCTGGCTGCGTACCTGGTGCTTGAGGAAGGGGCGGCCAGTCATGAGGAAATCCTGCAACATCTCAAAGCGGCATTGCCCGACTACATGGTGCCGAGCTACCTGGTGTCGCTGCAGGCCTTGCCGCTTACCCCCAATGGCAAGCTGGATCGCAAAGCGCTGCCCAAGCCGGATGTGAGCCAGCAGCAGAAAGCCTACGTGCCGCCGCAGAGCGCGCTGCAAGCGAAGCTCGCGAGCATCTGGGCCGATGTGCTGAAGCTTGAAAGAGTGGGCATCACCGACAACTTCTTCGAGCTTGGAGGCGACTCGATCGTGTCGATCCAGGTCGTCAGTCGGGCCCGCCGGGAAGGTATACGTTTCACGCCCAAGCAGTTGTTCCAGCATCAGACCATCCAGGGGCTGGCGTGCGTGGCAGAGCAGGATGACGGCGGCACGTCGACCCTCGACCAGGGGCCGATCATCGGCAAGGTGCCCTTGCTGCCCGCCCAGGCACGCTTTTTCGAACTGCAGGGCAACGGTGATGCGCCTGGCAGCGTGGTGATGACGCTCAGGCCCACCCGTGCGCTTGACCCCGACACGACGGAAAAGGCCTTGCAGGCCGTATTGGCGCACCACGACGGGTTGCGGTTGGCGTTCAATGTGGCGCAGGAGGCGCACGGTGTGCCGCTTTCCGAACACCAGGCGCTTTGGCAGAAGGAACCCGTGCTGTGGCTTGCAGCTGTGGAGGACCCGGCACAGTTGGATGCGTTGGCCAGGCAGGCGAGTGCCAGCCTCGATGTGCATAGAGGCATCCTGGTCCGGGCAGTCCTGGCGACGCTGGCAGATGGCAGCCAACGGCTGCTGCTGGTAAACCATGCGCTGGCGATGGACGAGGCATCCCGGGACATCGTCCTGCAGGATCTGCGCCTGGCCTGCGAGCAGCTCGACGCAGGGCAGCCTGTGGCGCTTCCTGCCAAGTCCACCTCGGTTCAGAGCTGGGCGTATTCCGTGCATGCCTCGCTCGAGGATGCCCCGAGCGCATTGATCCATTGGCAGAAGGCACTGGCCGGGATCAGTCACGAGCTGGTTGGCAGCCCACGAGAAGCAGGGGCGCCCGCCGACAGTGCAACGTTCGGTACCTGGCTGGACATCGACCTGACCCGGCGCCTGACAGAGCAGGCCGCCGCAGCCTACCGCGCCGAGCCCGGCGACCTGCTGCTGGTCGCGCTGACGCGTGTGCTGGCCCGCTGGACAGGCCAGGACAGGGTCTTCCTTGGCGTGCAGGCTGATACCCGTCGCCAGGCAGGCTCGGGTGTCGACCTGGGCCGCACGGTTGGCTGCCTGGATTATCCGTTCCCTGTCGTGCTCGACATTGACAAGACCACGCTGGATGGCGCGATCAAGGGGCTCAAGCAACAGTTGCGTACGGCTGCCGAAAAGCGCCTGTCGTTCGCCGCGTTACGCTATCTGGGAGACGAAGCCAGCAGGGAAACCTTGGCCGCATTGCCGGTGCCGCAGTGCTCTTTCAGCTACCGCAAGGCGCTGGCCAACGTGCTGTTCGAGCCATTGAAGAACGGGGAAGGGCGTGAATCGTCGTGCGGCACCGGTCTGTCGGTCGATGCTCGGGTATGGCCGGAGGGGTTGCGCATCGACTGGTGCTTCAGCTCACGGCGTTTCAGCGAGTCCACCATTCAAGGCCTGGCTGAAGCGTTCCATCTGGAGCTTCTGGCGCTGATCGAGCACTGCACCCTGCCAGGTGTCGCAGGGGCCACCCCGTCCGACTTCCCGCTGTGTTCGCTCAGCCAGACGCAACTGGACGAGCTGCCGGTTCCGATCGCCGAGATCGCAGACATGTACCCGCTGTCGCCTGCACAGAAGGGCATGCTGTTCCATTCGATTGAAGACAGCGGCAATGATCTGTACATCAACCAGGTCAGCCTGCCAATCAGCGGGCTCGATATCAAGGCGTTCGTCGGCGCATGGGCAGCGGTCATCGCACGGCACGAGGTATTGCGCACCAGTTTCCACTGGGTCGGGCTGGATGAGCCGGTACAGATCGTGCACGCCCAGGCGCACATGCCGATGCGCGAAATCGACGCCCGGGTGGATGCAGCGCCGGACAGGGTGGCCGGTGAGGTCGCGCGTGAGGAACTGGTGGCAGGTTTTGACCTGACGCAGGCGCCGTTGCACCGCATGGTTCTGGTTCGACTGACGTCTTCGAGTTACCAGATGATATGGACGAGCCATCACCTGTTGATGGATGGCTGGAGCAAGTCCAGGCTGTTTGCCGAACTGATGCAGCATTACGCCGGCCAACCGGTCACTGGCACCAGCGGCCGCTACGGCGATTTCATCGCCTGGTTGCAGGCGCAGGACAAATCTCGTCAGGAAGCGTTCTGGCGCGACAGCCTGGCGCACAGCGAGGTGACCTCGCTCAGTCAGGCCGTGTACCCACGGCACACTTCGGATGAACCGGGCCACCACGCGCTGTATACCCGGCGTGACGCCGCATGGACCAAACGCCTTCAGCAGTACTGCCGAACGTTGCGTATTACCCCTAACACCTTGATCCAGGGCGCCTGGCTTCTGCTGCTGCAGCGCTACACGGGCAAGCGCAACGTCACGTTCGGCGCGACCGTGGCCGGGCGCCCAGAGTCGCTGCAGGATGCCGATACCACCTTGGGCCTGTTCATCAATACCTTGCCTGTGTCGCAGACGCTGGACCCTCAGATGCGCCTGGCGGACTGGCTGCAGGCCTTGCAGGCCTACAACGTCGAGCTGCGCAACTGGTCGCATACGCCGTTGAACGAGGTTCAACGCTGGTCGGCCGTGCCGGGGCAGAAACTCTTCGACAGCATCATCGTCTTCGAGAACTACCCCATCGACGAAGGTTTGCGTGAGGCGCCCGAGGCAGGTCTGGAGTTTGGTGATTCCAATGACGTGGGGGTCACCAACTTCCCCATGGACCTTGCGGTTCACCTCAACGATACGCTGATGATCGAGTACCTTTACCTGCGCAATGCGTTCAGCGAACAGGCGGTCGACGGTATTCGCCAGACCATGGAGTCGGTGCTTGAAACCCTGCTGCAGGATGCGCAGGCACGCCTTGGCAACCTGGACATTGTGCCCGCTGCGCAGCGCGCCCCTGTCGCCGAAACTGCCACGCAAGCGCTGGCAAGCTACCGCCCGGAACGGATGGCAGAGCTGATCATCGAGCACGCCCACGATCGCCCCGATGCCATCGCCCTGGTCTGCGGGGATGAGCGCATCAGCTATGCCGAGCTGGACCGCCGTTCGGGGCGCCTGGCGCTTGCCTTGCAGGCAAGCGGTGCCGGACCTGAAACGGTGGTTGGGGTGGCATTGCAACGCTCGGCGGAGCTGGTGGTCGCGCTGCTCGCCGTAATGCGTACAGGCGCCGCCTATGTGCCCTTGGACCTGGAGTATCCGATGGAGCGCCTGGCCTGGATGATCCAGGATTCAGGCATGTCGTTGATGATCACCCGGCCAGCGTGCCGCGACGCTCTGCCGGAGCATGGCCACCTGCCCGTTCTCGCGCCTGATGCGCAGCCTGCCGATGCAGGCCCGGCGTTCGTCGACATTGCTGTGGACGAGCGTTGCCTGGCCTATCTGATCTATACATCGGGATCCACCGGCAGGCCCAAGGCCGTCGCGGTGTCTCAAGGCCCTCTGAGCCGGCATTGCCAGGCGATCATGCGCCTCTATGAAATGGGGCCTGCTACGCGAGAACTGCACTTCATGTCCTTCGCCTTCGATGGGGCCCAGGAGCGCTGGCTCAGCGTACTTGCGAGCGGGGGCGCTCTGGTTATTCGCGATGGCGAGTTGTGGACCGCCGAACAGACGCTTCAGGCACTTTGGCAGCATGAAATCACGATCGCCTGCTTCCCTCCCGCCTACCTGAAACAGCTGGCAGAAGCAGTGCATGACGCGGGGCACGAGCCACCGCCAGTGGATATCTACTGCTTTGGCGGCGATGCCGTGCCCGAGCAGACCTTCGAGCAGGTCAAGGCTGCACTCAGGCCACGGCTGTTCACCAATGGCTATGGCCCGACCGAGACCGTGGTCACGCCGTTGCTATGGAAGGCGGGCGGCGGCGCACGCTGCGAGGCTGCCTATGCACCCATCGGCCATGCGGTCGGCTGCCGTACGCTGCACATCCTCGACAATGACCTCAATCCGTCTGGTATTGGCTTTGCCGGTGAACTGATGATCGGCGGTGATGGCATCGCCCGTGGTTACCATGGCCGTGCGGGCCTGACGGCGGAACGTTTCGTGCCTGATCCGGCTGGCGAGGGCGGGCGCATGTACCGCAGTGGCGACGTAGTCCGACAGCGCCTGGATGGGCTGGTCGATTACGTGGGGCGTGCCGACCATCAGGTCAAGCTGCGTGGCTTCCGGGTCGAGCTTGGTGAAATCGAAGCGTGCCTGCGGGCGCAGCCTGGCATCCGCAATGCCCTGGTGGTAGTCAGGGAAAGCCCGGTAGGCAAACAGCTTGTAGGCTACGTTGTCAGTGAGAAGGCGGGTATCGCTGGCGAACTGAAGGCGCGCCTGGCCGACCACTTGCCCGATTACATGGTGCCTGCCTACCTGATCGAGTTGGCGCAATTCCCTGTCACGCCCAATGGAAAGATCGACCGCCTGCGATTGCCCGAACCCGAGTTCGTTTCGACGCAGTTCCAGCCAGCGAGAAACCAGCGGGAATCGATCCTGGTGGATATCTGGGAGCAGGTTCTGCAGGTCGACGATTTGAGCATCACCGATAATTTCTTCGAGCGGGGAGGGGACTCCATCCTCAGCCTGCAAGTCGTCTCTCGTGTCAGAAACCATCCGCAGCTTGACCTGGACCTCAAGCTGCGCGACTTGATGCGTTATCAGACGATCGAGGCGATCGTTGCCCATTGGGAGGCCGCGCCTGCGGTGGTTGAGGCGCAGCTGTCGACAGAGGTCGACCAGCGCCTTTTCAACCTGCTGCCTATCCAGCAGTGGATGTTCGAGCAGCAGCTGCCCGATCCGGCCCATTTCAACCAGGCATTGATGCTCAGGCCCCGGGCGGCCCTGGACCTCGTCGCCCTTGAGCAGGCGCTGCAGCATATCGAACTGCATCACGACGCGCTGCGGCTGCGTTTCTCCCAGCCGCACGGGCAGTGGATGCAGTGCTATGGCGAGCCTTCCGGTAGCACGACGCCCAGGCTGAACCTGCACCGTGTCGAGAGCATGGAGGCGATGACGGCACTGGCCAACCAGGCGCAACGCAGCCTCGATCTGGCGCAAGGCCCACTCTGGCGCACCCTGCATATCCAGCTGCCGGATGGGCAGGCGCGGTTGCTGTTGATCCTTCACCACTTGGTCATGGACGGTGTGTCATGGCGCATTCTCCTCGAGGACCTTCAGACTGCCTATGCGGCGTGCTGCCTTGGAACAGACCCTGTGCTGCCTGCACGGACCAGCAGCTACCGATCATGGGTCGAGCGCCTGCAGGCCGAGGCAACATCCATTGAAGCGCAGCAGGGCGCCTGGTGGCTTGATCAGGTTCGTCCTTGCGCCGGGAAGCTGCCCTGCGACAACCCGCGCGGTCGCAATCACTCCAGCCAACAGGCGGTGAGCCATTTCCGGCTGACGCCGCAACAAACGACGCAGCTCCTGAAGCAGGCGCCGGCTGCCTATGGCACGCAGGTCAATGACATCTTGTTGACGGCGCTCGGGCGTGCACTGGGCCGCTGGACCGGCCAAGAGGCGGTGATGGTGCAACTGGAAGGCCATGGCCGCGAGGACCTGTTCGAGGGCGTCGATGTCTCGCGTACCCTCGGCTGGTTCAACAGCCTGTTCCCGGTCCGCCTCACATCACGCCTGGACGACACGGCAGCGCAAGCCATTCGCAGCACGCAGCGGCAGCTGGCAGCCATCCCCGAAAAGGGTATCGGCTACGCGGTCTTGCGCCAGTTCGGTTCGGGTGAGATGCGTCGGCAACTGCTTGAAGGTGCCCAGGCCGAGGTCACCTTCAACTACTTCGGGCAGTTCGATCAGCACTTCGACGAGCATGCGTTGCTGGAGCCAGCCGCCGACGATCCGGGCGATTGCTACCACGCCGATGCCAACCTGGTGAACCAGCTGCAGACGGTAGGGCAGGTCTACGACGGGGTGCTCTCGTTCCGCTGCATCTACAGCAAACGCCGCTACAGAGCCGAGACGATAGAGCGGCTGATGGAACAGTTCCAGCGCGAGCTGGTGGCACTGATCGAACATTGTGTGGACGTGACTGTCCCGGCCTGACGGCCGGGAACAGCAGCGCCGAACATTTAGGGAGTTTCATGTTGAATAACGCGTTGGAAGCCTTCCTCGACCTGGCTGGCTTGAACCTGGATATCAAACCGCTGCACACGCTTTCTCCGGCCCAGGCACGGGCAACCTTCGAGTCGTCTTCGCAACGACTGCGCTGGCCCGTGCCTTGGGATCTGCGGGTCGAAGACCTGGCGGCTGTCGTGCGCGATGGCAGTTCGCTTGCGTTACGGCTTTACCGACCCTCGGTTGACGCGGGCGCGAACTTGCCAGTGGTGCTGTATTTCCACGGTGGGGGCTACGTGGTGGGTAGCCTGGATTCGCACGACGGCGTATGCCGAGAGCTTGCCGGGCGTACCCGTTGCGCGGTGCTTTCGGTCGGTTACCGGCTTGCCCCGGAACACCGGTTTCCGACGGCCCACGAGGACTGCGCAGATGCCGTGCAGTGGCTGGCGACCCAGGGTCGCCGCCTGGGGCTCGACCCGGCCCGGGTCGTGTTCGCCGGCGACAGCGCAGGTGCCACCTTGGCCACTGCGCTGGCGATCGAAGCTGCAAGGCAGGGCCCGCAGGCGGCGATAACGCCTGTTGGCCAGCTGCTGTGCTACCCGATAACGGATGCAAGCTGCAAGCGTTCGTCGCACACCGTGTTCGGTGAAGGGTATTTGTTGGAAGACGAGACACTCGACTGGTTCTACGCGCAGTACGCGCAGTCCGACGAAGACCGCCGGGATTGGCGTTTCTCACCGTTGCTGGCGGATGAGCTTGCGGGGCTTGCACCTGCGATCATTCTGTTGGCAGGCCTGGACCCGCTGCTGGATGAAGGCAAGGCCTACGCGGCGCGGCTTGAGCAGGCCGGGGTGGACGTTGAATGTATCGTGGCAGAGGGCCTGACTCACGATCTGCTGCGAACACTGTCCATCGTGCCGGAAGTCACGGAGGTCTACGACCAGCTGGCCGTCGGCGTGCGCCGTTGGTTGCAGGCCGAAGGTATCGGCAGCCGATAACGTTGGCCGGGACGCAAAAAATCCGATGCTCGTTTCCGGGCATCGGATTTTTGCATTCCGGGCTAAGGTCAGCCCAGCGGCTTCAGTTTTCGTAGCGCAGGGTAAGGCCAAAGTTACGCGGTGCGCCGAAGTAGTTGCCCAGGTTGCTGTTGAAGACAGACGAATAGTACTTCTTGTCGAACACGTTGTTCAGGTTGAGTTGCACGCTCAAGTTGTTGTTGATCTTGTACTGCGTGTTGAGATCGACAAGGTTGTAGGCGCTCTGCTTCACATCGCCCAGGTAGATCTTGCTCTGGTGGTAGACGTTGCCACCGACTCTCCAGTCCTGGAAGCGGCCAGGCAACTGATAGTTGGTCGCGACCTTGAACAGTCGTTGCGGGGCCGTTTCGGTCGAGTAGTCAGTACCTTTCCTGGCGCCGGCGACATACTCGGGATGGCTGTAGGTGTACCCCGCCATCACGTTCCACTGCGGCAGGACCTCACCCCCGACCTCGATGTCGAAACCACGGTTGCGTACCTTGCCGCCTTCCTCATAGCAACTGGAGGCACCGCCTGGGCCACATTTGCCATCTCCGTTGATCTTCTGGGGCATGTGGCTCTGGTCTACCTGGAAGAGCGCGATGGCGGTGTTGACGCGGCCACCCAGAAACTCGTTCTTGATCCCGACTTCGTAGTTGGTGCCGGTGATCGGGCTGAGCAACTTGTTATCCAGGCCATAGTTGGCCTGCAGTTGGTAGATTTCGGTGTAGCTGGCATAGACCGAGGTGTTGTCGGTGACATCGTAGACGATGCCGCCATACGGGATGATCTTGTTCTTTTCCTCGAACGGTTCCATCTCATCCGGTGACTCGTACTTCACCGAGCTCAGGCGGCTGCCCAGGATCACGTGCAGATCGTCGGTAGCGTTCAGGCGCGTCGCGGCATAAACCCCCTTGTCCTTGCGCACCGCCCGGTACTGCTCGCGCTCGCCACTGTAGGTAGGGGTGGCGACCAGGTGAGGGTCGAAATCGAGAATGTCGACGGTCGTGGGGTTGTTGTTGTAACGCGATTCGTTAATGAAGCGATCCTTGCGTGCCGTAGCACCGAAGACCAGCTCGTGCTTGCGACCGAACAGGTCGAACGCACCATTGAGCGCCGCATCGAGGCTGATCTGCTCGTCGTCGTACTTGGTATCGTTGGTACGCAGTTGGAGCTGGTCGTTGCCCACGTTGGTGCCGTACAAGGCCAGGAAGTCAGCATTGGACCAGGTCATGCTGCCGTTCACGGTCAGCTTCCAGTCCTCGTTGAATTCGTGGCGAACGTCGCCGAACACGGTGCGGTTGATCTTGTTCAGGTGTGCCCAGCCCGGCGCGAAGGAAGTCGATCGGGAGAAGGGGTAAAAGCTGCCGCTTTTCTGAGTTGGCAAGCCGCCCCAGTCATATCCGCCATTGTTGTCCTTCTGCAACACAGTACCCAGGCTGACCGTTGTCCAGTCGCTCAGGTCGGCTTCGCCGATCGCATAGAACAGCTGGTTGTCCTTGTTGGCCCTGTCCACGAAACTGTTGCCGGCACTGTAGAGCATGACCGTGCGCCCGCGAAGGGTTCCTTCGGCATTGAGCGGGCCACCAACGTCGATCTGGCCGCGGTAGTTGTCCCAGGACCCTGCGCCGATCTCGGCCTTCATCTGGTAGGTATCGCCCGGGCGCTTGCGCACCAGATTGATCGCTGCCGAGGGCGAGCCGGCGCCTTGCATCAGGCCGTTCGCGCCGCGAACGATCTCGACCCGATCATAGATCGCCATGTTGTTCACCGAAGTGACGTCCATGGAGAAACTTTCCGAGATGCTGCTTGGCACACCGTCGTACTGCAGGTCGTTGACCTGGAAACCCCGTGAGAAGTAACGCGAACGCTCGGTACCGAAGTCCTTCACGGTATTGATACCGGTGGCAGCGCGCGCGACATCGTCGAGTGACTGCATGTTCTGGTCGTCCATCTGGCGACGCGTCACCACACTGACCGACTGTGGGGTTTCGCGAGGCGACAGGGCCAGCTTCGTTGCGGTATTGGTGGAACCGGTGATGTAAGACCCTGTTCCCTCGGTCGTGGCACCCAAGGTTCTGGACTGGATACTCGTGGCATCGAGTAGCATCGCGCTGCCACCTTCGTAGGCCGCCTGCAAGGTCAGGGTGTTGTCGCGCAACTGATAGCGCAAGCCACTTTCCCTAAGCAGCACGCGTACCGACTCATCCAGACTGTAGCGGCCGCTCAACGCACCTGAGCGCAGGTTCTGTACGGCATCGGGCTCATACAACACCTGCACGTCGGTCTGCTCCGCAAATGCCTTCAGCGCCGAGTTCAAGGGCTGTGCCGGGATATTCAAGGTCAGTTGCTGATCTTGCGCCTGGGCAGCCAAGGGCAGGGCCAGGCTCAGGGCCAGTGCTGGCAGTTGGGCGTTGAATGCGCGTCGAAGGCCAAGCGCCCGGGTCAGGTGATTCAATCGAAGGTGGGTGGGCATTTCGGTGCTCGTTGTAGATGTTGAGTGGATAGGCTGGGCAGATCTTTTTTTAGGGTGACTAGGGGTATGACGCACGGCTGATGACAAACCGGAATGCAAATGTTTCGCTTTTATTGCATCAGGCGACGCACGCCTCGACGACCACCTTGCCGGCCGCCATGCGCACCAGTTGGTCGGCGACATCGAAATAGCGGTCATCGTGGCTGATGACGATGATTGTCTTGCCCAGGCGTTTCAGTTCGGGCAGCAGTTCGGTGTAGAAGATGCGCCGGAAGGTCGGGTCCTGGTCTGCAGCCCACTCATCGAACACCAGCACCGGGCGTTCTTCGAGCCAGGCATTGATCAGCGCCAGCCGCTTGCGTTGCCCGGTCGAGAGGTCGGTGGTGGTGAAGCTGCCGTCGCGGATGCTGACCTTGTGTGCGATTTCAAGCCTCTTGAGATAGACCTCGGCGCTCTCTGGCACCTGCCTGGCGCCCAGGAAGGGGTCGTCGAACAGGTAGTAATCGGAAAAGATGGTGGTGAAGAGCTGGCGATAATCGTCGCGATCCTGCGCGGTGATGGGCTGGTCGTTGATGCGAATCTCGCCCTGTTGCGGCGGGTACAGGCCGAGCAGCAGCTTGATCAGGGTGGTCTTGCCACAGCCGTTCTCGCCGACGATGAAAACGATATCGCCCTGGCGGATCTGCAGGTTTACCGGCCCCAGGGTAAACGGTGCGTTGCCGTCGACCGGGGGGAAGGCAAAGCGCACATCACGCAGCTCGAGGGTGCGCAAGGCGGGCAGCTGGCTGGCCTTGTCTTCGAGCAGCAGGTGCGGCTCTGGCGAGGAGAACCGTTCGGAGAGCTCGGCAACCCGGCGCAAGGCGATCTGGGCGCGGCTGATGATTGGCAGCGTGCCTATCAGGTATTCCAGTGGGCCTTTCATGTACAGCAGCACCAGGACGAAACCGCTCATGACCGCTTTGTCGCTGTTGGGCCATAACGATTGCAAGGCGAGCGCCAGGCCGATGACCACGAAGAACAGCATCGAGCCGAAGGTCTTGGCGATGACGAAGGTATTGATGGAGCGGATCTGGGTATCACGAATCAGGTCGGCCGTGCCCTGGATGTTGCGGCTGAACATGCGTTGGCGGCGAGCACGGTGGATGCGCAGCTCCTTGGCGCCACCGGCGATCGCATTGTAGTGTCGTTGCAGCTCATCCTCGGCATCACGCGCCGCGACGAACCCCTGCATGCCCCGGGCCCGTGCGATGTACTGGACGACGGTGCCGAGGGCGATAGCGGTCAGGATCAGCAGGAACATGGGCAAGGACAGCATGGCCAGGTAGCCCAGGCAGCCCAGGGTGACGGTCAGGGCGATCGCCAGGGGCGCGAAGGCGAAGGCGAAATCGCTGATGGTGTCTACGTCGTGCGTCAACACCGGGATCAGCCGATGGCTGCGATAGCGCTCGATTTGTTCGATGGGGGCCGACAGCACCTTCTCGCCCAGCGTTTTGCGCAAGGCGGCAATGATGTGCTGGCCCACTCGGTTGCTACCGATGTCGGAAAACACCGAGCTGGCGAGGGCCACCAGGCAAAGCCCGGCGAAGCCCCAGACCACGCCTTGGGTCAGGCCGGAATCGTCGTGCAGGGCCCGGTTGATGGTGGCCAGCAGAAAGGTGATGCTGAGGCCGCCGACCATGCCCAGGATGACGGAAAGCGCGACGGTGTATTTAAACGGCTTGAGCAGGGCGAAGAGGTCCTGCACGGCGCCGCGGGTGGGCTGGGACATGATGTGCTCCTGAGTAGATCAGCCGACGCTGGCGGGGGGAGCAGCGCCTTGCGTGCGCTGCTGTTGGGTAGGTGTTAAACGAAGCCGCGGAGGGTGGATTTAGGCGGCTGACCTCAGCCGTGCATGACTTCAAGAAACGCCTTCAGGAAGGCCTGCATCTGCGCCGGCGTACCCACACTGACACGCATCCACTGCGGCCACGCCTTGAATACCCGCCCGACCCGGATGTTGCGTTGCGCGAGTGCCTCGATCACAGGTTTGGCGGGGCGGCCGAGGGCCACCATGAAGCAGTTGGCCTGGGCGTCGGTGCAGCGGTAGCCGGCCTTTTGCAGGGCCTCGATAGTGTTCCGCAGAATGCTTCGATTGATGTGTTTTCGTTCACTGACCAGGCCTTCTTGTTGCAGGCTGGCGATGCCGCCCATGGCGGCGGCAAGTGGCACGAAGTTGTAGCCGTTCAGGCGTTGCAGGTCGGCGAGCAATGCCGGTTTGCCGACCACTAGCCCCAGGCGGGCACCGGCCATGCCATAGAGCTTGGAGAACGTTCTCAGGACCATGACGTTGTCATGGCTGACCGCCAGGTGCAGGCAGGAGGGCGCGTCGGTAAAGTGGATATAGGCCTCATCGATGATCGCCAGGCTGCCTGCCGGCTTGTGGGTGACCAGGTGCTCGATGTCGGCGCGTGGGGTCAGCGTGCCCGTGGGATTGTTGGGGTTGCACAGGTACAGCACCCCGGGTTGCCGGGTGGCGGCAAGCATGCCGCGTACGTCATGGGCGTGACGGGCATCGAGCGGCACCTCATGCACGGTTGCGCCGACAGCCCTGGCGCCATTGGCCACCGAGTCATAGGTCGGCGCGGCGGTGACCACGCTGCGCTTTTCGGCGTGGCGAGCCAAGGCGTACTGCAACGGCGAGCGGGAGCCGCAGAAGACAGCCACATGGTCTTCGGGTACCTGGTTTTGCCGGGCGAACAGCTCAGCCAGGCGATATTCGTGTTCCGGAAAGTAGTGGCCGCTCTGGCGAGCACCCTGGTGCATTGCTGCGAGTGCCGAAGGGCAGGGGCCATACGGGCTCTCGTTGTAATCCAGGTGGATGATGGCGTCGTCCGCCGGTGGGTCGCTCGCGGCGTCTGCCGCCCAGGCGGGCATGGCGGGGGCGAGGCCGGTCAAGGTAGCGGCGGCGACGAAACGGCGTCTGCTCAAGGTGGGCATGGTCACTCTCCCTGTGGATTGTCAGTTGGGTTCACCGTCCTGAAGGGCGCGGGCTACCCGAAAGCCCAGCCAGTCGCCGCGCACGTCGGGTTCGCGCTCGTTGCGGTTGCCCGAGCGGGAGAAGATGGGCGGTTCCAGGTAGTCGTTGCCGCGAATCTGCCGGTGTGTGCAGGTACCACCGGTGGTCCAGGCGCTGCCGTCGGTGGGCGCGCCGACATAATCGGTATGCCAGCAGTCCTCGACCCACTCGTAGACGTTGCCATGCATGTCGTACATGCCGAATGCATTGGCAGGGAAGCTGCCGACCGGTGCCGTGTAGGTGAAGCCATCGCGCGGCCCGTAGGTGTTGGCATGCTTGCTGATCTGATATTCCCCTTCCTGGTCGAAGGGGAACGGGAAGGGGCCGGTGGAGCCGGCGCGGCCGGCGTACTCGCGTTCGGCCTCGCTGACCATGCGGTAGGGCTTGCCGGTCTTCTTGGCGAGCCAGGCGATGTAGCCGCGCGCCTCATCCCAGGTCATGCAGACCGCAGGCTGCGTCGGGCCTTGCGGGTAGCTGGGCTTGCCGTTCTTGCACAGCCGCCCCGGGCGGTCGTCGCCGTCGGGCAGCACCGTGTGGGTTTCCTTGGCATAGGCCTGCCATTGCCCGGCAGTCACATGGAAGCGACTCATGGCGAACGCCTTGGCGAATGTCACAGTGTGCAACGGACCTTCATCGTCCTGTTTGCCCAGTTCGTCATCGGGGGTACCCATCACGTAGCTGCCGGCAGGCAGCACGACCATTTCCGGGCAATCCTTGCAGTCTTTGAAAACCTTGCCCGGTGCAGCCGGGTCGGCAGCGAGGGCTTCGAGCGACAGCGAGAGACAACCGAGGGCAATCAGTGAGGTCAGCCGTTTCATGGGTTTCCTTACGGGTAGTGGGCAACGGGAGGAGGGGCCGGCCTGGCGGCCTTCTGGGCGGCTTCCCACACACGCAGGAAGTTGGCGCCCCAGAGCTTGGCGATGTCTTCGTCGGAGTAGCCGCGCTGCATCAGTTCGGCAGTGACGTTGCGGCTCTGGCTGACATTTTCCCAGCCAACCACACCGCCGCCGTCGTTGAAGTCGGAACTGATGCCGACATGGTCGATACCGATCTTCTTCACCGCGTAGTCGATCGAGTCGACGTAGTCGGCGAGGGTCGCTTCGGGCTCGGCGCCGAGGATGTCGTAGAACGGCGTGAGGTATTCACCGAACTTTTTCTCCGACCAGATCGAGAACACCGGGTCGGTGGTGGTGCCCATCTGGGTTTGGTTCTGTACGTCTGGCAGGCCGTGCTTGGCGCGTAACGCGTTCATCTTTTCGATGGTCGGGCGCGAGAACGGCTTGAGGTAGTGGGAGTAGGCCACGATGTTGACCAGCCCGTCGGTGGCCTTGATGTGTGCCAGGTCCGCGTCGCTGAGGTTGCGGCGAATGTCCATCATGCCTTGCACCCCCGTGTGCGAGGCCATGACCGGTGCGCGGCTCAGCTGGGTTACCTGGGTCAGGGCCTGGCTGGACATCTGCGAGACGTCGATGACCACGCCAAGGTCGTTGAGCCGGGTGATGGCGCGACGACCGATGTCGGAAAGACCGCCCAGCGGGTCGACCGAATCGCCCAGGAAGGGCAGTGGGCGCGCCGAGTCGACCCAGCTGTTGTTGCCGACGTAGCCTGGCCCGAACACCCGCATGCCGCGTGCGGCCCAGTGGTCCAGCTTGTCGATGTCGTCGCCAAGGGGGGCGGCGTTGAGCAGGCTGATGATGATGGCGAACTTGCCTTCACTGACCAGCCGGCGGAAGTCGGCAGGGGTGTAGGCGATGCCGGCCTGCGCAGGGTAGTCCTTGGCGATGCTGGTGATGATCCGATAGCGAACTTCCAGTTCGTTGGCCATCGCCGCCTCGAACCCGGGTGTGGGGCGGTGCGGCCAATTGGGCCCACTCCAGAACTCCGGCCATGACCAGATTGCGATCGAGGCGCCGCTCAGGCGGCCTTTGGCGGCTTTCACCAGGTCGAACTGGGTCGGGCCGTCACGGTTTGCTTCCTCGCCATCGGTGCCATAGCTCAGCGGCACGTCAAGGTGCGCATCCAGGGCCGGGATGCGCGCCTGCAGGGCGTTGGCCCGCTGTTCGATTTCCCGGCCGTAGGGGTGTTTGGCAAGGTAGACCCAATACCACCAGGCGCCTGCGGCCACCAGGAGCAAGAGCAGAAGTGCCAAAGCCCATGGCCATCTGCGCGAAAAAAAAGCCTGTTTCTTCATTGCGTACTCGACCGCCTGCACGACGGCCCCATGCCGTTCGAACTTGCTGGGTGAAACGAGCCGAGCCCAAGAGAATTTAGCAACCCTCTAAATCGCTCCCTCAACCATTCGTTTTCGCAGCAGGAGTCACGTCATGAGTACAGTGGATGAAAGTGTCACGTCGTAAGATCCTGGCGGGCCTGGTGGCCGCCGGTGTAGCACTGCCTGCCGGCTATTACGCACGGCAGGCGTGGCAGCGGGCCGAGGAAGCGGAGCTGAGCAGTGACGAGCCTGCGGTGCCGGTCGATGACCTGCCCAATGCGCTGTTAGGTGAACGCCTGGTCGGGATCTGGGACTGGCGCATGACGAGCGATCACCCGGCACTGGCCGAGCTTGCCCGGCCGCAGCAGCTGCTGCTCGACGTAGGGCAGGGTGCCCGTGCCGTGCGCGGCTACCTGGGTACTGCGCCCTATGGCGGTCAGGGTTTGCAGGTATACGGCCCGCTGGCTGCCGACCGGCTGCCGAAGGTGCAACTGAAGATGATGGCGGGTTCTGGCGAGGCCTATGACTGCGATGTCGTGCTGGATGAAATATGGGGCGACTGGAGCGAGGGTGGAGGCAGCGCAACCCTGAGTGGGCACGTACGCCTGGCAGGGACGCAGGCGGGGCATTCCGGGGCGCAAGCGAGCTTTGTCGCCGTCCGCCGACCGTTCGTTCTGGCGCGTGAGCGGCTGCCATACGTGGCGGCCCTGCACGAGGACCTGATTTCACCGCAGCGTCGCTACTATCACCAGCTCTGGCACGCCAGCCGCGATCGCTGGCACCGCATCGATGAGTCCCGGCGGCAGATGGTGCGTGCGCTGGGTTGGCAGGTCGGCCCGTTGGGCAAGGAGCGCAACGCACGCGGGCATGATCGCCATCGCAACGGCTCCGGCGAGGATTTTCTGTTCATGCATCGGCACATGCTGCATGGCGTGCGCGAGGTCCAGGACCTGCGTTCCTGGGCAAGCCTGCCTGCGGCACGTCCATCGATCGGGCAGGGTGTTCAGGCGTTTTTCGATTACCTCGACAATCGCGACGGCTACAGCGTCCCGCCCAACTGGCAGGCGGCCGGCGATGAAGCCTTCAGCCAGTGGCTGTACTACGTCAAGAGCAGCCAGGGGCTGCACGCCAACTTCCAACTGTGGGAGGCCCAGCTGCATGATCCGCAATACCTCAGCACCCTGTGTCTGGGAGAGTTGGGTTCACGCATCGAATTGGGGATCCACGATTGGCTGCACATGCGTTGGGCATCCCTGGGGCGTGACCCGAACTCGGATTACCCGATGCCTTACGGGCGTCGCAACTACGATTTTTCCGAACGCTGGTTCCGCGCCGAGAACGACTTCCTCGGCGATCCGTTTTCCTCCCACGTCAACCCGGTGTTCTGGGCCTTTCATGGCTGGATCGACGACCGCCTGAACGATTGGTACCTGGCCCACCAGCAGGCGCACCCGGGGGAAGTGAAGCCGAAGATGATCGATGGCATTCCGTGGTTTGCGCCAGGGCGCTGGGTGCGTGTGGCCGAGCCTTGGTTGGGGCCTTCGCGTGAAGGTTGCGGTGCCTGGGGGCTGGGCAATGGCGGCGGCACCGGGAAACTGGACATCGAGACCATGAAGCTGGCCTTGCAGGTCATTTTCAGCCCTGAAGAAGACGGCGATCGCCTGGCCAGCAGGGTGCCTCAGCGGCCTTGGTATGCCCGCCATCTGGCACCCGGCCCGCGACGTGACGGTTTGTAGCGTTGACGATTTTTGGCCGGTGTTGCAGCAGGTAGGGCTCCCGTCGGGGGGCTTGCCTACCTCGCTGTCATCAGTGTGTCCGATGCCGTCCAGCCACCGCCCAATGCCTTGTAAAGCGCAACACTGGCCTGCAAACGCGCCTTGCGCAGCCGTACCCGTTCGGCCTGTGCTGTAAACAGGCTGCGTTGCGCTTCCAGCACGCTGAGCAGGTCTTCGGCCCCGGCCCGGTAGCGGTTCTCGGCCAGATCGAACGCGCGTTGCGCTTGGGTGAGCGCTTCATGCTGCCAGTGTGTCTGGCGGTCCAGGCCGTCGACGCTGTTCAAGGCCTTCTCGACTTCGCCGAAACTGGTGATCAGCACGTTGCGATAGGCCTCGAGCAGCTCGTCCTGGCGAGCGATGGCGCGATCACGCTCGGCGCGCAAGGCGCCATTATTGAAAATGGGCGCCGTCAGACCGGCACCGAGGTTGAGCGCCGGATTGCGCAGCAGGTCGATGGCTTTTCTGTCGCCAGTGGCCAGGCTGGCCGTCAAGCTCACCGTGGGGAACAGTGCTGCCCGCGCAACGCTGACATCCGCCTGAGCCGCAGCCAGGCGCGCCTCTGCGCCAGCGATATCCGGGCGGCGCGTCAGCAGTTGGCTGGGAATGCCGGCGGCAATGCTCGGGCCGCTCAGTTGATCGAAAGGCTGATCGGCCAGTTCCAGCGCCTGGACCGGCACGCCAAGCAGGGTTGCCAGGGTGATCTGCGCATCGCGGGCCTCTTGTTGGTAGAGCGGCAACTGTTGTCGCTGGTTGGCCACAAGGCTCTCTTGCTGGGCCAGTTCCAGGGCAGTCGACGACCCGGCCTGGAATCGCGTGCGCACAAGGCTCAGGACCTTGTCGGCGTTTTCCAGGTTAAGCGCGGCGATGCGTGCCTGCTCGCGAGCGGCGAGGGCGCTCAGGTAGGTATCGGCAACGCTGCTCGTCAGGCTCAGTTCGAGCGTGTCACGGTCACGTGCAGTGGCTTGCAGGCCAAGGCGGGCACTGTCACGCGCAGCGGCATTTTTACCCCAGAAGTCCAGCTCGTAGCTGGTCGTCAGGGCCGTGTTGAAGTAGCGGTAGGTCCGCTCGCGGTTCGACGTGTCCTGCTCGCTGTACCCTTGGCCTCGTAGCAAGCGCTGGTGATAGGCGTCGGCGCTGGCGTCGAGGCGCGGTAGCAGGGGGCCGCCGGCAATACGCAGGTCGGCCTGTGCCTGCCTGACCCTGGCCATGGCGGCACGCAGGTCATGGCTGCCCTGGCGCGCCTGCTCGATCAGTTGGCTCAGTTGAGCGCTATTGAACGTTGTCCACCATTGCGCGGAGGCCGCCGTGCCGCCAGCCGGACTTTGCCAGCGGGCAGGTGCAGCGATACCGCTGTCCAATGGCGCAGGGGTGTGGCTGCAAGCACCCAGGATGGTCAGCAGCGGTAGCAGTAAAAACGGGGTTCTGGTCATGGTCATTCACTGGTCAGGGCGGCGACAGGGTCGAGGGCGGCGGCTTTGCGCGCGGGCATGAAACCGAAGATGACGCCCGTGGCTACCGAGCAGGCGAAGGCGCCCACTATCGCCAGGGCAGAAAACGCCACGGCCACCTTGGCCAGGCTGAGTACCACGCCGATCAGCAACGCCAGACAGACGCCGATCAGGCCGCCGGTCAGCGAAAGCACCACGGCTTCAGTCAGGAACTGGCGCAGGATGTCGCGCTGTCGGGCGCCAGTGGCAATGCGGATGCCGATTTCGCGGGTGCGTTCGCGGACGGTCATGAGCATCACGTTCATCACACCGATCCCGCCGACCAGCAGCGAAATGGCGGCAATGGCGCCAAGCATCAGGGACAACCCGTTGCGTGTCGCCGCCTCGGCCTGGATCATCGCCGCGCTGTTGTCGATCTCGAAGTCTTCGATGCCACCGTGCAGGCTCAGCATCAGTTGGCGTATCGCGCGTTCGGTGTCATGCACCTGGGTACTGTCCGCGGCGCCGATGATCACGTATTCCGGGTGTTGCGTGCCGGAAAGACGTATGGATATCGCTGAGTACGGCACGGCGATGCGCAGGTCGTTTCGCTGGTTGGCGCCACTGGAGCCTTTGCTGGCGAGCACGCCGATCACCTGGAAGGGCACGTTCTCGATGAGGATGTACTGGCCGATCGGGTCCTGGCCGTCGACGAACAGCTTCTTGCGCACCTCCGAGCCGATCACCGCCACGGTCGCAGCCGTGGCCAGGTCGTTGTCGGTAAAGAAGCTGCCTTCGCTGACGGGCCAGCTCATCAGCGTCGGGAACACAGGCGAATAGCCGCCGATGGTCGATTCCAGGTCGCGATTGCCGAAGCGCACCTGCGCTTCCACTGTCATGGCCGGCATGATGGACTTCACTTGCGGTAGCTCGGCCAGCGCCTGCACGTCGCTGAGGCGAACGTTGCCGGGCGGAGCGCGCGGTGTTGGAGGGGCACCGTTCATGAAGATGATGTTCGAGCCGAACGCGCCCATCTGGGCCATGACCTGGCGCTTGCTGCCTTCACCCACTGCCAGCATGACGACCACCGACGCGACGCCGATGATGATCCCCAGCAGGGTTAGCGCGGTGCGTGTGCGGTTGCTCCATATGACCCGCCAGGCGGCCTGTAGGGCGTCCCGGGTTTCGCCCAGCCAGGGGCTGCCCTGGCTGTCGGCACGCACCAGGCGCCCGGCCAGATCGACGGCTTGCAGCGCACCTGGGCGACGCGGTGGCGGCGCCTGGTCGGCGCCGCTGTCACTGATGACTTCGCCGTCGCGGATCTCGATGATGCGCTGGGCCCGGGCGGCCACATCGCGGTCGTGGGTGATCAGGATCACCACATGGCCTTGCTCGGCCAGTTCATCCAGCAGGCGCATGACCTCGGTGCCACTGTGGCTGTCCAGCGCACCGGTGGGCTCATCCGCCAGGATGATGTGGCCGCCGTTCATCAATGCCCGGGCGATGGACACCCGTTGTTGCTGGCCGCCTGAAAGCTGGCGCGGGCGATTGCCGGTGCGCTCGCCCAGGCCCAGGCGTTGCAGCAGGGCCTTGGCCCGTTCGGCGCGCGGGGCCGCCGTGGTTCCGGCGTAGATCGCCGGCATCTCCACGTTTTCCTGCGCCGAGGCGGAGGGGATCAGGTGATAGCCCTGAAACACGAACCCGAACGCTTCGCGGCGCAACCAGGCCAGCTCGTCATTGCTCAGGCCGGCAACATCCTGGCCGGCGAAGCGATACTGCCCGGCGCTTGGGCGGTCGAGGCAACCCAGGATGTTCATCAGGGTCGACTTGCCAGAGCCCGAGGTGCCGACGATGGCGATGAACTCTCCGGCATGGACTTTCAGGTCGATGCCGCGCAACACATCGACCTGGGGGCTGTCGCCGCCCCCGTAGGATTTGCGGATGCCGACCAGCTCTATCAGCGGAGTGCTCATGTCAACCCTCACCGCCAACAGGGCCGATCAGCAGTTTGTCACCTTCCGCAAGTCCGTCGAGTATCTGCACGCGCAGGCGGTCACTGAGCCCGGTACGTACCTGGCGCGTCTGTACGTCGCCTTTGCCGGTCAGCACATGGGCAGTCTGCAGTCCCTCGCCCTGGCCCCGTCCCTGAAGCGCCGCGATGGGCACGGTCAACACATCCTTGGCAGACCCGGCGACGAAGAACACTTGGGCAGTCATGTCGGCCATCAGCGCGTTGTCATCGTTGTCGACATCCAGCAGCACGGTGTAGAGCACCACGCGGCCGGTCCCGCTGCCGCTTGCCGTACCGGCGGCAACCGGGCTGCCGCCGCCCTGGCTGAGCTGATCCAGCGGTTTGGGCGGGATCGGCAGAATCTGCCTGACAGTGCTGGTCCAGCGCCTGCCGCCGCTGCCCAGGGTGGTGAAGTAGGCTTGCATGCCGGTCTTGACCTGGCCGATGTCGGCTTCCGAGACCTCGGCCCATACCGTCATCGGCGACAGCTTGGCGATCCGCAGGATCAGCGGGGTGCGCTGCTGCGCGTTCAGGGTTTGCCCTTCTCGTGCATCGACAGCCACCACGGTACCGCCGATCGGGGCGTAGATGCGGGTGTAGCCCAACTGAGCCTGCGCGCTGCGCAACGTGGCCTGCGCCTGGAGAATCTGCGCCTCATACATGTCGATGCGCGCCTGGGTAGTCAGCACCTTGGCCTGGGCGGTCTGCACATCCTCTTCACGCGTGGCGCCGTCGCTGGCCATCCGCTGCTGGCGACGCAACTGTTGTTCGGCCAGGACATGCTCGGCACGCTGCTCCTTGACCTGCGCTTTCAGGGTCTGGATGGCATAGCGCTCGGCATCCAGCTGGGCCTGTTGCGTGGCAGGGTCGATTTCCACCAGCAACTGCCCCTGCTCGACGGTGTCACCGACTTCTACGTGCAACGTGCGGATCTGCCCGGAGGCCTGTGCGCCCACGTCGACGTACTGACGGGGCTGCAGGGTGCCCAGCGCGGTGACACTGGATTCGATGTTGCCACGGCTGACGCTGACGAACGGCCGCTGCTCGGCCGCGGCGGGCAACAGTTGCCAGGTGGCGAATGCGGCCACGGGGATCAGGCACAGCGCGAGCGTTAAGGCACGACGGGTAAGGCGTTGAGGGATCATGCAGGATTTCCGACCATGAGAGGGCCGCTGTCACCAAGGATCAGCTAGGGAGGCTGCCGATTAAACGAAAGCGATCAGGGCGGATTTAGCGGGGAGCGCGCGTTGCGGGCGTGGAAATGTAACAACGTCTTTAAGCTTGATGAGAATTATTATAGTTTATGCGCTCGCGGTGCCATTACTTGGCCTGCAGCGGTCTTCTACCATCATCGACAACAGGGAAAGCGCTTCGATGCCGTCTTCGGGTGTACTGCTCGAGCATTACTACCGTGAACTGGTCGGGTTCCTTCGTTCGCGTCTGGGTAGCCGCCATGCTGCCGAAGATATCGCGCAGGAGGCGTATCTGCGGGTACTCGAGCGGTGTGATGACACGCAGATCTCCCATCCGCGCGCTTTCCTTTACCGCACCGCCCTGAACCTGGTCACCGATGGTCATCGGCGCAACCAGCTTCGTCGCGCCGAGCCTCTGGAGGTTCTGGAAACCGATGAGCGATTCTTCGTCGCCCCCGTGCACGGCGCCTGTCGCCAGGAAGAGCGCCTGGAGTTGCTGCAGCGTGCAGTGGCGGAGCTGAGCGAAACCTGCCGGGCGTGTTTCTTGCTGCGCAAGCTCGAAGGCCTGTCACATGGGGAGATTGCCGCGCGTCTGGGCCTGTCCAAGGCCATGGTGGAGAAGCACATCGTCAACGCCATGAAGCATTGCCGGCTGCGTATGCGCGAGTGGGCCGAGGCCTGAGCGCACGTTCGGCTGTGCGGCCCACTTTCCGATAGCGTCAGCTGCCTGACGAGGTACCGAATGTGAGGGTGCCCTTCATCATGGTGGAGTGGAAAGGGTAGGAGCAGAAAAACGCGTACGCCTGGCCTGCCTGCAGCATGCCGGTGTCGAAAGTGACCGAATCTTTTTCGCCACCCCCGATCAGTCGGGTATGGGCGAGCACGCGCTTGTCGCCCGGCTGGAGGTAGTTATCGGCCTCACCTGCCGCAGCGCCATCGGTGGTCACGCCTTTGATGTCGTCCTTTTTGGCCAGCACCCAGTTGTGGCCCATGATGTTCCTGGGCAGTGTGCCGGTGTGCAGCAAGTTAACGGTAAAGCGTTGGCAGGTCTGCGGTACGGTGATCGTTTTCAGGTCGTAGGTCATCTGGTCAGTACTGTGAATGTCTACCGAACAGGGCTCGGCGGACCATGCGACGCTGGACAGGGTCAGGGCGAAAAAGGCTAGGGCCGGGCGAAACATCTGGGTTCTCCGCGAATGTAAGAGGCGATGCCTTGGGGCATGAGCCTCCTTTAAACGAAGTGCGAGCGTCGGGGTTTAGGCGCGCGGTTACCTGAACGGCTTGACGGGGTGAGCGCAAGTGGCAAACCGGAGTACCGGGCTAAAGGCAAATGCAAATTCCGTCAGTCAATCACTTGATTTATGCGGCTTTCCCGACTTCTATCAAAGTAGACCGCTGCCAGGCATGGCCTTGGCAGTCGCCATAACGGGCGCAGTAAGGTCATGGAATGTACCCATTACCCAGCTGCCCAGGCCCGACCATGGCAAACAAGACCCTGCGCATTCTCATTGCCGACACCCACCCCTGCCAGCGGCTGCAGTTGGAGCGGCTGCTCAATGGCCTGGGCTACTATCGGATCGCCCCCGTTGACAGTTTCGAGGAGCTGCAGCGTTTGGTGCAGTGCGCCTTGCAGCCTTTTCACTTGCTGCTGGGCAATATCGAACTGGCCAGCCATGCCGGGGTTGACCTGGAGCGTTTTTGTCGCGTCAGTACCCAGATCCAGCACGCCCTGCTTTACCATTCCAGCCAGTTGAAAGTGCCTGCGGTGCCGCAGGCCGAGCGCCAGGCGGTCAGCCTGAGCCTGCCGCAGGTGCCCGATAACGAGGCGCTGGAGTCATTCATGGCGATCATCGACGGACCGGTGCTGGTCGGCAAATTGCCGCTGCCGGGCGCCATGCCGGCGGCTACGGCCAGGCCACGGCCGCGCGCCAACTTCGCGCATACGGTGTTCCACCGCTAGCCGCGCAGCAGGCGGGGCAACGGGGCAGCTATTTGCTATCCTCTTGCCCTTTGCCGATTTGCGGACCCTGCCATGACTGCCATCGATACCGCTCGCCCGCCCCGGTTCAGCCGCGGCGACCATCGGACCCTGGGCCTGGCGGCACTGGGCGGCGCGCTGGAAATCTACGACTTCATCATTTTCGTATTTTTTGCGCTGACCCTCAGCCAGCTGTTCTTCCCGCCCGAGATGCCAGAGTGGCTGCGCCTGCTGCAAAGCTTCGGGATCTTCGTCACCGGCTACCTGGCGCGGCCGCTGGGCGGCATCTTGATGGCGCACTTCGCCGACCACCTGGGGCGCAAGCGGGTGTTCAGCCTGAGCATCCTGATGATGGCCCTGCCATGCCTGCTGATCGGGGTAATGCCGACCTATGCCGACATCGGCTACGCCGCACCGTTGATCCTGCTGGCGCTGCGCATCCTCCAGGGCGCGGCCGTGGGGGGCGAGGTGCCAAGTGCCTGGACCTTCGTCGCCGAGCACGCGCCTGCCGGGCGGCGCGGGTATGCGTTGGGCTTCTTGCAGGCCGGGCTGACCTTCGGCTACCTGCTGGGGGCATTGACCGCGACGTTGCTGGCGCAGGTGTTCACGCCGCAGGAGATCCTCGACTACGCCTGGCGCTACCCGTTCCTGCTGGGTGGCGTGTTTGGTGTGATTGGCGTGTGGCTGCGCCGCTGGCTTAGCGAAACACCGGTGTTCCTTGCCCTGCGTGCGCGCCAGGAACAGCCGGTGAAATTCCCGCTGCGGCGGGTGCTGGGCGAGCACCGTCGGGCGTTGATTCCGGCGGCATTGCTGACCTGTGTGCTGACCTCGGCCGTGGTGGTGCTGGTGGTGATCACCCCCACGGTAATGCAGCAACGCTTTGGCATGAGCGCCGGGCACACCTTCGCCCTGAGCAGCGTGGGTATTGTTTTCCTCAACATCGGCTGCGTGCTGGCCGGGTTGCTGGTCGACCGCGTAGGGGCTTGGCGTGCGCTGATGCTCTACAGCGTGTTGCTGCCGCTGGGGATCGGTGCGCTTTACGCCAGCCTGGTGGGGCAGTGGGAGATGACCTGGCTGGCTTATGCGCTGGCGGGGCTGTCCTGCGGCGTGGTCGGTGTGGTGCCGTCGGTGATGGTTGGATTGTTCCCGGCCGAGATCCGTGTGTCGGGGATTTCCTTCACCTACAACGTGGCCTACGCGCTGTGGGCCAGTACCACGCCGCTGGCGCTGATTGCGCTGATGCCGTGGAGCCCGTGGGTGTGTGTCGGGTTTTGTCTGGTCATGGGCACGGTGGGGCTGCTGACGGCCTTGTATTTCGGGCGGCGTGAGCCATTGGCGTTTGCGGCGGAGCCGATGCCGATCATGTGCGGTGACAAATGAGCCGGTGCATGTCTTGGGTTGTGCAGCAGGGCATAAACCGAGCGCCGCCCGCGCGGCGCTCGATCTGATAAGCGCTGAGCCTCTCACGGCGAACACCTCGCAGCCCAGACGCAATTCACAACAAAAAGCCCCCGGCTCGTGAGCGCCGGGGGCTTTTTGTTACGGCAGGGCCGGGGCCTTACATGTTCGGGTAGTTCGGCCCGCCTGCGCCCTCAGGGGTAACCCAGGTGATGTTCTGGGCCGGGTCCTTGATGTCGCAGGTCTTGCAGTGCACGCAGTTCTGCGCGTTGATCTGGAAGCGCTTGTTGCCGTCTTCCTGGGTGACCACTTCGTACACGCCGGCCGGGCAGTAGCGTTGTGCCGGCTCGTCGTACAGCGGCAGGTTGCTGGCGATCGGCACGTTCGGGTCGGTCAGCTTCAGGTGGCAGGGTTGTTCCTCTTCGTGGTTGGTGCTGGAGAGGAATACCGAGCTGAGCTTGTCGAAGCTGAGCTTGCCGTCCGGTTTCGGGTAGTCGATCTTTTTCGAGTCGGCCGCGAGCTTGAGGCAGGCGTAGTCCGGCTTGGTGTCGTGCAGGGTGAACGGCAGCTTGCCGCCGAACCAGTTCTGGTCCACATAGTTGAACGCAGCGCCCAGCAGTGGGCCGAACTTGTGCATGGCCGGGCCGAAGTTGCGGCTGGCGAACAGTTCTTCGTACAGCCAGCTGGCCTTGAAGGCGCTGACGTAGCCGTTCAGCTGGTCACCGCCCTCGCTGCCGGCGAGCAGCGCGTCGGCCACCGCCTCGGCGGCGAGCATGCCGGACTTCATCGCCGTGTGGCTGCCTTTGATCTTGGCCACGTTCATGGTGCCCAGGTCACAGCCGATAAGTGCGCCGCCGTTGAACACCATTTTCGGCAGCGAGTTGATGCCGCCCTTGGCCAGGGCGCGGGCGCCGTAGCTGATGCGTTTGCCGCCTTCGAGATACTGGCTGATCACCGGATGGTGCTTCAGGCGCTGGAACTCGTCGAATGGCGACAGGTACGGGTTGGCGTAGGACAGGTCGACGATCAGGCCGACCACCACCTGGTTGTTTTCCAGGTGATAAAGGAACGAACCCCCGGTGTTGTCCTTGGCCATCACGTCCAGCGGCCAGCCGGCGGTGTGCACCACCAGGCCCTGCTCGTGCTTGGCAGGGTCGATTTCCCAGATTTCCTTCAGGCCGATGCCGTAGTGCTGCACATCGGACTCGCTGTCCAGGTTGAAGCGCTTGATCAGCTGCTTGCCGATGTGGCCACGGCAACCTTCGGCGAACAGGGTGTACTTGCCACGCAGCTCCATGCCCGGGGTGTACATGCCGTCCTTCGGGTTGCCTTCACGGTCCACACCCATGTCGCCGGTGACAATGCCACGCACCACGCCGTTTTCATCGAACAGCGCTTCCTGGGCGGCGAAGCCCGGGTAGACCTCCACGCCCAGGTTCTCGGCCTGCTGGGCCAGCCAGCGGCACAGGTTGCCCAGCGAGATGATGTAGTTGCCTTCGTTGTGCATGGTTTTGGGCACGAACAGGTCAGGCACCTTGGTGGCGCTGCCGGCATCCTTGAGCACGTAGATGTCGTCGCGCTTCACTTCGGTGTTCAGGGGCGCGCCGAGTTCCTTCCAGTCGGGGAACAGCTCGTTCAGGGCGCGGGGCTCGAACACTGCGCCGGAGAGGATGTGGGCGCCCACTTCAGAGCCTTTTTCCACCACGCAGACGCTGATTTCGCTACCGGCTTCGGCGGCCTTCTGCTTCAGGCGGCAGGCGGCGGACAGGCCCGCCGGGCCGGCGCCGACGATGACCACGTCGAATTCCATGTATTCGCGTTCCACTGGTTCTCTCCTACTCATCAAGGCTCGTGCTGTTGCTTTGTCTTATGGGTGCTTGCGCGCAGTGGCTCATCACGGGAGCGGAACTGTAGCTGCGCAAATGACGGACTACACCGTTTTGTCTTGGCCGCGCATTATATCTACACCACTTGGCGGGTCCAATACAAACGTTTGTTTGAATTTGCCGCAGGCCAGTAAAATCACAGGAGCGCGGCTGGAGGGTGACCGATTTGCCGTATTGACCGGATGGGGTGTTACGGTCAAGATACGAGCGGTTTTACGTTCGCCGTAGGCTTGCAGCCGGGCGCAGGTACACCTCTAAAGACCAGGTGTGGAGCAGGGTTTTGCGGCCTTTGGCCGGTTTGTAGTGGAGTTTACACGCCACGACAGAAAATGACCCGTGAGGATTTGTCGCAATGGTCCGAACAAGACTGTTCGGTCACTGTGAAGTTATTGCCTCCCGATACGTTTTTAGAGGTGCCCTTGTACCCACGCGCATCGCAGGGCTCAGTCCCAGGCGACTATCTATTCACCGGAGAGTAACGAGGAATCCATGAAGGTTCTTGTAGCTGTCAAACGAGTGGTCGACTACAACGTCAAGGTTCGCGTCAAGGCGGACAACTCCGGCGTCGACCTTGCTAACGTCAAGATGTCCATGAACCCCTTCTGCGAAATCGCCGTGGAAGAGGCTGTCCGCTTGAAGGAAAAGGGCGTTGCGACCGAGATCGTCGTCGTTTCCGTCGGCCCGACCACTGCCCAGGAGCAACTGCGTACCGCCCTGGCCCTGGGTGCCGACCGCGCCATCCTGGTAGAAGCCGCTGACGAACTGAACTCCCTGGCTGTGGCCAAGGCGCTGAAAGCCGTTGTCGACAAGGAGCAGCCACAGCTGGTCATCCTCGGCAAGCAGGCCATCGACAGCGACAACAACCAGACCGGCCAGATGCTGGCTGCGCTGACTGGCTACGCGCAAGGCACCTTCGCCTCCAAGGTCGAAGTGGCTGGCGACAAGCTGAACGTCACCCGTGAAATCGATGGCGGTCTGCAGACCGTATCGCTGAACCTGCCAGCCATCGTCACCACCGACCTGCGCCTGAACGAGCCGCGCTACGCGTCGCTGCCGAACATCATGAAGGCCAAGAAGAAGCCGCTGGAGACCGTTACTCCGGACGCGCTGGGCGTTTCCCTCGCCTCCACCAACAAGACCCTGAAGGTTGAAGCCCCGGCTGCCCGCAGCGCTGGCATCAAGGTCAAATCGGTGGCCGAACTGGTCGAGAAGCTGAAGAACGAAGCGAAGGTAATCTAAATGACTATCCTGGTTGTCGCTGAATACGAAGCCGGTGCCGTAGCTCCGGCCACCCTGAACACTGTTGCCGCTGCCGCCAAGATCGGTGGGGATGTGCACGTACTGGTCGCTGGCCAGAACGTCGGCAGCATTGCCGAATCTGCTGCCAAGATCGCTGGCGTGGCCAAGGTGCTGGTTGCCGATAACGCTGCCTACGCCCATGTGCTGCCAGAGAACGTCGCGCCGCTGATCGTCGAGCTGGCCAAGGGTTACAGCCACGTGCTGGCTCCGGCCACCACCAACGGCAAGAATATCCTGCCGCGCGTTGCCGCGCTGCTGGACGTGGACCAGATTTCCGAGATCATCTCGGTCGAGTCCGCTGACACCTTCAAGCGCCCAATCTACGCCGGTAACGCCATTGCCACCGTGCAGTCGAGCGCTTCGGTCAAGGTCATCACCGTGCGTACCACCGGCTTCGACCCTGTCGCCGCCGAAGGTGGCTCGGCCGCTGTTGAGGCTGTTGGTGCTGCGCACAACGCTGGCATTTCTGCCTTCGTTGGTGAAGAGCTGGCCAAGTCCGACCGCCCAGAGCTGACCGCTGCCAAGATCGTCGTGTCCGGCGGCCGTGGCATGGGCAACGGTGACAACTTCAAGCACCTGTACAGCCTGGCCGACAAGCTCGGCGCTGCCGTCGGTGCCTCGCGCGCCGCAGTCGACGCCGGCTTCGTGCCGAACGACATGCAGGTCGGCCAGACCGGCAAGATCGTTGCGCCACAGCTGTACATCGCCGTCGGTATCTCCGGCGCGATCCAGCACTTGGCCGGCATGAAAGACTCCAAAGTGATCGTTGCGATCAACAAGGACGAAGAAGCGCCGATCTTCCAGGTAGCCGACTACGGCCTGGTCGCAGACCTGTTCGAAGCGGTTCCGGAGCTGGAAAAGCTGGTCTGATCCGCCTGCTTCACTTATAAAGAACCCGGCCCTCGTTTCGAGGGTCGGGTTTTTTTATGGGTTGAGGAGTGAGGGATGACGTTGCGTGAAACGGGCAGGGCGCTGGCATGCATGGCGGCGCTGTTCTCACCGCTGGTCATGGCGGCAGGCAAGTGCGAACGCCTGGTGGCAACCGGCAGCCCTGATGCGCCGCCCTATTCATGGCAAGACCCACAAGACCCTGAACACCTGATCGGCGCCAACATAGACCTGTTGCGTCAGGTGGCTGGCGAGTTGGGTGTAAAAGTCGAAGTACTGAGCGCAGGTCGTCGCGACCAGGCACTGGAGGAAGTGCGCAGTGGCCGCATGGATCTGCTACTCGACACCCCCATGCAGGTGGAGCAATTGACCGCGCTGGACTACATCCACCCGCCGTTGCAGCTCAACGAGTACCTGGTGTGGACGCGTCATGATGCCCAGCTGACCTTCGACGGGCCGGCGGACCTGGCCAGGTATCAGGGCAGCTTGTCCGAGCGCGCACGGCTGACACCGGCCTTCACCGCCTTCGCCAAGGCCCAGCTCAAGCTGGTGCCGGCGCAGAACCTTACCCAGGCCTTCCAGAAACTGGTGCTCGGCCAAGTGGACTATGTGCTGGCTGGCCGCTATTCAGGCATGGCCATGGCCCAGAGCCTGGGTATGAGCAATGACCTGATCGCCCGTGGCCTGCCGGTGGACCGGCCAGGCCTGTACTTGGCCCTTTCACACAACTCGGCCTGCAATGACAGCTGGTTGCGTGGGCAATTGGCGAAAAAACTGACAGAATTGCCGATCTCCGGTGCGTCCGAGGCGGTCCTGCAACGAAATGTCGAGCGCTGGAAAGCGCAGTTGCAGGTGCCGGCGGACGCCCCCAAACACTAGGAAGATTGCGTGAGAACCCAACCACTAATCCTTGCCTTGGCCATGCTTGGCCTGGCTGGCTGCGCCAATGATCCGGCCCCTGACGAGCAGATGCGCATTTCCGAACAGGCCCTGGAGCAGGCCAAGGCCGTAGGTGCCACCGAGCAGGTCGAAACGCTGAAGCTGGCTGAAGACAAGCTGGCCCGGGCCAAGGCCAACATGCTGAGCGAAGACTATCGCGATGCGCGCATGCGTGCCGAACAGGCCGAGCTGGATGCGCGTCTGGCCGAGGCCCAGGTGCTGAACCAGAAGAGCGAAGAGCAGCTCCAGCTGTTGCAGTCGCGGGTCAAGCGCCTGCGCAAGCAACTGGAGGTGCAGCCATGATCCGCCGCACACCGTTGGCTGCGCTGGTAGTGCTGGCGCTGGCCGCAGGCTTGCAAGGCTGTGCCAGCCAGCGCAGTTCTGCAGCGCTGGATGAAGCCAGTGCCGCCTTCGCCAAGGTCAAGGATGATTCCGATGTGCTGCGCAGTGCGCCGCGCGATGTGATCCGCGCGGGCGAGTCGCTGGCCCGTGCCGAGCGTTTGTCCAGCTACATCGGCACCGGTTCCGATGTGCGCCATTACGCTTACCTCAGCCAGCGCTACAGCGAGATTGCCCGTGAGCATGCCAAGCTGGCGCTGAACCAGGAGCGCCAGACCAAGCTCGATCTGGAGCGCCAGCGCCTGCAGCTGGCCTTGCGCGAGGCCAAGCTGGCCAGCGTGCAGCAGCAGGGCAAATGGGTCGAGTCGCAAATCGCGGCACTGGCCTCCGAGCAGACCGACCGTGGCTTGGTGATGACCTTGGGCGACGTGCTGTTCGATACCGGCCGTGCCGACCTGAAGAACTCGGCCAGCCGCACGGTACTCAAGCTGGTGCAGTTCCTTCAGCTTAACCCGCGTCGGGTGGTACGTATCGAAGGCTATACCGACAGCACCGGCGCGGCCGAGGACAACCTGAAACTGTCTCGCGATCGGGCGCAGGCCGTGGCTGACATGCTGGTGGACCTGGGCATCGACGAAAAGCGTTTGCAGGTCGAGGGCTATGGCGACCAGTACCCGATCGAGGCCAACGCCTCTGAGCGGGGCAGGGCGCAGAACCGTCGGGTAGAAATCGTGTTCTCCGACGACAAGGGCAGGCTCGCGCCTGCGCGCTGAGTTCGACTCAAAGAAGGGCCGCCATGCGGCCCTTCTTTTTGTCGGTTTAATCGTTTCGATAGTTATCACGCTGTTGTATTGTCGACTATGTTGCATTCTGTCCCAGTACACTTTGCAACTGTTACGGTATCCTTTACCGTCATCGAGCCGCACAAGAACAACGAGCCTGCCGCCATGACCAACCTGCTGCTGTACCAGCGTATCGCCCAGCAACTGGCCGATGACATCCGCCGCGGTGTCTACCAGCCAGGCGAGCGGGTACCCTCCGTGCGCAAGATGAGCGCCCAGCTCAATGTCAGCCATGCCACGGTGCTGCAGGCCTATGCCAACCTCGAAGATCAAGGCCTGATCCGTGCGCGGCCGCAGTCTGGCTACTATGTGCACCAGACGCCGGCCCTGACTGCGCAAACCCCCGACATTGCCCGGGTGGAGCGCCCTGGTCTGGTGACCCGTGCCAGCATCATCCAGCAAGTGCTCACCGAAGCGCGCCGCGATGGTGTATTTCCGTTCGGCGCTGCGGTGCCGCATGTCGACTACCTGCCGGTGCGTGCCCTGCACCAGCAAATTGCCAAGGTCACCCGCTTTCACAGCCCGCGCGCGTTCAGTTACATGTTCAGCCCGGGTTTCGAGCCGTTGCGCCGGCAGATTGCCATTCGCATGCGCGATGCCGGTGTACTGGTCGACCCGCGTGAAGTGATCGTGACCCACGGTTGCGTCGATGCGCTGCAAATGTCATTGCGTGTGCTGACGCGTCCGGGGGACTTGATCGCCGCCGAGTCGCCGACGTATTACGGCTTGCTGCAGCTGGCGGACCTGCTGGGCCTGAAGGTGATTGAAATCCCCAGCGACCCGTCCACGGGCATCAGCCTTGAAGCTTTGCAGCTGGCGGCCAACCAGTGGTCGATCAAGGCCCTCGTGCTCACCGCGCGGCTGAGCAACCCCTTGGGTGGCACCGTCCCGGAAGAGCGGCAGAAACAACTGCTGCGCCTGGCATCGGACTTCGATATCCAGATCATCGAGGACGATATCTATGGCGAGCTGATGTTCGAGCAGGGCAAGACCAAGGCGCTGAAGGCGTTCGACCGGCTGGACCGGGTAATCTATTGCTCAAGCTTCTCCAAGACGCTGTCCCCCGGCGTACGTGTTGGCTGGATGATTGCCGGGCGTTACCAGGACGAAATCCAGCGGCTGCAAACCTTCACTACCCACTCGGCGTGCAGCGTCACGCAAATGGGGGTGGCGGCCTACCTGGAGAATGGCGGCTACGACCGGCATCTGCGCTACATCCGTCAGGAGTATCGCAAGAACCTCAGCGCCTACCAGTTGGCAGTGCAGCAGCACTTCCCCGAAGGCACCCAGATGACCCGGCCTACGGGCGGTTTCATTCTGTGGGTGAGCCTGCCCGGGCGGGTCAACACGCAGGAGCTGCATGTGCGGGCGCTGGAGCAGGGCATCAGCATTGCGCCGGGGTTAATATTCAGTAATACAGAGCAGTTCAACCACTGCATCCGCCTTAATTGCGGTATTCCGTGGAACAAGGAGGCCGAGCGTGCCGTGATTACCCTCGGCTTGCTGGCTCAGCAGTTGTGCCGGGAGCCTGCGCTCACCCTTTTGTAAGGCTTGCCAGCTGCCTGTGGAACAGGGAGCATACGCACTTTTCCTGCCAGTCTGTCCATTTGCCATGAATGCTTTACGCCGTTTTGCCCTGATCTTGTGCCTCGCACCGTTCTGCTGTGCGCCAGCCATGGCTGCGCAGCCGGCCAGCCAGGCTCCGGTCACCCAGGGCAAGCCAGTGCAGAAAAAGGCGGCAGCCAAGCCTGTCCAGAAGCAGGCGGTAAAAAAAGCCGCCAACAGCAAGGCCAAGGCGCCCAAGCCGGTCAGCAAGGCGGTGGCCAAGCCGCTGCCAAAGGCAAAGCTTGACCTCAGCCTGCCGGTCGATATGGTCAACTCACTTGAGCCGAACGTTGGCACCCCGTCGCCGATTCAGCGACGCAAACCCTTGCTGCCGCCCATGTTCACCGAGAAACCAGAAACCAACGACAGCCCGTTCCAGCTCAATGGCCGGCTGATCAACAACGAAATGCAGTTGCAATTGCGCAACGACAGCCGTCATGACGTTGAAGGGGCGGCCATCGATTTCGAGTACCGGCAGTAGCAGTCAAACTGACTGCCGGGTCACTGCACATTTCATCGTGCCAGTAATTTCAAACGCCTGTTTGAGCGGTTACTATCCAGGGACGTTCGTCCCGTTTTGTTCCAGGGAGTCCTGATTTTGGTGAATAGCCATGAATTGTCGTGAGGGCTGCGGTGCCTGCTGCATCGCCCCGTCCATCACTTCTGCGATGCCGCGCATGCCCAATGGCAAGCCGGCGGGTGAGCGCTGCCTGCACCTGACGGCTGCCAACCTCTGCGACCTGTTTGGCAAGCCCGAGCGGCCGGCGGTGTGCGGTGGCTTCAAGGCGGATGTCGAGGTGTGCGGCAGCGACCGTGACGAGGCAATCAGGATTCTGGGTTGGTGGGAGCAGATGACGGCGGCGTGAGAGACTGGATCTTCGACAACAAGGATAAACATGATGAGATCGTTCAAGCGTATTGCACTGCTGTGTGGCATGGGTGTTTTGCTGTCGCCGGTGGCCTGGGCCGAAAACTGGCAAGTGGCCAAGGACGAGGAGGGGATCAAGGTATCTCTCAGTGAAGTAGCCGGTTCCAAGTACAAGGCCTATCAAGGCGTTACCGTGATCAAGGCGCCGCTGGCCAAGGTGCAGGCGTTGCAGGAAGACGTGGTCGGCGCCTGTGCATGGATTCACGAGTGCAAGTCGCAAAAGCTGCTCAAGCATGAAGGCGACCAGAGCTGGACCTACACCCAGTTCAACACGCCGTGGCCAGTGACGCCGCGTGATTCGGTGTTGCATATCACCACGGTCAAGGGGGCTGATGGCAGCTTGACCCGTAATCTGGTCGAAGAGCCGACCTATGTCCCGGAAGAGAAGGGCTTTGTGCGGGTGGCGAAAGTGGAAGGCTTCTGGAAACTGGTGCCCAAGGGTGACAGCACCGAAGTGACCTACCAGGTGCACACCGAGCCGGGTGGTAGCGTGCCGGCGATGGTGGCCAACAAGTTCGTGGTGGATGCGCCGTTCAATACCCTGAAAGGGCTGCGGGAGCGGGCTGAGAAGAACTGAGGTTTGGTGTTGCCTGTGCCGGCCTCTTCGCTGGCACAGGAAAAAGCCAATAAAAAAAGGCTGCCCAAGGGCAGCCTTTTTGCGTTCGGCCAGTAAAGCTTACTTGCGGTCCTGCAGCGCAACGATGTCGCGCTTCTGCTCGCCGGTGTACAGCTGGCGCGGGCGGCCAATCTTGTACGGGCTGGAGAGCATTTCTTTCCAGTGCGAGATCCAGCCCACGGTACGTGCCAGGGCGAAGATCACGGTGAACATGCTGGTCGGAATGCCGATCGCCTTGAGGATGATCCCCGAGTAGAAGTCGACGTTCGGGTACAGCGAGCGCTCGATGAAGTAAGGATCGGTGAGGGCGATCTCTTCCAGGCGCATGGCCAGTTCCAGCTGCGGGTCGTTCTTGATGCCCAGCTCGCGCAGGACTTCGTCGCAGGTCTGCTTCATCACGGTGGCGCGCGGGTCGCGGTTCTTGTACACGCGGTGACCGAAGCCCATCAGCTTGAACGGGTCGTTCTTGTCCTTGGCCTTGGCGATGAACTTGTCGATGTTCGAAACATCGCCGATTTCATCGAGCATGGTCAGTACGGCTTCGTTCGCACCGCCGTGGGCCGGACCCCACAGTGCGGCGATACCGGCGGCGATACAGGCGAACGGGTTGGCACCCGACGAGCCGGCCAGGCGAACGGTGGAGGTGGAGGCATTCTGTTCGTGGTCGGCATGGAGGATGAAGATCCGGTCCATTGCCTTGGCCAGTACCGGGCTGATCGGTTTGATCTCGCACGGGGTGTTGAACATCATGTGCAGGAAGTTTTCCGCGTACGACAGGTCGTTGCGCGGGTACATCATCGGCTGGCCCATGGAGTACTTGTAAACCATCGCGGCCAGGGTCGGCATCTTGGCGACCAGGCGCACCGCGGAAATTTCGCGGTGTTGCGGGTTATTGATATCCAGGGAGTCGTGATAGAACGCCGACAGGGCGCCGACCACGCCACACATCACCGCCATCGGGTGAGCGTCGCGACGGAAACCGTTGAAGAAGGACTTCAGCTGCTCGTGAACCATGGTGTGGTTCTTGACGGTGCTGACGAACTGGGCCTTCTGCTCGGCATTCGGCAGTTCGCCGTTGAGCAGCAGGTAGCAGGTTTCGAGGTAGTCGGATTGTTCGGCGAGTTGTTCGATCGGGTAGCCGCGGTGCAGCAGGATCCCTTTGTCGCCGTCAATGTAGGTGATCTTCGACTCGCACGAGGCAGTCGCCATGAAACCAGGGTCGAAGGTGAAGTGACCAGTGGCCCCCAACCCGCGGACGTCGATTACATCAGGACCAACGGTGCCGGTTAAAATGGGCAGCTCGACGGGGGCAGCGCCCTCGATGACCAACTGCGCTTTTTTGTCAGCCATGTGGCCTCCTATTAATGCTAGAAATCATCAGACAGACCCCCCACGCAGGGCCCGCACCACTATAGAGGGATAAATTCAGATGTCAATTTGCCTAAAGGCTTGTTGAATCAAGCATTCAAGCCTGATTTTTCCCGAAATTCTCGCCCATTTACGCCTTTTGTTCGCTAAAGGCAATGCGCTATTTGGGCTACCCCGTCACGTTGTCATAAGCAGCCTAACTGTCTATACTCGGCACCCGACCGCCAGGGGCTTGCAAGCCCGAACTGCTGGGGGTCGCCGTTCCCTGGGTGGTGGGTACCTGACCAGTACACTTACCAACAACTTTGCCCTGATTCGCTAGGGGCTCTTCAGTGTGAAAAAAGCCGTGAAAAGCCAACGACCTGTAAACCTAGACCTAAGGACCATCAAGCTCCCCGTCACTGCGTACACGTCCATCCTGCACCGTATCTCCGGCGTCATCCTGTTCCTCGGCCTTGCCATCATGCTTTATGCACTGGGCAAGTCGCTGGGTTCCGAGGAAGGCTTCGGTGAGGTGAAGGCGTGTCTGACCAGCCCGCTGGCCAAATTCGTGACCTGGGGGCTGCTGTCTGCCCTGCTTTATCACCTCGTGGCAGGTGTTCGTCACCTGATCATGGACATGGGTATCGGTGAGACGCTGGAAGGCGGCAAGCTGGGCTCGAAAATCGTGATCGTCATCTCCGTGGTGCTGATCGTTCTGGTGGGAGTTTGGGTATGGTAACCAATGTCACGAACCTGTCGCGTTCGGGCCTCTATGACTGGATGGCGCAGCGCGTTTCTGCGGTCGTTCTCGCGGCTTACTTCCTCTTCCTGATCGGCTACGTGGTCGCCCACCCAGGCATCGACTACACCCAGTGGCATGGTCTGTTCTCCAACAACGCGATGCGGATCTTCAGTCTGCTGGCCCTCGTTGCCCTGGGCGCTCACGCCTGGGTCGGCATGTGGACCATTGCAACCGACTACCTGACGCCTATGTCGTTCGGCAAGTCGGCAACTGCGATTCGTTTCCTGTTCCAGGCGGTATGCGGCGTTGCGATGTTCGCTTACTTCGTCTGGGGTGTGCAGATTCTCTGGGGTATCTGATCCATGGCTAGCATTCCAACCATTTCCTTCGACGCCATCATCATCGGTGGCGGCGGCGCCGGCATGCGCGCCGCGCTGCAACTGGCTCAAGGCGGCCACAAGACTGCCGTAGTCACCAAGGTCTTCCCGACCCGTTCGCACACTGTATCCGCCCAGGGCGGCATCACCTGTGCCATCGCTTCGGCCGACCCGAACGACGACTGGCGCTGGCACATGTACGATACCGTCAAGGGCTCCGACTACATCGGTGACCAGGACGCTATCGAATACATGTGTCAGGAAGGCCCGGCTGCGGTCTTCGAACTGGACCACATGGGCCTGCCGTTCTCGCGTACCGAAACCGGTCGTATCTACCAGCGTCCGTTCGGTGGCCAGTCCAAGGACTTCGGTAAAGGTGGCCAGGCTGCCCGTACCTGTGCCGCTTCCGACCGTACCGGTCACGCGCTGCTGCACACCCTGTACCAGGGCAACCTGAAAGCAGGCACTACCTTCCTCAACGAGTACTACGCGGTTGACCTGGTGAAAAACCAGGACGGCGCGTTCGTCGGTGTGATCGCAATCTGCATCGAAACCGGCGAAACCATGTACATCAAGTCCAAGGCCACCGTTCTGGCCACTGGCGGTGCCGGTCGTATCTACGCCTCCACCACCAACGCCCTGATCAACACCGGTGACGGTATCGGCATGGCCCTGCGTGCAGGCGTACCGGTGCAGGACATCGAGATGTGGCAGTTCCACCCGACCGGTATCGCCGGCGCCGGTGTACTGGTAACCGAAGGTTGCCGTGGTGAAGGTGGCTACCTGATCAACGCCCACGGCGAGCGCTTCATGGAGCGTTACGCGCCGAACGCGAAAGACCTGGCCGGCCGCGACGTGGTTGCCCGTTCCATGGTCAAGGAAATCATCGCCGGCAACGGCGTGGGCCCGAACAAGGACCACGTACTGCTGAAGCTGGACCACCTGGGCGAGGAAGTGCTGCACAGCCGCCTGCCAGGTATCTGCGAACTGTCCAAGACCTTCGCCCACGTCGACCCTGTGGTCGCGCCTGTTCCGGTCGTACCGACCTGCCACTACATGATGGGCGGCGTTGCCACCAACATTCATGGCCAGGCCATCACCATGGACGCCGAAGGCAAGGACCAGATCATCCCGGGTCTGTTCGCCGTGGGTGAAGTGGCGTGCGTATCGGTACACGGTGCCAACCGCCTGGGCGGCAACTCGCTGCTCGACCTGGTGGTATTCGGTCGCGCCGCTGGCCTGCACCTGGAAAAATCGCTGTCCGACGGCGTGGAATACCGCGACGCCAGCGACACCGATATCGATGTGGCCCTGAACCGCCTGAACAAGCTCAACGAGCGTACTTCTGGCGAAGACGTTGCCAGCCTGAAGCGCGAGCTGCAGAGCTGCATGCAGAACTACTTCGGTGTATTCCGTACCGGCGAATACATGCAGAAGGGTATCGAGCAGCTGGCCGGCCTGCGTGACCGCATCGCCAACGTCAAGATCAACGACAAGTCCCAGGCCTTCAACACCGCGCGTATCGAAGCGCTGGAGCTGCAGAACCTGCTGGAAGTCGCCGAAGCTACCGCCATCGCGGCCGAAGCCCGTAAAGAGTCCCGCGGCGCTCACGCCCGTGAAGACTTCGAAGACCGTGACGACGAAAACTGGCTGTGCCACACCCTGTACTACCCGGGTGAGAAGCGCGTTGCCAAGCGTGGCGTCAACTTTGCGCCGAAGACTGTTCCAGCCTTCGAACCAAAAGTCCGGACTTACTAAGGGTGGCTGCTATGTTGAAAGTCGAAGTTTATCGTTACAACCCGGACACCGACTCGGCGCCCAAAATGGAGTCGTTCGACGTCGATACCGGCGGCAAGGACCTGATGGTTCTCGATGTATTGGCGCTGATCAAGGAAAAGGACGAAGGTTTCTCGTACCGTCGCTCCTGCCGTGAAGGCGTGTGCGGTTCCGACGGCATGAACATGAACGGCAAGAACGGCCTGGCCTGCATCACCCCGCTGTCGGCGGTGGTGAAGGGCAACAAGCTGGTGCTGCGTCCGCTGCCAGGCCTGCCGGTCATTCGTGACCTGGTGGTCGACATGAGCATCTTCTACAAGCAGTACGAGAAGGTGAAGCCGTTCCTGCAGAACGATACCCCGGCACCGGCCATCGAGCGCCTGCAGTCGCCGGAAGACCGTGACAAGCTGGACGGCCTGTACGAGTGCATCCTGTGCGCGTGCTGCTCGACGTCCTGCCCGTCGTTCTGGTGGAACCCGGACAAGTTCCTGGGCCCGGCTGCACTGCTGCAAGCCTACCGCTTCCTGGCTGACAGCCGCGATACCAAGACTCAGGAGCGCCTGGCGTCCCTGGATGACCCGTTCAGCGTATTCCGCTGCCGCGGGATCATGAACTGCGTAAACGTTTGCCCGAAAGGTCTGAACCCGACCAAGGCAATCGGTCACGTACGTAACATGCTGCTGCAAAGCGGCACCTGATACAAAGTGTTGTACCTGCAGTAAGCCGAGGTGCGGGTGGTGAGCCCGCACTGAGGTAAAACCCGAACAAGGGCCCACAAAGCCTGCGTTCATTACCTATGAAGATATGAGACCAGCAGGGGCTTTCCGGGCTGGTACCCGGAAAATCAGCAGGATCCAAGTGGCGTGGTTCAGTCGCTGTATTCGGACTTTTCCAGGTTTGCTGTGGCTCTCGCCGATCAGTCCCCTAATCGAGGGTGACCAAGCATGCAAGAAAGCGTGATGCAGCGCATGTGGGAAAGCGCCCACCTTTCAGGTGGTAACGCTGCATATGTGGAAGAGCTCTACGAGCTCTACCTGCACGACCCTAACGCTGTGCCAGAAGAGTGGCGCACCTACTTCCAGAAGTTGCCCGCCGACGGCAGCACCGCTACCGATGTATCGCACTCGACAATCCGCGACCATTTCGTACTGCTGGCAAAGAACCAGCGCCGCGCCCAACCGGTATCCGCCGGGAGCGTGAGCAGTGAACACGAGAAGAAGCAGGTTGAAGTTCTGCGACTGATCCAGGCCTATCGTATGCGCGGCCATCAGGCTGCCAAGCTCGACCCGTTGGGGTTGTGGCAGCGTCCTGCGCCCGTAGACCTGTCGATCAATCACTACGGCTTGACCAATGCCGATCTTGATACGACCTTCCGTGCCGGCGACCTGTTCATCGGCAAAGAGGAGGCGAGCCTACGCGAGATCTTCGAGGCGCTCCAGAAGACATATTGTCGCACCATTGGCGCCGAGTTCACCCACATCGTCGATTCCGAGCAGCGCAGCTGGTTCCAGCAGCGCCTGGAAAGCGTGCGCGGTCGTCCGGAGTTTTCCGCTGACGTGCAGGCTCACCTGCTCGAGCGCGTGACGGCCGGTGAAGGCCTTGAGAAATACCTGGGCACCAAGTACCCAGGCACCAAGCGTTTCGGCCTTGAGGGCGGCGAAAGCCTGATCCCGATGCTGGACGAGATGATTCAGCGCTCCGGCTCCTACGGCACCAAGGAAGTCGTGATCGGCATGGCCCACCGTGGCCGTCTGAACGTCCTGGTGAACACCTTCGGCAAGAACCCGCGCGAGCTGTTCGACGAGTTCGAAGGCAAGAAGATGAACGAGCTGGGCTCCGGTGACGTGAAGTATCACCAGGGCTTCTCCTCGAACGTAATGACCGCCGGTGGCGAAGTGCACCTGGCCATGGCGTTCAACCCGTCCCACCTGGAAATCGTATCGCCAGTGGTCGAAGGTTCGGTGCGCGCCCGTCAGGACCGCCGCAACGACACCGTTGGCGACAAGGTACTGCCGATCTCGATCCACGGCGACGCAGCGTTCGCCGGCCAGGGCGTGGTCATGGAAACCTTCCAGATGTCGCAGACCCGCGGTTTCAAGACCGGCGGCACCGTGCACATCGTGATCAACAACCAGGTGGGTTTCACCATCAGCAACCCGCTGGACGCGCGCTCTACCGAGTACGCCACCGACGTTGCCAAGATGATCCAGGCGCCGATCCTGCACGTGAACGGCGATGACCCGGAAGCGGTGCTGTTCGTCACCCAGCTGGCGATCGACTACCGCATGCAGTTCAAGCGTGACGTGGTGATCGACCTGGTCTGCTACCGTCGTCGCGGCCACAACGAGGCCGACGAGCCAAACGGTACCCAGCCGCTGATGTATCAGCAAATCAGCAAGCAGCGCACTACCCGTGAGCTGTACGCCGAGGCACTGATCCAGGCTGGCCGCATCGATGCCGAGCGCGCCCAGGCCAAGATCGACGAGTACCGCAACGCGCTGGACAACGGCCTGCACGTTGTGAAGAGCCTGGTCAAGGAGCCGAACCGCGAGCTGTTCGTCGACTGGCGCCCGTACCTGGGCCATGCCTGGACCGCACGTCACGACACCCGTTTCGACCTCAAGACCCTGCAAGACCTGTCGGCCAAGCTGCTGGAAATCCCGGAAGGCTTCGTCGTTCAGCGTCAGGTCGCGAAGATCTACGAAGACCGCCAGAAGATGCAGGCCGGTGGCTTGCCGATCAACTGGGGCTATGCAGAGACCATGGCTTACGCCACCCTGCAGTTCGAAGGTCACCCGATCCGCATGACCGGCCAGGACATCGGCCGTGGCACCTTCTCGCACCGTCACGCGGTGCTGCACAACCAGAAGGACGCCAGCACCTACGTACCGCTGAAGAACCTGTTCCCGGGCCAGCCGATGTTCGAGCTGTACGACTCCTTCCTGTCGGAAGAAGCGGTACTGGCGTTCGAATACGGCTACTCCACCACCACGCCGAACGCGCTGGTGATCTGGGAAGCCCAGTTCGGCGACTTCGCCAACGGTGCGCAAGTGGTGATCGACCAGTTCATCACCAGCGGCGAGCACAAGTGGGGCCGTCTGTGTGGCCTGACCATGCTGCTGCCCCACGGTTATGAAGGGCAGGGCCCGGAGCACTCCTCCGCGCGTCTGGAGCGTTACCTGCAGCTGTGCGCCGAGCACAACATCCAGGTGTGCGTACCGACCACCCCGGCTCAGATCTACCACCTGCTGCGTCGTCAGGTCATCCGTCCGCTGCGCAAGCCGCTGATCGTGCTGACGCCAAAGTCGCTGCTGCGCCACAAGCTGGCCGTCTCTACCCTGGAAGACCTGGCCGAGGGCTCGTTCCAGACCGTGATCCCGGAAATCGACACCCTCGATCCAGCCAAGGTCGAACGCCTGGTCCTGTGCGGTGGCAAGGTTTACTACGACCTGCTGGAAAAACGCCGTACCGAAGGCCGCGAAGACATCGCCATCGTGCGTATCGAGCAGCTGTATCCGTTCCCGGAGGACGACCTGGTCGAAATCCTGGCGCCGTACACCAACCTCAAGCATGCGGTCTGGTGTCAGGAAGAGCCGATGAACCAGGGCGCCTGGTACAGCAGCCAGCACCACATGCGCCGTATCCTGGGCCGCCTCAACAAGGCGCTGGTCCTGGAATACGCCGGCCGCGACGCTTCTGCCGCGCCAGCCTGTGGTTACGCTTCGAAGCACGCCGAACAGCAGGAAAAACTGCTGCAAGACGCCTTCACTGTCTAACGCCTTCGCGCACCTGAAACCGAATTTAAGGAAACACTGATAATGGCTATCGAGATCAAAGCCCCAACCTTCCCGGAATCGGTTGCCGATGGCACCGTTGCCACCTGGCACAAGCAGCCGGGCGAAGCCGTCAAGCGTGACGAGCTGATCGTCGACATCGAGACCGACAAGGTCGTCCTGGAAGTGCTGGCCACCGCCGACGGCGTGCTGGGCGCCATCGTCAAGGGCGAGGGCGACACCGTCCTGTCCGACGAAGTGCTGGGTTCGATCGTTGAAGGCGGCGCTGCCGCCGCTGCACCTGCTGCTGCCCCGGCCGCTGCTGCTCCGGCTGCCGCTGCTGCCGATGCTGGCGAAGACGACCCGATCGCTGCCCCGGCCGCGCGCAAGCTGGCTGAAGAAAACGGCATCGACCTGGCTGCCGTTGCCGGCACTGGCAAAGGTGGCCGCATCACCAAGGAAGACGTCGTAGCTGCCGTCGCCAACAAGAAGTCGGCGCCTGCCGCTGTCCCGGCTGCCAAGCCTGCTGCCGCTGCTGCTGCCCCGGTTGTCGTCGCCGCTGGTGACCGCACCGAGAAGCGCGTGCCGATGACCCGCCTGCGTGCCAAGATCGCCGAGCGTCTGGTCGAAGCCCAGTCGAGCATGGCCATGCTGACCACCTTCAACGAAGTGGACATGACCGAAGTCATGGCCCTGCGTTCGAAGTACAAGGACCTGTTCGAGAAGACCCACAACGGCGTACGCCTGGGCTTCATGTCGTTCTTCGTCAAGGCCGCCACCGAAGCCCTGAAGCGCTTCCCGGCTGTCAACGCCTCGATCGACGGCAACGACATCGTCTATCACGGCTACGCCGACGTCGGTGTTGCCGTGTCCAGCGACCGTGGCCTGGTGGTACCGGTACTGCGTAATGCCGAGTCGATGAGCCTGGCTGAAATCGAGAACGGCATCGCCACCTTCGGCAAGAAGGCCCGTGACGGCAAGCTGGCCATCGAAGAGATGACCGGTGGCACCTTCACCATCACCAACGGTGGTACCTTCGGTTCGATGATGTCGACCCCGATCGTCAACCCGCCGCAGGCCGCTATCCTCGGCATGCACAACATCATCCAGCGTCCGATGGCCATCAATGGCCAGGTCGTGATTCGCCCGATGATGTACCTGGCGCTGTCGTACGATCACCGCCTGATCGATGGCAAGGAAGCGGTAACCTTCCTGGTCACCATCAAGAACCTGCTGGAAGATCCGTCTCGCCTGCTGCTGGACATCTAACCCTCTGGCTGCGTACCGTGCCGGCCCTGGCTTCGCAAGAAGCCATGCCGCGCGGTTCGCGGCTTGTAGCTTGTAGCTGATAAGGAATCTTTTATGACCCAGAAATTCGACGTAGTGGTGATTGGTGCAGGTCCTGGCGGCTATGTGGCTGCCATCAAGGCTGCCCAACTTGGTCTGAAGACTGCCTGTATCGAGAAGTACACCGACGCCGAGGGCAAGCTGGCCCTGGGCGGTACCTGCCTGAACGTAGGTTGCATTCCTTCCAAGGCGCTGCTGGACAGCTCCTGGAAATACAAGGAAGCCAAAGAGAGCTTCAACGTCCACGGTATCTCCACGGGTGAAGTGAAGATGGACGTCGCCGCGATGGTTGGCCGCAAGGCTGGCATCGTCAAGAACCTGACCGGTGGCGTTGCCACCCTGTTCAAGGCCAACGGCGTTACTTCGATCCAGGGCCACGGCAAGCTGCTGGCAGGCAAGAAAGTCGAAGTCACCAAGGCTGACGGCACCACTGAAGTCATCGAAGCCGAGAACGTGATCCTGGCTTCCGGTTCGCGCCCGATCGACATTCCGCCGGCTCCGGTCGACCAGAACGTCATCGTCGACTCCACCGGCGCCCTGGAATTCCAGGCCGTACCGAAGCGCCTGGGCGTTATCGGTGCCGGCGTGATCGGCCTGGAGCTGGGCTCGGTCTGGGCTCGCCTGGGTGCTGAAGTCACCGTCCTGGAAGCCTTGGACACCTTCCTGATGGCTGCTGACACCGCCGTGTCGAAAGAAGCCCAGAAGACCCTGACCAAGCAAGGCCTGGACATCAAGCTGGGCGCTCGCGTCACCGGCTCGAAAGTCAACGGCAACGAAGTTGAAGTGACCTACACCAACGCCGAAGGCGAGCAGAAGATCACCTTCGACAAGCTGATCGTTGCGGTCGGTCGTCGCCCTGTAACCACCGACCTGCTGGCGGCCGACAGCGGCGTGACCATCGACGAGCGTGGCTACATCTTCGTCGACGACTACTGCGCTACCAGCGTGCCGGGCGTATACGCCATCGGTGACGTGGTACGCGGCATGATGCTGGCCCACAAGGCCTCGGAAGAGGGCATCATGGTTGTCGAGCGCATCAAAGGCCACAAGGCCCAGATGAACTACGACCTGATCCCTTCGGTTATCTACACCCACCCGGAAATCGCGTGGGTCGGCAAGACCGAACAGGCCTTGAAGGCCGAAGGCGTTGAGGTTAACGTGGGCACCTTCCCGTTCGCGGCCAGCGGCCGTGCGATGGCAGCCAACGACACCGGTGGTTTCGTCAAGGTCATCGCCGATGCCAAGACCGACCGCGTCCTGGGTGTACACGTGATTGGCCCATCGGCTGCCGAACTGGTGCAGCAGGGCGCAATCGCAATGGAATTCGGCACCAGTGCCGAGGATCTGGGCATGATGGTCTTCAGCCATCCAACCCTGTCCGAAGCGTTGCATGAAGCAGCGCTGGCAGTGAATGGCGGCGCCATTCACGTGGCCAACCGTAAGAAGCGTTAATTATAAGAAACCACGGCGGGCAGCCCGTCGTGAGTCTTGCGTGCATGACTCACCGCGGAACGTCCGCCGGACCGGATCACACGGGAAAACCCGGGGTCAACGGTCACAGGTGGTGCGGCGCCAGTAATGGCGCAGCGCCGAAGCGCAGTACCTAACGAAGACGGTAAAAAGCATGAATCTTCACGAGTATCAGGGTAAGCAGCTGTTCGCTGAATACGGCCTGCCAGTTTCCAAGGGTTTCGCAGTCGATACCCCTGAGCAAGCTGCAGAAGCCTGCGACAAGATCGGCGGGAACGAGTGGGTGGTAAAAGCCCAGGTTCACGCGGGTGGTCGCGGTAAAGCGGGCGGCGTCAAGCTGGTTCGCAGCAAGGAAGACGCCAAGGCGTTCGCTGCACAGTGGTTGGGCAAAAATCTGGTTACCTACCAGACTGATGCCAACGGTCAACCCGTCTCCAAGATTCTGGTCGAATCCTGCACTGACATCGCCAAAGAGCTGTACCTGGGCGCTGTAGTCGATCGTTCGAGCCGCCGTATCGTGTTCATGGCCTCCACCGAAGGTGGCGTGGACATCGAGAAAGTCGCTCACGAAACGCCTGAGAAAATCCTCAAGGCCACCATCGACCCACTGGTCGGCGCTCAGCCGTTCCAGGGTCGCGAGCTGGCATTCCAGCTGGGTCTGGAAGGCAAGCAAGTTCAACAGTTCGCCAAGATCTTCGTGGGCCTGGCCAAGCTGTTCAAGGATCACGACCTGGCGCTGCTGGAAGTGAACCCGCTGGTTATCAAGGCCGACGGCGATCTGCACTGCCTCGATGCCAAGATCAACATCGACGCCAACGCCATGTACCGTCAGCCTAAGCTGAAAACCTTCCACGACCCGTCGCAGGACGACGCCCGTGAAGCCCACGCTGCCAAGTTCGAACTGAACTACGTTGCCCTCGAAGGCAACATCGGCTGCATGGTCAACGGTGCCGGCCTGGCCATGGGTACCATGGACATCGTCAACCTGCACGGCGGCAAGCCGGCCAACTTCCTCGACGTTGGCGGCGGTGCTACCAAAGAGCGCGTTACCGAAGCGTTCAAGATCATTCTGTCCGACAGCAACGTCGCGGCCGTTCTGGTCAACATCTTCGGCGGCATCGTTCGCTGCGACATGATTGCCGAAGGCATCATCGGTGCAGTGAAAGAAGTCGGCGTTAAAGTTCCGGTTGTTGTTCGCCTTGAAGGTAACAACGCCGAACTGGGCGCTAAAGTACTGGCAGAAAGCGGTTTGAACATCATTGCGGCAACCAGCCTGACCGACGCTGCTCAACAAGTTGTCAAAGCTGCGGAGGGCAAGTAATGAGCGTCCTGATCAATAAAGACACCAAAGTCATCTGCCAGGGCTTCACCGGCTCGCAGGGTACTTTCCACTCCGAACAAGCCATCGCCTACGGCACCAAGATGGTCGGCGGCGTAACCCCAGGCAAGGGTGGCACCACCCACCTGGGCCTGCCGGTGTTCAACACCGTCAAGGAAGCCGTTGAAGCTACCGGCGCTGACGCTTCGGTCATCTACGTACCAGCTCCGTTCTGCAAAGACTCGATCCTGGAAGCGGCCTTCGGCGGCATCAAGCTGATCGTGTGCATCACCGAAGGCATTCCTACCCTGGACATGCTGGATGCCAAGGTCAAGTGCGACGAGCTGGGCGTTACCCTGATCGGCCCTAACTGCCCAGGTGTCATCACCCCGGGCGAGTGCAAGATCGGCATCATGCCAGGCCACATCCACCTGCCAGGCAAGGTCGGTATCGTTTCGCGTTCCGGCACCCTGACTTACGAAGCTGTGAAGCAGACCACCGACGCCGGCTTCGGCCAGTCGACCTGCGTCGGCATCGGCGGTGACCCGATCCCGGGCTCCAACTTCATCGACATCCTGAAGCTGTTCCAGGAAGACCCGAAGACCGAAGCGATCGTCATGATCGGTGAGATCGGCGGTTCGGCTGAAGAAGAAGCTGCGGCCTACATCAAGGCCCACGTGACCAAGCCAGTCGTTTCCTACATCGCCGGTGTTACCGCACCTGCGGGCAAGCGCATGGGCCACGCTGGCGCCATCATCTCCGGCGGCAAGGGCACTGCGGACGAGAAGTTCGCTGCTCTGCAGGACGCGGGTGTGAAGACCGTGCGTTCCCTGGCTGACATCGGCAAGGCCCTGGCCGAGCTGACTGGCTGGGAAGCCAAGAAGTAATACTGCTACACCCCCCACGCGCACAGAGGCCACCTTCGGGTGGCCTTTGTCGTTTTAGCGTTGGGTATTTTTGTAAAGGTGGAAAATTCGATGGCCCTCATCAGGTTTTTCCACCAGACATTCGCACTAATTGGCAATAAATTATCGCCCGACACAGATAACCAGACGACAAACATGTACGCACATCGGACAAGCAGCACTGTAACAGTGCGTTTGTCGGGTAAAACGGTTAGTCTACGCGTTCACTTTGTGCCCGCTCCCCAAAAGGGAACGACACGCTAAACGGGTCTGGCCTATAAGGCCGGGCAGCATTTCCCTCACCCATAGGGAAATCCCCTCTCGAATCCCGATTTCAGCAGTGTGGTACTACCTTAAATGAAAGTTCTCAAAGGCCAGGACATCCTGGCGCTTGGCTTTATGACGTTTGCGCTTTTCGTAGGTGCAGGCAATATCATCTTCCCGCCTATCGTCGGTCTGCAGTCTGGCCCGCACGTATGGATGGCTGCACTGGGCTTCCTGGTGACCGCCGTGGGCCTGCCGGTCATCACCGTGGTCGCCCTGGCCAAGGTCGGCGGCGGTATGGATGCGTTGAGCAGCCCGATCGGCAAGTTCTTCGGCGGCCTGCTGGCGGCTGTGTGCTACCTGTCGGTCGGCCCGCTGTTCGCGACGCCGCGTACGGCGACCGTGTCGTTCGAAGTGGGTGTGGCGCCGCTGACCGGTGAAAGCCCGTTGGCGCTGTTTATCTACAGCCTGGTCTACTTCATCGTGGTGCTGGCAGTGTCCATGTACCCGGGCAAACTGCTCGATACCGTGGGCCGCTTCCTGGCACCGTTGAAGATCATCGCCTTGGCCGTGCTGGGCATTGCTGCCTTCGCGCTGCCGGCCGGCACCATTGGCGAAGCACAGCCTGCCTATGCCGCCGCTGCGTTCTCCAAGGGCTTCTCCGATGGCTACCTGACCATGGATACCCTGGGTGCCCTGGTGTTCGGTATCGTCATCGTCAACGCCATCCGTTCGCGCGGTGTCGAGTCGCCGAAGCTGATTACCCGCTACGCCATCATCGCCGGCCTGATCGCCGGTGTCGGCCTGGCTTTGGTGTACATCAGCCTGTTCCGCCTGGGCGCCACCAGCCACGACATCGCGGCTGACGCCACCAACGGTGCGGCGGTTCTGCATGCCTACGTGCAGCATACCTTCGGTTCGTTGGGTAGCGGTTTCCTGGCCGTGCTGATTGCACTGGCCTGCCTGGTGACCGCTGTCGGCCTGACCTGCGCCTGCGCCGAGTACTTCAGCCAGATTCTGCCGCTGTCGTACCGGGCACTGGTGGTGATCCTGGCGGGCTTCTCGCTGTTGATCTCCAACCTGGGCCTGACCAAGCTGATCATGTTCTCGATCCCGGTGCTTACCGCCATCTACCCGCCTTGCATCGTGGTGGTTGGCCTGAGCTTCGTGAAGGACCTGTGGAACTCGCCGACCCGCATTCTGGCGCCGGTGATGCTGGTGTCGCTGGTGTTCGGCATGGTTGATGCGATCAAGGGCAGCAGCATTGCCCATGTGCTGCCGGACTTCATGGCGCACTTGCCGCTGAGCGACCAAGGCCTGGCCTGGCTGGTGCCTTCGGTGGTGACCCTGGTGGGTGCCGTGGCCTGCGACCGCATGCTCGGCAAGCCGCGCGAAGCGCTGGCCTGATAGTCGAAGCCTGAGGGCGGCACCGGCCACAAGCCAAAAGGGTGCTCGCCAACGGCCCAGACGCGAAAGCCCCGTATCCGCAAGGATGCGGGGTTTTTTATTGGCGGCATGATCAGTGCGTTTTTCAGGGTGGACTTGTGCCTTTTACCGCTTGCCAGCGTCGAAACCCGGTCCCTATCCTCTAGGCATCTGGCCCATTCGGGAACCCTGCATGAACTTCATCCAAAGCAACTTCAACAACCTCCTGGCCATCGCCTGGTTTGCCCTGTGCTGGGGCGGTTATACCCGTTATGCCATCTGGAAGGGGCGTGACACCGCGTGCCTGGCCAGCGTGCTGCACTTGTACCGTGAAGACTGGATGCGCCGCATGCTGTTGCGCGACAACCGAATCGCCGATGCCAGCGTAATCGGCAACCTTGAGCGCAACGCATCGTTCTTTGCGTCCAGCACGCTGATCATTCTTGCCGGCATCCTTACCGTGCTGGGTGCCTCTGACCGGGCGCTGTCGCTGCTGGCCGACCTGCCGTTGGTGCAACAGACCTCCCAGGGCATGTCGGAGATCAAGCTGCTGTGCCTGGCCACGGTCTTCGTCTATGCCTTCTTCACTTTTAGCTGGTGCATGCGCCAGTACAACTTTGCCGCCGTGCTGGTGGGTTCTGCACCGATGATCGGTGAACGGTTGGTCAATGAGCTGGAGCGCAAGGCCTTCGCCTTGCGGGCCGCGCGTGTGCTGTCGCTGGCGGCCAACCAGTTCAACCTGGGGTTGCGCTCTTACTACTTCGGCATGGCCATGTTGAGCTGGTTCATCAGCCCGTGGTTGTTCATGGTCATGAGTGTCGGTGTCGTCTTGATTTTGTATCGCCGCGAGTTCCATTCGGATGTGCTGGATGTGATGGTGTTCACACCCACGGAAAGTGTGCCTAACGAACCGGGCAGGGAAAGTACCGTAGCAGGTAACTGAAACGTTTAATCTTTAAATTGAAGGCACAAAAAAACCCGACAGCGTCGGGTTTTTTTGTTTTAGCCAATTACTGCTTGGCTGGTTCTGCCGGAGCAGCAGGAGCAGCTTCTGTCGCCGGAGCGGCTGGGGCGGCTTCTGGAGCCGGAGTAGCCGGAGCGGCTTCTTCAGCAGCTTTCTGCTCGGCTTCAGCCTGATCTTTGGCGGCTTCGGCGTTTTCCTTGGCGGCCTCGTTCATTTTATCCTGAGCTTCACCCATTTTTTCCTGGGCTTGCTCGGCATGTTGCTGTGCGTCCTGGGCTTTGTCTTCGCTCGCTTTATCGCAAGCGGCCAGGCCCATGGCAGCGGCCAGCATCAGAGCAAAAGCAAAAGGTTTACGCATGGGGGTGTTTCTCCTTGGTGGAATAAGTGACTTGTTCCTTCGAGTGCAACTACGCGGAATAAGTTCCGCGAAGGTTACAGATATATAACGCCCCGTTCTAGATAGACTTTTTAACGATTTTATGCCGCTGAGGCAGTGCGGATGGAAACAGCGAATGAGCGATTCAACCTTGATGGCCATGGCCGACCGTTTCCTCTCGGCGCTTAGACATTGTCAGTTGCTGCAGATGCGTGTGGCGAGAGCCGATGCCGATGGCATGACCCTGGTCATGCCCTGGTCGGCCGCCATTGTCGGTAACCCGCAGACCGGCGCTGTGCATGGCGGCGCCCTGACCACACTGATGGACACCACCTGCGGCATGGCCACGCTGTGCGTGCTGCCGCGCTTCGAGGTGTGCCCGACACTGGACCTGCGCATCGACTACATGCACCCGGCCGAAGCCGGCAAGGACATCTACGGCCATGCCCAGTGCTACCGGGTGACCCGCGACGTGATCTTTACCCGTGGTACCGCCTACCAAGACGATCCCGAACAGCCGATTTGCCAGGTGGTGGGCACGTTCATGCGCCTGGGGCAGGAGATCAAGGGCGGTATCCGTTTCGGCAATAGCCTGAAGGAGGGCGGGGCATGATTCCACACGCGGTTCGTCAACAGCTCAACGCCGCCCACGCGGTGGGCGACTACGGGCCATTGCTGGCGCTGATCCCTTATGCCGGGCTGATTGGTATCGAATGCGAACGTCAGGGCGACGACCTGCTGTTCCGCCTGCCGGCCAGCCCGGACAACATCGGCAACCCGTTGCTGCCCGCCATCCACGGTGGTGTGATTGCGGGGTTCATGGAGCTGTCCGCGGCCTTGTACCTGTTGATCTACAGCGAAAGTGCGAGCATCCCGAAGATCATCGATTTCTCGATTGACTACCTGCGTGCCGGGCATTTTCGCGATACCTACGCCCAGTGCCAGCTGTGGCGCCAGGGGCGACGGGTGACGAATGTCGCCATTACCGCCTGGCAGGGCGACAGGCAATCACCTATTGCCACGGCCCGCGCGCATTTCAAGATCGAACCGGAAAAGCCCTTGAAATCATCCGGGCAGCCCCCATCTGAATGACATCCGCCGCTAAGGCAGGCCGAACTGGCCGCCAGGCGCCCACTGCCATCAGATCGGAGTTTCGAAGACCATGACTGTGGAAACACAAAAGGAAACGTTGGGCTTCCAGACCGAGGTAAAGCAACTGCTGCACCTCATGATTCATTCGCTGTATTCGAACAAGGAAATCTTCCTGCGGGAGCTGATTTCCAACGCCTCCGACGCGGCCGACAAGCTGCGCTTCGAGGCCCTGGCCAAGCCAGAACTGCTTGAAGGCGACGCCGACCTGAAGATTCGCCTGAGCTTCGACAAGGACGCCGGTACCGTCACCCTCGAAGACAACGGCATCGGCATGAGCCGTGAAGACGTCATCGCCCACCTGGGTACCATTGCCAAGTCCGGCACTGCCGACTTCATGAAGAACCTCACCGGTGACCAGAAGAAGGACTCGCACCTGATCGGTCAGTTCGGCGTGGGCTTCTACTCCGCGTTCATCGTGGCCGACAAGGTCGACGTTTACAGCCGCCGTGCCGGCCAGCCAGCCGCCGAAGGCGTGCACTGGTCGTCGAAAGGTGAGGGTGAGTTCGAAGTCGCCACTATCGACAAGCCTCAGCGCGGTACCCGCATCGTCCTGCACCTGAAGCAGGAAGAAAAAGAGTTTGCCGATGGCTGGCGCCTGCGCAACGTGGTCAAGAAGTACTCCGACCACATCGCCCTGCCTATCCAGCTGCCGAAAGAACAAGCAGCCGCCGAAGGCGAAGAACAGCCGGCCGAAGAGTGGGAAACCGTCAACCGTGCCAGCGCCCTGTGGACCCGTTCGCGCACCGAGGTGAAGGACGAGGAATACCAGGAGTTCTACAAGCACATCGGCCATGACTTCGAAAACCCGCTGGCCTGGAGCCACAACAAGGTTGAAGGCAAGCTCGAATACAACTCGCTGCTGTATGTGCCGGCCCGCGCGCCATTCGACCTGTACCAGCGTGAAGCACCGCGCGGCCTGAAGCTGTACGTGCAGCGCGTGTTCATCATGGACCAGGCCGAGTCGTTCCTGCCGCTGTACCTGCGCTTCATCAAGGGCGTGGTCGACTCCAACGACCTGTCGCTGAACGTGTCGCGTGAAATCCTGCAGAAAGACCCGATCATCGACTCGATGAAGACCGCGCTGACCAAGCGCGTGCTCGACATGCTGGAAAAACTGGCGAAGAACGAGCCCGAGCAGTACAAGGGCTTCTGGAAGAACTTCGGCCAGGTGCTGAAGGAAGGCCCGGCCGAAGACTTCGCCAACAAGGAGAAAATCGCCGGCCTGTTGCGCTTTGCCTCCACCCAGGACGACAGTGGCGAGCAGAGCGTCGCCCTGGCCGACTACGTGGCCCGCGCCAAGGAAGGTCAGGACAAGATCTACTACCTCACCGGCGAGTCGTATGCGCAGGTCAAGAACAGCCCGCACCTGGAAGTCTTCCGCAAGAAAGGCATCGAAGTGCTGCTGCTGACCGACCGCATTGACGAGTGGCTGATGAGCTACCTCAACGAGTTCGACGGCAAGGCGTTTGTCGACGTCGCCCGTGGCGACCTGGACCTGGGCAAGCTGGATTCGGAAGAAGACAAGAAAGCCCAGGAAGAAGTGGCCAAGGACAAGGAAGGCCTGGTCGAGCGCCTGAAAGGCGCGCTGGGTGACAGCGTGGCCGAAGTGCGCGTGTCGCACCGCCTGACCGACTCCCCGGCGATTCTGGCCATTGGCGAGCAGGACCTGGGCCTGCAGATGCGTCAGATTCTGGAGGCCAGCGGGCAGAAGGTGCCGGAATCCAAGCCGATCTTCGAGTTCAACCCGACCCACCCGCTGATTGAAAAGCTGGACAACGAGCAGAGCGAAGACCGCTTCGCCGAGCTGTCGCACATCCTGTTCGATCAAGCGGCCCTGGCGGCCGGTGATAGCCTGAAGGACCCGGCGGCCTACGTTCGTCGCCTGAACAAGCTGCTGGTCGAGCTGTCTGCTTGAGTTGATGCTTAGGAAAGCCCGCTTCGGCGGGCTTTTTTCATGGCGGGCTTTTTAGAATAAGTGCCTAAGGAGTGCTTGATGAGCAAGGTAATCGTCGAATCGCTGGTTTATCACCTGTCCGGCAAAACCTACGAAAGCCGCTTGGTCTATGAACCAGGGGCGCTGGGCCGTCCAGGCCTGGTGATGGCGCCGAACTGGATGGGCATTGGCGAAGGGGCTGAGCGCATTGCCAAGGAAGTGGCTGAGAAGGGCTATGTGGTGCTGATTGCCGACCTGTACGGGCAGTCGGTGCGCCCGTCTAACGCCGACGAGGCTGGCGCGGCGATGATGCCATTGAAGAACGACCGGGGCGAACTGCGCAAGCGCATGCAGGAAGCCCTGGCGCAGCTGTTGGGGCAGTCGAAGGCGCTGCTGGAGCCAGGCAAGGTCGGCACGTTTGGCTTCTGCTTTGGTGGCTGCTGTGCACTGGAGCTGGCCCGTGCCGGTGCCGATCTGCGTGCGGCGGTGTCGTTCCATGGCACGCTGGATACGCCAAACCCGGAGGATGCCAAGCGCATCAAGGGCTCGGTGCTGGTGTTGCATGGGGCTTGCGACCCGCTGGTGCCAAAGGAACAGTTGCCAGCATTTGAAGACGAGATGAGCGCGGCCAAGGTGGATTGGCAGTTGTTGAGCTATGGCGGGGCGGTGCACTCGTTTACCGACCCGAGTGCCAATGTGCCGGGCAAGATGCAGTATGACCGGCGCACCTCGGAGCGGGCGTTCCGCTCGATGCATAACCTGCTGACAGAAGTGTTCCAGCGCTGACTGTGATTTGGGGTCGCAAAGCGGCCCCAATTACCTCGGCAACTCGATCCTGGAGGTTTCCCCTGGCACCATGGGCCAATCCCCCGCCGCCCACCTTGCCCTGGCCCGCTCGATCAGCTCCGGGTCACTGGCCACGAAATTCCAGTTCATTCGCCGCGGTCCATCCAAAGGCTCGCCGCCAATCAGCACCAGCTGGCACTCTTCCTCTGCATAGAGCACCACCTCTTCGCCTTCCGGCAGCACCACCAGGCTGCACGGCTCCACGTCTTCATCGTTCAACAGCAGCTCACCATCCAGCAGATACAGCGCTCGTTGCGCATGCTCGGTCGGTACCTGCAAGGTGGTTGCCGGCTGCATCCGCACATGCGCATAAAGGGTAGGGGACAGCACCGGCACCGGTGATTCCAGGCAGAACCCGCTACCGGCAATCATGCAAATGCGCACCCCCAGGTTTTCACTGACTGGCAGGCTCGCCGCCGGGTGATGGCTATAGCTTGCCGCGCCTTGTTCATGTTCACGCGGCGAGGCCAGCCATACCTGCAAGCCATGCAGGCGCGAGCCATGAGCCAAGGCGTCGTCGGGCGTGCGCTCCACATGGGCCACGCCGCTGCCAGCCGTCATCCAGCTGACATCGCCGGGCAGTACCCGCTGTGCTGAGCCGAGGCTGTCCTTGTGCAGGATCGCGCCCTCGAACAGGTAGGTCAGGGTCGACAGGCCGATATGCGGGTGCTGGCGGATATCCATGCCATGCCCTGGGGCGTAGTCGGTTTCCAGCATGTGGTCAAAAAACACGAACGGTCCGACGCTGCGGCACTGGGCCGCTGGCAGCGGGCGCAGGATCGGCTGGCCCTCGACCGATTCGGCGCGTGGGCGGATGATCAGGGGGCTGCTCATGGGGTGGGCTCCAGGCGAAGTGGAAATGCCTCCAGCATAGCGGTTTGCCCGCTTCGGCTGAACCGTCTCGCTTAACGGCCGGTCTACTGTTTTCGCCCCCTTGGAAGGAAGCTGCCCATGATTGCCAAAGCGCTGGCTTGCGTGTTGTTGACGGGCTGGCTGTGCCAGACGGCACAGGCGCGCGACTACCGCTACAGCGATGCCCACTTGCACTACGTCGACTTCTTCCAGGAAAGCGAAGGCATGCCGGCATTGATCAAGGCCATGGATGCTGCCGGTATCGAGCAGTCGATGATTTCCGGCATACCGGTGGCCAAGAAGTGGCACGAGGACGAGCCCAAACGCCCACGCTATTACGCCGGTGACGATGCCGATGCCTATTGGTACAGCGCGACCGATACCTATGTGGCCGCAGCCCTGCAGCAATTGCCGGAAGAGCAGCGTAAGCGCTTTCATCCGTTTCTGACGGGCTTCAACCCGGTAGACAAGAACGCTGTCAGCCACATCGAGCGGATGCTCGACCTGTATCCGGGGTTGTGGCAGGGCATTGGCGAGGTGTTCACCCGGCACGACGACCTGACAGCGCTGACCAGTGGCGACACGCCGCGCGCCAACAACGAAGCCATGACGCGTATCTACCACCTGGCGGCCGAGCGTGACCTGCCGGTGTTGCTGCATTCCAACATCACCTCCAAGCGCGAGCGCAACCCGTTGTACCTGGCGGAAATCGAAGAGCCGCTGCGTAATCACCCGCACACGCGGTTCATCTGGGCGCATGCCGGCAGCAGCATGGAGATACACCGGCACCAGACGCAGATGGACTTTCTGCTGCCGGTGCTGACGCGGCTGTTGGAGGACTACCCGAACCTTTATGTGGACCTGTCGTGGAGTGTGCTGGAGCCGTATCTGCTGGACGACAAAGGCGTGCCGCGCAAGGAATGGGTGGCGTTGGTCGAAAAGTACCCGGAGCGTTTCATGCTGGGGTCGGACGTGGTGGGGCGGTTTGGCAGCCTGGGAGAGCAGATGCACGGGTTCAGGCCGTTTCTGGATGCCTTGTCGGAGGAGGTGGCCAACAAAGTGGCGCGGGATAATTTTCTCGCGGTTTTACCCAGGCAGCACAAATAAAAACGCCCCGAACCAGTCGGGGCGTTTTCGATTACCGCATCAGCGTCTTACTTGCCTTCCCAGCGCTTGAGCACGAGGGTGGCGTTGGTGCCGCCGAAGCCGAAGCTGTTGCTCATGACCGTGTCGATCTTGGCGTTTTCTTCGGTTTTGCGCAGGATCGGCAGGTCGGCGACCTCCGGGTCCAGCTCGTCGATGTTGGCGGAGCCGGCGATGAAGTTGTTTTCCATCATCAGCAGGCAGTAGATCGCCTCGTGCACGCCAGCGGCGCCCAGCGAGTGGCCCGACAGGCTCTTGGTCGAGCTGATTTTCGGTGCCTTGTCGCCGAACACGGCGCGAACGCCCTTGATCTCGGCAACGTCACCGACCGGGGTCGAGGTGCCGTGGGTGTTCAGGTAGTCGATCGGGGTGTCGACGGTGGACAGTGCCTGCTGCATGCAGCGGATGGCACCTTCGCCGCTCGGGGCAACCATGTCGTAGCCGTCGGACGTGGCGCCGTAGCCAACGATTTCGGCGTAGATCTTGGCGCCACGGGCCAGGGCGTGTTCCAGCTCCTCGACCACGACCATGCCGCCACCGCCAGCGATGACAAAGCCATCACGGTCGGCGTCGTAGGCACGCGAGGCCAGTTCCGGGGTTTCGTTGCGCTTGGTCGACAGAGCGCCCATGGCATCGAACAGGAACGACTGGCTCCAGTGCTCTTCTTCACCGCCACCGGCGAAGACGATGTCTTGCTTGCCCCACTGGATCTGCTCCAGAGCGGTACCGATGCAGTGAGCCGAAGTGGCGCAGGCCGACGAGATCGAGTAGTTGATGCCCTTGATCTTGAACGGGGTGGCCAGGCATGCCGAAACGGTGCTGCCCATGGTGCGGGTAACGCGGTATGGGCCGACGCGCTTGACGCCTTTCTCGCGCAGGGTGTCCAGCGCTTCCATCTGGTTCAGGGTCGAGGCGCCGCCAGAGCCGGCTACCAGGCCGGTACGCGGGCTGGAAACCTGCTCTTCGGTCAGGCCGGCGTCCTTGATCGCGTCCTGCATGGCCAGGTAGGCGTAGGCAGCAGCGTGGCCGACGAAACGGTAGACCTTGCGGTCGATCAGTTCTTCGAGGTTGAGGTCGATGGACCCGGAAACCTGGCTACGCAGCCCCATTTCCTTGTATTCCGGGTTGTAACGGATACCCGGACGGCTGTTGCGCAGGTTTTCGGTGACGGTAGCTTTGTCATTGCCCAGGCACGACACGATGCCCAGACCAGTGATAACGACGCGGCGCATGCGAATAACCCTTAGAAATTGTCAGTGGAGGTGAACACGCCGACCCGCAGGCCTTCGGCGGTGTAGATCTCGCGGCCGTCGACGCTGACCGAGCCATCGGCGATGGCCATGTTCAGCTTGCCCTTCAGGACGCGCTTGATGTGAATGTTGTACGTGACTTTCTTGGCTTCAGGCAGTACCTGGCCAAAGAACTTCACCTCGCCCGAACCCAGGGCGCGGCCGCGGCCCGGCAGGCCCTGCCAGCCGAGGAAGAAGCCCACCAGCTGCCACATGGCGTCGAGGCCCAGGCAGCCCGGCATGACCGGGTCGCCTTCGAAGTGGCAGGCGAAGAACCACAGGTCCGGGTTGATATCCAGCTCGGCGACCAATTCACCTTTGCCGTACTTGCCGCCTTCTTCGCTGATATGGGTGATGCGATCGACCATCAGCATGTTCGGCGCGGGCAGTTGCGCATTACCTGGGCCGAACAGCTCACCGCGACTGCAGCGCAGCAGGTCTTCCCGAGTAAAGGCGTGTTGTTTGGTCATGCGAGCTCCTCAATAACCCCCTGTGGCAGGGGATGAACCTTCCCGGCCGGCCCAATACGCAACGCGTTCGGGGCGGCAGCCTACAGGTAGACTATTGCGTTGTGGTGAAAGTCACAGCGCACCTGGTGAAAGAAGTACAGGTGTGCACTGAAACGTCTATTTTCAGGTCCGATGAAGGTCCTGTCCAGTGTTTAAGACTGCCGCACTTTAGCATTTATCGCCAGTCGCGGTTGTCCGACCGGGTAACCAGCGCTGCAGCACCCGTTGCAGTTCGGTGCGGCGCAAGGGTTTGCTCAGGTAGTCGTCCATGCCGGCGGCCATGCAACGCTCCCGATCGCCCTGCAAGGCGTTGGCGGTCAAGGCGATGATCGGTAGCCCGGCGCCGTTGGGCAACTGCCGGATGCGCCGGGTGGCTTCATAGCCGTCCAGGTGCGGCAGGCGGCAATCCATCAGCACGGCGGCAAAGCGTTGCCGGCCGACCAGGTCGACCGCCTCCAGGCCATCCTCGGCGGTGCAGACGGCCATCCCCAGGCTGCGCAACATGGCCTCGATGACACTCTGGTTGACCGGATTGTCCTCAACCAGCAGTACCTGGTCATTGTCGGTAACCGGCGTTGGTGCAGCTATTGGCGGCGCGAGCGGGACGGGGGCAGGGTTGGCAAGTGCCAGCGGCATTTCCAGGGTAAAGGTCGAACCCAGGCCTTCGCGGCTTTCACCGCGCAGCTTGCCGCCCATGCGTTCGGCCAGGGTGCGGGCGATCGACAGCCCCAACCCGGTGCCGCCATAACGGCGGGAAATCGAGCTGTCGGCCTGCTGGAAGGCGACGAACATCATTTCCAGCCGGGCACTGTCAATGCCGATGCCCGTGTCGCGTACGCTACAGGTCAGCCAGATCAATTGCCGGTCAAGCACCTGCCAGCGTGCTTCGACCTGCACCTGGCCGCGTTCGGTGAACTTCAGGGCATTGCCCACCAGGTTCAGCAGGATCTGGCGGATGCGTGTGGGGTCACCGTTCACCTGCAGCTGCTTGATACCGGCAGGCAGTTGCAGGTGCAGGCCCAGGCCGCGCTGTTGGGCGCTGTGCTGGAACGACTGGACACTGCTGGTGATCAGCTCACCCAGGTTGAAGTCGATGTGTTCCAGTTGCAGCGCGGCGCGTTCGATGCGCGAGAAATCGAGGATGTCGTTGATGACCTTCAACAAATGCCCGGTGGACTCGCTGGCGACCGCCGTGTAGTCGGCCTGTTCGGTGCTCAGTGATGTGGTCTCCAGCAGCTGCAGCATGCCCAGCACGCCATTCATCGGCGTGCGCAGCTCGTGGCTCATCATCGCCAGGAAGTCGGATTTGGCGCGGTTGGCCTGCTCGGCCTCCTCACGGGCCTGAATCAGCTCGGCAATGGCCCGCTTCTGTTCATCGCTGGCCTGTTCCAGGGCGCTGGCCAGGTTGTTGATGTGGCGTGCCAGGTGGCCCAGTTCGCTGTCATCGACCACCGGCAAGGGGGTGTTGTACTGACCTTGCTGAATGGCCTTTACCGCATGGCCCATGTCGCTGATAGGCTTGGCCAGGCTCAGGGCCAGGCGGCGCGCCAGCAAAAAGGTGAACAGCAGCGCGAACAGCGCCAGGATGCCGGCTTTGATCACGATTTCCTGCTGGCGCTGGCTGAAGGCGTCATCGGACATGCCAACGATGACCCGCCCCAGGTAGTCGTCACCGATGGCGGGGGTGGTGGCTTTGCCTTGTTGCAGGAAGTCGTTGTCCAGGCGGATTTGCTGCAGGCGGATGGGGGCCTGGAACACTTCAACCTGTTGCGCGCGGTTGGCGCTTTCGTCGGACTGCTCGACGTACACCAGAATGTGGTTGCGGCTGTCCTGCACTTCCAGAAAGCGTACGTGCGGGATGCTGAGGGTGGCACGCATCAGCCCTTCGAGTACTTCGTTGTTGCCCGAAATCACCCCGTACTCTGATGCCGGTGCCAGCTGATTGGCGATCAGTTGCCCGGTGTGATTGAGCTCCTGGCGCAAGTCCTGGATGCGCACGAAGGTAAAGAAGCTGATCAACAGCAAGGTCAGCAGCAGGGCAGGGCCCAGGCTGATGATCTGGGTGCGGGTGTGGATATCCCAGCTCAGGCGCTTGCTCATGGGGTGGGTTCTCCTGCGGCCAGGGCTTTGGCAGCGGCGTTCGGATCGATCGGTTCAAGGCCCAGGGCGCGGGCCACCTGCTGGTTGCCACTGACGCCGTAGCGCGCCGGGTACAGGCTGCGTGGCCAGCGCGCTGGCGGCTGATCGAGCAACTGGTCGAGCTCCGCCAGCCAGTCGTCCTGATCGCTGTAGGTGCTGGCCAGGGCGCCGGCCCGCACAAACCCGGCGTTCGGGCCGATCAGTGCCATTTGCCGGCCATAGCTGCTCAGCAGCAGGTTTTTCGCCGTCTTGGAGTTGTACAGGTTGGGGTCGTCCAGGCCCAGCAGCACATCGCTGTTGCCCAGCAGGTGCTGCAACGGCCGGCTGTCCCGTGGGTCGGACCAGTCCTGGGCAATGATCTCCAGGCCCATTGGGCGGGCAGCATGGCGCAGCTCGTCGAGCAAGAAACTGCTGTGTTCACCGTACAGCACGCCAATGCGCTGGGCCTGCGGCAACAAGTAGCGCGTCAGGCGCAATTGCCGGCCCAGCGGTGCGTCGCTCCACAACAAGGTGAGGAACGCGGGGCGCGACTTTCCCAGGCGCTGTTCAGCCTGTACCCGGCTGACCCGCATGGCCAGGGCTGGTGGGCCGGCGTTTTCACCCAGGCGCCACTCCAGCGCGGCGCTGTCGAGCAGAATCAGGCGCTGGTCCGCTTTGAGCTTGCTCGGGCGCGGCAGCTCGGCAGTGGTCAGAAAATGCACATGGTCATGCGGTCGACGGCTTTCCAGCGCCGCGACAAAACTGCGGATGCCGGGCTGATCCTCAGCCCCCACCAGCAGGATTTCACTGGCTGACAATGGCCCAAGTGGCCACAGGCACAGCAGCAACAGGCGCAGCAACACGGCCATCAGAACTCCAGCTCCGCGCTGACGCTCAGGCGGTGGCGGCTGTCGTAGCGGTTCTGGATTGCCGTAGTGGGCTCATCGTCCAGGCGCTGCTGCCACAGCGCCGCCAGCTCCAGGTTGCTGCCATGCACCCGAAAACGCTTGGCCAGGCGTAGGTCCAGGCGCTCGTAGCGGTACTGGTTGAGTGCATCGTCGCCGTAGTAGAACAGCGCGCTCGACCAGCCAGCCCCCCACTCGCGCATCCATCCGGCCGAGCCGCTGTTGTGGGCGCTGAGGCGGCGGTCGTCGGGGTTGCTGGCCCAGGCATCGACGTAGGCGTAGGTCAGGCGCAGGCGATCGCGCAGGGTGGGGCGCCAGTCCAGTTGCGCTTCGCTGCCACTGAACCGGGCCTTGTTGGCGTTGCTGGCGATGTACTGGTTGTTCTTCAAGGGCTCGCTGATCATTCCCGTGATCTCGTCGTAGAACAGCTTTACATCCATGCTCAGGTCGATGTCGCTGAAGTAGCCGTTGTAGCCGAGCTCGCGCGAGCGCATGCGTTCCTGGTCGAGGTCGCCGGGGCCACGGGTCTTGACGAAGTATTCGCCGTGCTGCTGGCCGAACGCGTTGGGACTGAGGTTCTTGACCGTGTAGCTCCAGTTGATGTTGTTCTCGAACATGTCGGGTGAGCGCACGGCCTCGGAATACACGGCGCGCAGGCCATGGCGCGGGGTAATCAGGTAGTTGACCGCCACGCGCGGGGTCAGCGAGCTGCCAGACAGGCGGGAGTCTTCGAACATGGCTCCGCCCTGCAGGATCCAGTGTTCGTCGGCGCGCCATTCCAGCTGGCCGAACAGGCGCCAAGTCTGGTCGTCGAGGCTGCCGTTGAAGTAAGTCTGCGAGTCGGCCCGGTCATAACGGTAGTTCATGCCGCTGAGCAGGCGCAGGCTGTCGGTCAGGCTCAGGGTGTCCTGGATTTCCAGGTCGTAGCGGGTTTCGCGGGTGCTCTGGTCCACGTCGCCGCAGACCACATTACTACCACCCTGTTCGTTCCATTGATCCTTGATGGCTTCGACCAGGGCCTGCTCTTGTGGGTTGTTGCTGGATGGTGGGTTGTTGGCGCCGCGCGCTACCAGCTCGGCGAAATTGGGGTTCATCTGCCAAAGCTGGGTCAGTTCGGGGCTGAATGACAGCGCCGCATCGCAGGCACGCCAGACCTGCTGACGGTCGAAGTGCTGCGCCGAGCCCTGAACATACAGGCTGTGCTCAGGGTTGAAGTCGATGCTCCAGCGCACCGAGCCCGCGTAGTCCTTGGCATTGACGTCAGCGTTGTCACCTTGCTGGGTGACATAGGGGAAGACCGGCTTATAGGTATAAGGCCGCTGGTTGCTGCCTTCCTTCGCCGCCAGTTGCCACTCCAGGGTCTGGTCCACTGCCAGGCTGTGGCTGGCGCTGAGGTTGAAGCGGGTAAGCCGGCGGCTGTCGCGGTAATCCTGGCCAAACTGGTTTTCATCGAAACCATCGTCCTGCTGGCCGGACAGCGACAGGCGCATGTCGCCGCCGTCCCAGCCAAAGCCGTGGCTGGCATAGAAGTCGTTGATGCCATCCTGGCCGCGAGTCACCTTCAGCCGCGTGCCATGGCTGTCGGCAGGGTTGCGGGTGAGGATGTTGACCACCGCCATCAGCGCGTTGGCGCCGTAGCTGACGGTGTTGGGGCCGCGGAACACTTCGATGCGCTCGATATCCTCCATGGCCAGAGGGATGTCGCTCCAGTCCACGGTGGCCAGGCCCGCGCGGTACACCGAGCGGCCATCGATCAGTACCTGCATGCGGCGTGCATCGTTGACGTTGCTGCCGTGGTAGTTGACCGTGGGTTGGTTACCGGCACCGTAGCCAATCATCATGCCCGGCACCAGGCGCAGCAATTCGGGGATGTCGCGGGCGCCACTGGCACGGATCAGCTCGCTGTCTAGCACGGTCATGCTACCCGGGACTGCCGCCGGGGATTGTTTCAGGCGCGTGGCAGTCAGAACCTGGGGCAGGTCGGTGTTGTCGATGAACAGGTCGTCGGCCACAGCCGGGCTGCCGAGCAGAGCGGTCAGTATGAGCAGGCGCGGGTACGGGGGCGTGCCAGGGAACACAGGGCGGCCTTGTATCAGGATTGAAACAGGCATGGTAACTGACCGTGGCGCATTTGCCAGTGACCTGCATGAGCGAGCCTGTCCCTTTAGCGGGAACAGAGACTGGTTCTGTAGCAGGCGAGCCGTATAATGGCGGGGTCGCCACTTAATTTTTGGCTTTAACGGATTGGATATGACTGAACAGCAACCTGTTGCAGTTCTGGGAGGCGGCAGCTTTGGCACCGCCGTGGCGAACCTGCTGGCGGAAAACGGTGTGCCGGTGCGTCAGTGGATGCGCGACCCGGCGCAAGCCGAGGCCATGCGCGTCAATCGAGAGAATCCGCGCTACCTCAAGGGCATCCGTCTGCACGATGGCGTCGAGCCGGTCAATGACCTGCTGGCGACCTTGCAGACCAGCGAGCTGATCTTCGTTGCCCTGCCGTCGAGCGCCCTGCGCAGCGTGCTGGCGCCCCATGCCGAGCTGCTGCGTGGCAAGGGCCTGGTCAGCCTGACCAAGGGCATCGAAGCGCAAAGCTTCAAGCTGATGAGCCAGATCCTGGAAGAAATTGCCCCCGAAGCGCGTATTGGTGTGTTATCGGGCCCTAACCTTGCCCGCGAAATCGCCGAGCACGCGCTGACTGCAACGGTGGTCGCCAGCGAGGACGAAAAACTCTGCAAGCAGGTGCAGGCTGTGCTGCATGGGCGCACGTTCCGTGTCTATGCCAGCGCTGACCGCTTTGGTGTCGAGCTGGGTGGCGCGTTGAAAAACGTCTACGCCATCATCGCCGGCATGGCCGTTGCGCTGGGCATGGGCGAGAACACCAAGAGCATGCTGATTACCCGTGCCTTGGCGGAAATGACTCGCTTTGCCGTCAGTCAGGGGGCCAACCCCATGACCTTCCTCGGCCTGGCCGGTGTCGGTGACCTGATCGTCACCTGTTCCTCGCCCAAGAGCCGCAACTATCAGGTGGGCTACGCGCTGGGCCAGGGCCATAGCCTGGAAGAGGCGGTCAACCGCCTGGGCGAAGTGGCCGAAGGCGTCAATACCATCAAGGTGCTCAAGGCCAAAGCCCAGGAGGTGCAGGTCTACATGCCACTGGTGGCGGGCCTGCATGCCATCCTGTTCGAAGGCCGCACGCTGAACCAGGTGATCGAGCACCTGATGCGCGCCGAACCCAAGACCGATGTCGATTTCATTTCCATCAGCGGTTTCAACTGAGCCTTTGGCGGCTCTGACACGAGCAAGGAGCGACACATGAACGATACGCCCGAACGCGCCCAGCGCGAGTCGATCATCCTGCGGGTGCTGTGGATGCTGGTGTTCCTGGTGGTCTGGCAGCTGGCCGAACTGTTGTTGGGTGGGCTGGTGCTGGTGCAGCTGATCTACCGTCTGGTGTACGGCGCACCCAGCGCCAGCCTGATGAACTTCGGCGACAGCCTGAGCCAGTTCCTGGCGCAGATCGGCCGCTTTGGCAGCTTTCACAGCGACCAGAAGCCATGGCCGTTCTCTGACTGGCCTGCGCCGCGTGCGCCGGAAGGTGAAGCAGCGCATGCCGTGGCGCCGGCCCCACACCCGGTGCGTGACGAGGAACCCAAGCTGTGAAGCTGTGGGTACTGCGCCACGGTGAAGCGGAGCCACGGGCCAACACGGATGCCGAACGCCGTTTGACTGCCCATGGCCGCGAGCAGGTGCTGCACAGCGCTGCTCGCCTGCTCGGGCAGCCGTTGCAGGCAATTATTGCCAGCCCCTACGTGCGCGCCCAGCAAACGGCGGCGCTGGTGCATGACACACTGGGCTTCGGCGAGCCGGTGCGTACCGTGCCCTGGCTGACCCCTGAAAGTGACGTGCAGCAGGTGATCGGTGAAATCGAGCGGCTGGGTCTGGAGCATGTACTGCTGGTCAGCCACCAGCCGTTGGTGGGGACCTTGGTCGGGGCGCTGGAGCATGGCCATCAGCAGCATCCCGCAGCCATGAGCACCGCCAGCCTGGCGGAACTGGAAGGGGATTGGCCGCTGGCTGGGCTGATGACCCTCAAAGGGATCAGTTATCCGCCTTGAAACCCTGAAACCGGTAAGGCAACTGGCATTTTTGTCAGTTGCCGCAGTGAGTGGCCCCTTGCTAGCGTGCCAGAAAGCAAAAGGCGTGGAGCAGCGAATGAAGGGTGAGAGGGGGGCGTTGCTGAGCGCCGTGGATTTGCAACCTACCCTGGACATGGTTGAGCAAGGTGTCGCTCTGGACTTCGCCCAATACAGCCTGCTACGCGATTCGGCCGATGCCAAGCTCTATGGCCTGATGAAAACGGTCAACGCCAGCAGCGTGCTGAATGCTGCTGATAGAGAGAACAGTCTGCAGGACTTTCTTATCCTTCAAGATACCTGCCAGCGGGTGTCTCATTTGCTGCAAACCAGTTGCCTGGCTCTGCGTCGCCTTCAGCTTGATCATAAGGACCAGCGCCTGGCCCGCGAAGCACTGGAAAGCCAGTTGGCCTACATGCAAGCCTGCCTGCGCCGTTCACTGGCCAGTTTCGACCGGTCTGCGTGACCTGATAGCCCTCGCCGATGACCTTTCCGGACGTTGCCGAACGGCGCGCCGATGCCGACAATGAGCCATCATCCTCCGTCCGGACCAGGCGCCATGCCGCAGCAGATTTTCTTCGCCCATGCCAACGGTTTCCCTTCGGCCACGTACGGCAAGCTGTTCGCTGCCCTGGCGCCGGACTACCAGGTGCAGCACCTGGCCCAGCATGGGCACGATCCACGCTTTCCGGTGAATGACAACTGGCAGAGCCTGGTCGATGAACTGTTGCACCACCTGGCGCAACAGGACCAGCCGGTCTGGGGTGTCGGCCACTCGCTGGGTGGCGTATTGCACCTGCATGCTGCCTTGCGCTGCCCCGAGTACTACCGTGGCGTGGTGATGCTCGACTCGCCAGTACTCACCCGCGCCGATCAATGGCTGCTGCGCACCGCCAAGCGCTTTGGCTTCATCGACCGTATCACCCCGGCCGGGCGCACGTTGGGGCGCCGCGAAACGTTCAATGACCGCGACAGCGCCCGGGACTACTTCGCCGGCAAGTCACTGTTCCGCCATTTCGATCCCGACTGCCTCGACGCCTATGTCGAACACGGCTTGCAGGCGGCAGAGCAGGGCCTGCAGCTACGCTTCGACCCGGCTACCGAAATCAGCATCTACCGCAGCATCCCGCATACCAGCCCGGCGCCCGCGCGGCAGTTGCAGGTGCCGCTGGCCATGGTGCGCGGCGACCGTAGCAATGTCATTCGCCGCCACCACACCCTGGCCGTACGGGGCATGCCCCAAGGGGAATATCACAGCGTGCCGGGCGGGCACATGTTCCCGCTGGAGCGCCCCGCAGACACCGCCAGCCTGATCAAGGGCCTGTTCGACCGCTGGAGTCAGGCATGAGCGCACAGGTCGAAGAAATCCGCCTGAGCCTGGGCCATATCGAGCTGGCCGCGCACCTGTTCGGCCCCGAGGACGGGCTGCCGGTGATTGCCCTGCATGGCTGGCTGGACAACGCCAACAGCTTCGCCCGCCTGGCGCCACAACTCAAAGGCCTGCGTATCGTCGCCCTGGACCTGGCCGGGCACGGTTACTCCGAACACCGCCCGCCTGGCGCCGGTTATGCCTTGGCCGACTATGCCCATGATGTGCTGCGGGTCGCCGAGCAGCTCGGTTGGCAGCGTTTTGCACTGTTGGGGCATTCACTTGGGGCAATCATTTCGGTGCAGCTGGCTGGCGCCTTGCCCGACCGGGTCAGCCATCTGGCGTTGATCGACGGCGTCATCCCGCCGACCGGTGCCGAGCAGGATGCAGGCGAACGTTTGGGGATGGCACTGCAGGCCCAGCTGCGGCTGGACGGCAAGCGCAAGTCGGTGTACGCCACGCTGGAGGAAGGTGTGCATGCCCGGATGAAAGGCATGGTCGCGGTCAGCCGCGAGGCCGCCGAACTGCTGGCCCGGCGTGGCCTCATGCCGGTGCCGGGCGGCTACAGCTGGCGCAGTGACAGCCGCCTGACCTTGCCATCGCCACTACGCCTGAGCGAGGCCCAGGCCATGGCCTATGTGCGCAGGGTGGATTGCCCGGCGCAGCTAGTGGTTGCCGCCGATGGCATGCTGGTGCGCCACACCGCGTTGCTGGAACAGCTACCCTTTGAGCAGGTGACGCTGCCCGGTGGCCATCACCTGCACCTGAACGATGAGCAGGGCGCAGCCCTTGTCGCAGACTGTTTCAATCGCTTCTTTGGCTTTGCTTGACTTGCACCGGACAACTGTCGAGGCTTGGCGGGTTGAACAGGGAGACAACCATGCAACTGCCAGACATCCTGGAGCTTCATTTCGGCGCAGGGCGCCGCCTGGGTCGCCAATGAGCACGCCCGTTTCCATTCGTACTGCCCTGGCCGCTTGCCTGATGCTCACCAGCCCCGTGTTGTGGGCCGGCAGCCTGCCGGTGCCGGTGGACGCCAAGGTCGTCGACCAGCGTCCGGCCGTGGAGCAGGAACGCGTCTACCCGATGGGCCCGCTGCGCAAGATCAGCGGCCGCCTGCGGGTCGAAGACAAGGTCGAAAGCCGTGGGCAGGTCAGCTCGGTCACCTACGAACTGCCGGTCGAACGCACCGCGCGCGAAGCCTTCACCACTGCCCGTGAAGAACTGCAACGCTACGGTGGTTACCCGTTGTTCTGGTGCCAAGGCCGCGATTGCGGCGAAGCCAGCCTGTGGGCCAACGATGTGTTTGCCAATGCCCGCCTGAACGGTGGTGACGAACAGCAGGCCTTCATCTTGCTGCGTCGCTCGGCGGAAGAGGCCGACACCCTGGTCGCGCTGTACAGCGTTACCCGGGGCAACCGCCGCGCCTACCTGCATGTGGAAGAGTTCGTCGCCGGCAACCCGTTGGGCGAACTGCTGCCGACCGCCGCCACGGTGCTGCGCGAAATGCGCGACACCGGCAAGCTCGACTATCCTGATCTGGCTGCGCCGCAAGACACCTGGGTGAATTTGCTGGCCCGCAGCCTGAACCTGGACAGCACCCTGCGTGCCAGCCTCAGTGGCGCTCAGGCCGAAGCCTGGCGCGAGGCGCTGGTCAAGGCAGGGGTGCGCAATGGCCGCCTTGAAGTCGGCAGCGCGCCCACCGACGGCCTGCACCTTGAACTGATCCGTTGAACGAGCGCCGCCATGGTTAACAATGATCGCCTGCTGGTTCAGATTCTGCTGTTGGCGTTGCTGGGGGCCGGCCTGTGGGTGATGGCACCGTTCATCTCGGCGTTGCTGTGGGGGGCCATCCTGGCTTTTGCCAGCTGGCCGTTGATGCGCTTGCTCACGCGTGTGCTGGGCGGGCGCGAAACCTTGGCGGCCAGCCTGTTGACCACCGCCTGGATCCTGATTGTGGCATTGCCGCTGGTGTGGCTGGGGTTCAACCTGGCCGATCATATTCGCGATGCCACGGCGTTCGTGCGCGACGTGCAGGTGGACGGTTTGCCCGATGCACCGGCCTGGTTGGGGGGCATACCGTTCGTTGGTGAGCGCCTGGTCAGCTGGTGGCAGTCGCTCGACCAGCAGGGGGCGGCCTTGCTGGCGTCGGTCAAGCCCTACTTCGGGCAGGTGGGCAACTGGTTGCTGGCGCGCAGTGCGCAGATCGGCAGCGGTGTGCTGGAACTGACCCTTAGCCTGGTGTTCGTGTTCTTTTTCTACCGTGACGGCCCTCGCTTGTCGGCGTTCGTATTGCGCTTGCTGCACCGCCTGATGGGTGATCGCGGCGAGTACTACCTGGAACTGGTGGCGGCCACCGTTCAGCGGGTGGTGAACGGGGTGATTGGCACAGCGGCTGCGCAGGCTGTGCTCGCACTGATCGGCTTCCTGATTGCCGGCGTGCCGGGTGCCATCGTGCTGGGCCTGGTGACCTTCATGCTCAGCCTGATCCCCATGGGCCCACCACTGGCCTGGATCCCGGCCACGGCCTGGTTGGTGTGGAAGGGCGAGTACGGCATGGCGGTGTTCCTGGGCATCTGGGGCACCTTTGTCATCAGCGGTGTGGACAACGTGCTCAAACCGTACCTGATCAGCCGTGGCGGTAACCTGCCACTGGTGATCGTGCTGTTGGGTGTGTTCGGTGGATTGCTTGCCTTTGGCTTCATTGGCCTGTTCATCGGGCCGACCTTGCTCGCGGTCGGGTACAGCCTGCTGCTGGACTGGAGCCGAAACGCTGCGCAGCAACCTCCCCAGCAGTAAGCCTGTATCGGCCTCTTCGCGGGCTTGCCCGCGAAGAGGCCAGTAAAGACAACCCACAAAGCTGATTTTTACGCTTTCTTTATACCCATCCACACCCCCCGATCTCGCCCCTTTACGCCCCTCCCTCAGACAATTTCCCCATAGCGGCACAAGCCGCACCACGGGGAGAACCACTCATGAACATGCTCGACGGGCTGTCACTGCTGCTGGCAGTGGCCTTGGCGTTTTATCTGCTGGTGGCGCTGCTGCGCGCCGATCGCAGCTAGGGAGCGGCCATGCACAGTTACGATTTCGCCTTGCTGCTGGCGTTCTTTGCCATCGTGCTGCTACCGGCACCCTGGCTCGGGCGGTTCTACTACAGGGTCATGGAAGGCCAGCGCACCTGGCTGTCGCCGCTGCTGAGCCCGGTCGAGCAGGCCTGCTACCGGCTAGCGGGCGTGAACGCCAGCCAGGAGCAGAACTGGCGCCAATACACCCTGGCGCTACTGGCCTTCAACCTGGCCGGATTCCTGCTGCTGTTCGCCGTGTTGCTGTTGCAGGGCTACCTGCCGCTCAACCCGCAGCATTTGCCAGGCCAGGAGTGGTCGCTGGCGTTCAACACAGCGGTCAGCTTCGTCACCAACACCAACTGGCAGGCCTACAGTGGTGAGGCATCGGTCAGCTACCTCAGCCAGATGCTTGGCCTGACCGTACAGAACTTTGTCAGTGCCGCCACCGGCCTGGCCGTGCTGGTCGCGTTGTGTCGCGGCATTGCCCGGCGCAGTGCAACGACGCTGGGCAATTTCTGGGTCGACATGACCCGCGCCACCCTCTATGGCTTGCTGCCGCTGTGCCTGCTGCTGGCGCTGCTGCTGGTGTGGCAGGGCGTGCCGCAGACCTTTGCCGACTACGCCCATGCGCTGACCCTGCAAGGGGCTGACCAGACCATACCGCTGGGGCCGGCCGCCAGCCAGATCGCCATCAAGCAACTGGGTACCAACGGCGGTGGCTTCTTCGGCGTCAACTCGGCGCACCCGTTCGAAAACCCCACCGCCTGGAGCAACCTGTTCGAGGTGGCGTCGATCATCCTCATTCCGGTGGCGCTGGTGTTCACGTTCGGCCACTACGTGAAGGACCTGCGTCAGAGCCGCGCGATCCTCGCCTGCATGCTTGCCCTGTTCCTGATTGGCGGCAGCACCGCGCTGTGGTCCGAGTACCAGCCCAACCCGGCGCTGGAAAGCACCCAGGTGCAACAGGCGGCCCCCATGGAAGGCAAGGAAAGCCGTTTTGGCACCACCGGTTCGGTGTTGTGGACGGTCACCACCACTGCAGCCTCCAACGGCTCGGTCAACGCCATGCACGATAGCCTCAACCCGCTGACCGGCATGGTGGCGATGGTCAACATGATGGTGGGCGAGGTGATTTTCGGCGGCGTCGGCGCCGGGCTGTACGGGATGCTGTTGTTCGTGTTGATCGCGGTGTTCCTGGCCGGGCTGATGATTGGCCGCACCCCGGAATACCTGGGCAAGAAGCTGCAAGCCCGTGAGGTGCAGTTGCTGGTGGCAACCCTGCTGGTGATGCCGGTCGGTGTGCTGGTGCTGGGCGCTATCGCCGCCAGCCTGCCTGGCCCGGCGGGTGCGGTCAGCAACCCGGGGGCGCATGGTTTCAGCCAGTTGCTGTACGCCTACACCTCGGGCACGGCCAACAATGGCTCGGCCTTCGCCGGCTTCGGTGCCAACACGGTGTACCACAACCTGATGATCGGCCTGGCCATGCTCATCGGCCGCTTCGGCTACATCCTGCCGATCCTGGCCTTGGCTGGCAGCCTGGCAGCGAAGAAAAGCGCACCGCAGGGGCAGAACAGCTTCCCCACCCACGGCCCGCTGTTCACCGGCCTGCTGCTGGTGACCATCCTGCTGGTGGGTGGCCTTACCTTCCTGCCGACCCTGGCCTTGGGGCCAATCGCCGAACACCTGAGCCTGGGTTTCTGAGGACTGACCATGAACATGCCCATTCCTGAAGTTAAAGCGCGGCACACCGCCAAGGACCAGACCCGCTTCGCCGCGCTTTGGCGCCCGGCGCTGGTGCAGGCGTTCGTCAAGCTCGACCCGCGCCAGCTCAAACGTTCGCCGGTGATGCTGGTGGTGGCCCTGACCGCGGTGCTGACCACTGTGCTGTGCTTCGCCCCCGGCAGTGGCGTGAGCACCGGGGTTGCCGTGCAAATCGCCCTGTGGCTGTGGTTTACCGTGCTGTTCGCCAACTTTGCCGAGGCGCTGGCCGAAGGCCGTGGCAAGGCCCGCGCCGACAGCCTCAAGGCCGGTAGCCAAGGCTTGACCGCACAGCGTCGCAAGCGTGATGGCAGCTACGAAACCATTGCAGCCGGCGCGTTGCGCAAAGATGACGTAGTGCGCGTAGTCGCGGGCGAAATGATCCCCGGCGACGGCGAGGTGCTGGAAGGTATCGCGGCGGTCAACGAGGCCGCCATTACCGGTGAGTCTGCCCCCGTGATCCGCGAGTCCGGCGGCGACCGCTCGGCCGTGACCGGCAATACCCGGCTGGTCTCCGACTGGCTGTTGATCCGTATCACCAGCAACCCGGGCGAATCGACTCTCGACCGCATGATCGCCCTGGTCGAAGGCGCCAGGCGCCAGAAAACGCCGAACGAGATTGCCCTCGACATCTTGCTGATCGGCCTGACGCTGATCTTCCTGATCGTGGTGGTGACCTTGCAGCCCTTCGCCCACTTCGCGGGTGGCAGCCTGCCGCTGATCTTCCTGGCCGCGCTGCTGGTCACGCTGATCCCTACCACCATCGGCGGCCTGCTGTCGGCCATCGGCATCGCCGGCATGGACCGTCTGGTGCGCTTGAACGTCATCGCCCGTTCCGGCCGGGCGGTGGAAGCAGCCGGTGATGTGCATACGCTGATGCTCGACAAGACCGGCACCATCACCTTTGGCAACCGCCGCTGCAGCGCGCTGCATGCTGCACCGGGCATCACCGCCAAGGAGTTGGGGGAGGGTGCGCTGCTGGCCTCGCTGGCCGATGACACCGCCGAAGGCAAGTCCATTGTCGAGTACCTGCGCCAACTGCACGACTTTATCGAACCGGCTACCGGGCAGTTCGATGCCGTGGCGTTCAGTGCCGAAACACGTCTGTCGGGTATCGACTTCCAGCAGCACCGCTACCGCAAGGGCGCCGTCGATGCGGTGCTGGCGTTCGTCGGCATGCAACGGCTGGAAATGCCCCCGGCGCTGGCCCGCGAAGTGGAGCGTATCGCCCAGAGTGGCGGCACACCGCTGCTGGTGTGCATCGACAAGCGTCTGCTTGGCGTGATCCACCTCAAGGACGTGGTCAAGCCGGGTATCCGCGAGCGCTTCGCCGAGTTGCGCAAACTGGGCATTCGCACGGTGATGGTGACCGGCGACAACCCGCTGACCGCCGCCGCCATCGCAGCCGAAGCGGGGGTGGATGACGTACTGGCCGAGGCCACCCCTGAGAAGAAACTGGCGCGTATCCGCCAGGAGCAGAACGACGGCCGCCTGGTGGCCATGTGCGGCGACGGTGCCAACGACGCCCCGGCACTGGCGCAGGCCGATGTGGGCATGGCCATGAACGACGGCACCCAGGCCGCGCGCGAGGCGGCCAACATGGTCGACCTGGACAGCGACCCGACCAAGCTGCTGGACGTGGTACAGGTTGGCAAGGAACTGCTGGTCACCCGTGGCGCACTGACCACGTTCTCCATTGCCAACGATGTGGCCAAGTACTTCGCCATCCTGCCGGCGCTGTTCGCTGCCATCTATCCACAGCTGGGCGTGCTCAACCTGATGCACCTGGCCAGCCCGCAGAGCGCGATCCTGTCGGCCATCGTGTTCAACGCGCTGATCATCATCGCGCTGATCCCGCTGGCGCTGCGTGGCGTGCGGGTGCAGGCGGCCAGTGCGGCGCATCTGTTGCGGCGCAACCTGCTGATCTACGGGCTGGGCGGCATCGTGGTGCCGTTTGCCGGGATCAAGCTGATCGACCTGCTGCTCAATGCCCTGAACCTGGTCTGAGGAGGCCGCCATGAATGCTTATGTACGCCCGGCGTTGAGCCTGGCTCTGTTGATGACGCTGGTGACTGGCGCGCTGTATCCGCTGGCGGTCACGGGCATTGCCCAGGTCGCTTTCCCGGAACAGGCCAATGGCAGTCTGGTGCGCGATGACCAGGGGCAGGTGCGTGGCTCGGCGCTGATCGCCCAGGCGTTCCAGGGTGATGGCTGGTTCCATGCGCGGCCTTCGGCGGGTGCCTATGCCACCGTGGCCAGCGGTGCCAGCAACCTGTCGCCGAGTAACCCGGCGCTGGCCGAGCGGGTAAAGGGGGACGCCGCAACGCTGTACCAGGCGCCGCAGGGGCCGGTGCCGCAGGCGTTGCTGACCACCTCGGGCAGCGGCCTCGACCCTCACCTGCCGCCAGAGGCCGTGGCTTACCAGATTCCGCGCGTGGCAGCAGCGCGGCAACTGCCGGAGGAGCGCTTGCAAGCCTTGGTGGAAGAGGCCACCCTCCACCCATTGATCGGCCCGCCGGTGGTCAATGTACTGGCGCTGAACCAGGCACTTGAGCATTTGAACCACTGATATTGGGGCCTGCAAAGCAGGCCCTTTGGTCGACCGTCGCAGATTCCAAAGGATGAAACATGAGTGATTCCGCCCGCGCCGATGCGCTGTTGGCCACCCTCCCACGCACAGGCCGGGGCCGGCTCAAGGTCTTCCTCGGCGCCGCCCCCGGCGTCGGCAAAACCTTTGCCATGCTCCAGGCCGCCCACGCCCAGCAACGCCAAGGTGTTCAAGTGCTGGCCGGGGTTGTCGAAACCCACGGCCGCGCCGAAACCGAGGCGTTGCTCGCCGGCCTGCCGCAGCAACCCCTGCTGCGCAGCCAGTACCGCGGCGTCACGCTTGAAGAAATGGACCTCGACGGTCTGCTCAAGGTCGCGCCAACATTGGCCCTGGTCGACGAACTGGCCCACACCAATGCCCCCGGCAGCCGGCACGCCAAGCGCTGGCAGGACGTGCAGGAATTGCTGGCCGCCGGCATCGACGTGTACACCACGGTCAACGTCCAGCACCTGGAAAGCCTCAACGACAAGGTGCGCGACATTACCGGCGTGCTCGTACGCGAAACCCTGCCGGACTGGGTGCTGCAGGAAGCTTTCGAGCTGGTGCTGATCGACCTGCCACCGCGCGAGCTGCTCGAACGCTTGCGCGAAGGCAAGGTGTACGTACCGGAGCAGGCGCGGGCCGCGATCGACGCGTATTTCTCGCAAACCAACCTTACCGCGCTGCGCGAACTGGCCATGCAGACTGCCGCCGCGCAGGTCGATGCCGACCTGGCCCATGGCTATCGCCAGCGTGGCCAGGAGGCCCCGGCCTTGCGTGGCCGGTTGCTGGTGGGCGTGGATGGCGACGACCAGGCCGAGCGCCTGGTGCGTCACGCCAGCCGCGTGGCCCAGCGCCGCCATCTGCCCTGGAGCATGGTGCATGTGGACAACGGCCGCCTGCGTGACGAAACCGCTCGCCATCGCCTGCAGGCCGCGCAGCAACTGGCCGAGCGCCTGGGCGGGGAGGTGGTGGTGCTGCGTGCCGGCGAAGTGGCGCGCACGTTGATCCAGCATGCCGCCGAACGCCGGGCCAGCCTGGTGCTGGTCGGGCAGTCCCGCGACCGCCTGCGTCGGCGCCTGTTCGGTGCCGGGGTGGCGGCGCGGCTGTTGCGTGAGAGCCATGGCCTGGAAATCAACGTGCTGGACCGCGATGTGCAGCCGCAAGCGCCGCGTTCGGCGGTGCGGCGGGTGTGGGTGTGGCGGCATTACCTGCTGGCGCTAGTGGCCACCGTCATGGCAGCAGGCCTGTCCTGGGCGGTGTCGAGTGTGCTGGCGTTGCCAAACATTTCGCTGGTGTTCCTGGCGGCGGTGTTGCTGGTGGCGGTACGCAGCAGCCTGGGGCCTGCGCTGGCCTGTGCTGCGTTGTCGTTCCTGACTTACGATTTCCTGTTCATTCCGCCCAACTTCTCGTTCAGCATCCAGCGTGAAGAAGATGTGCTGACCCTGGTGTTCTTCCTGCTGATGGCCGCGCTTACCGGCAACCTGGCCGCCCGCCAGCGTCGCCAACTGCAGGCGCTGCGCGAGACCCAGGCACAGACCAGCCAGTTGCTCGACCTGTCGCGCCGGCTGACGGTGGCCACCGACCGCCAGGCCGTCTTCAATGCCGCCGGCCAGCATCTGGATGGCTGGCAGGATATGCAGGTGTGCCTGCTGGAGCGCAACGCCGAAGGCCAGCTGCAGGTGGCCAGTGGTGAAGCCCACGCCTTTAGCGACAACGAACGCGCCGCCGCGCAATGGGCCTGGCAGCATGGCCAGGCCGCCGGCCATGGCAGTGACACCCTACCCAATGGCCGCTGGTGGTGGTGGCCGCTGGCGGTAGACGAACAACCCCTGGCCCTGCTCGGTGTACGCCCGCGTTCCGGCCAGCCGCTCAGCGACCCGCGTCGGCGCCTGCTCACCGCCCTTGGCCAGCCGCTGGCGCAGGCGTTGGCCCGCGCCCGCCTGGCCGAGCAGCTGGAGGCCGCACGCCTGCATGGCGAAACCGAGCAGTTGCGCAGTGCCTTGCTGGCGTCCGTTTCCCACGACTTGCGCACGCCGTTGACCGCCATGCGTGGCAGCATCGACAGCCTGCTGGCGTTGGGCGAGGCCATCCCGCCTGAAGACCGCCGTGAGCTGTTGGAAGGCACCCGCAACGAGGCCGAGCGCCTCGACCGGTACATCCAGAACCTGTTGGACATGACCCGCCTGGGCCACGGCGGCCTCAAGCTGGCACGCGACTGGGTGGCGCCGGGCGACATCGCTGGCAGTGCGCTCAACCGCCTGCGCGTAGTGCTTGCCCCGTTGCGTGTGCACACTGACGTGCCGGCCGAGCTGCCGCTGCTGTTCGTGCATGCAGCGCTGATCGAGCAGGCGCTGGTCAATGTGCTGGAAAACGCGGCACGGTTCTCGCCGGCCAATGGTCGGCTTGAACTCCACGTATCGGTGCAGGACATGCAGTTGCGTTTTGCCGTCCTTGACCAAGGGCCCGGCATTCCGGTGGCCGACCGCGAGAAGATCTTCGACATGTTCTACACCGCCGCCCGTGGTGACCGTGGCGGGCAGGGTACCGGCCTGGGCCTGGCCATCTGCCAGGGCATGATCGGCGCCCATGGCGGGCAGATACTGGTAGGCGAAGGCATCGATGGCCAGGGCACCGGCATCACTCTATGCTTGCCACTGCCCCCTCAACCTGAAGCCGAAAGCGAAACCCCATGAGCCAGTCCGCCACCCTGTTGGTCATCGACGATGAACCGCAGATCCGCAAGTTCCTGCGCATCAGCCTGGCCTCCCAGGGCTACAAGGTGATCGAAGCCGCAACCGGTGAGGAAGGGCTCACTCAGGCAGCATTGGGCAAGCCGGACCTGGTGGTGCTCGACCTGGGCCTGCCGGACATGGACGGCCAGCAGGTGCTGCGTGAGCTGCGCGAGTGGAGTGCGGTGCCGGTAATGGTGTTGTCGGTGCGCGCCAGTGAGGTCCAGAAGGTGGATGCGCTGGATGGCGGGGCGAACGACTATGTGACCAAGCCGTTCGGCATCCAGGAGTTCTTGGCGCGGGTGCGTGCCCTGCTGCGCCAGGTGCCGCAGACCGGTGGTTCGGAGGTGGCGGCCAGCTTCGGGCCGTTGACCGTGGATTTTGCCTTCCGCCGGGTGACGCTGGAGGGCGTCGAGGTGGCGCTGACGCGCAAGGAGTATGCCTTGCTGGCGCTGTTGGCCGGGCATCCGGGGCGGGTGATTACCCAGCAGCAGTTGCTCAAGGACATCTGGGGGCCTACCCATGTGGAAGACACTCATTACTTGCGGATCGTGGTCGGGCATCTGCGCCAGAAGCTGGGTGATGACCCCACGGCGCCACGGTTCATCATTACCGAGGCGGGGGTAGGGTACAGGTTGGTAGCGCCGGTCGCTTGATCCGGGCATCTACCCCGGTGGGTGAAAGGGCGTCAGGCCCTGGCCGGCTCCCTGTCGAACAGCTGGCGCATCACTTCCAGATAGCGCCGCGCTCCCAAGCCCAAGGGGCGCGGCTTGACCCAGATGATATCCACCCACAAGCGCAAGCGGCTGGCCATGTTGTCGAAGCGCACCTCGGCCAGCGCACCTGAAGCAATCAGCGGTTCGACCAGCGGCTGCGGCAGGTAGGCCCAGCCCAGGCCGGACTGCACCAGGTCCAGCGTGGCCAGGTAGCTGTCGGTCAGCCAGATGCGCCGCGACAGCACCATGCGCGGGTCTGACCCGGTGGCCTTGCCCGAGGCCACGATGATCTGCCGTTGTTCGGCAAAGGCCTCTTCGGGCAACGGTGTGCCGCTGTTCTGCCCGGCGGGGTGGCGGGGGGATGCAACGGCCACCAGCAACTGGCTGCCGGCTTCCAGGAATGACTCACGCTCGTCGATACCGGGCCGCTCGAACACCAGCGCCAGTTGCACGCTGCCTTCATGCAGTAAGCGAACGGCCTCGGTCTGTGTGGCTGAACGCACTTCGATTTCCAGGCTGGGAAACTCCTGGGCCAAAATTTCCAGTGGCTGGCTCCAGCGGCCGGTTTGCAACTCGGGCGCCATGGCGATGGTCAGGCGTTTTTCCAGCCCTTTGTGCAGTTGCAGGGCCTGGGCGTCCAGTAGGTTGAGCTGGCAGATCACCTGCCTGGCTTGCGGCTCCAGCGCCAAGGCGGCGCTGGTGGGCAAGGCCTTGCGCGTGGCCCGGTCGAACAGCACCAGGTCCAGTTCTGCTTCCAGCTGGGCGACCGCCATGCTGACGGCTGAAGGCACACGGCCCAGCTTGCGGGCGGCGGCCGAGAACGACCCGGCGTCGAGCACGGCGAGGAAGATTGCCAGGGAGTCGCTGGAAAAGGCCATTGTCAGTAAACCTGATGATGATCATCTTTTATTGATGGAAATTATGAACATTAATGCACGTACAGGACAGTTCCCTCAATGGAGAAGAGCGTGCATAGACCAACCGCGTGGCATGTCACTCACTGGAGTGCAGACCCGTTCAGCCTCGGAGCTTACAGTGCGTTGTTGCCGGGCGGGACGCGGCAGCATCGAAGTGACCTGGGCCAAGTGCTGCATGAGCGCTTGGTCATCGCCGGAGAAGCTTGTGACACCCGCGCCCCGGCAATGACTCATGGTGCATGGAATGATGGGCAGCGCGCCGCAAAGGCTGCAATGGCGGCCGGGGCACGCAAGGTGATCGTGATCGGTGCCGGTTGTGCGGGCCTGGCTGCGGCACAGCGCTTGCGGGGCCAGGGTATCGATTGCATTGTGCTGGAAGCACGAGGGCGTACAGGCGGGCGCACGCATACAGTCGAGCTGGGGAGTGTGAAGGCCGATGAAGGTGCGGCATGGCTTCAACATTTTGCTGAAAACCCATTGGCCGCCATTGCGCAGCGCCAGGGTTTGGCTTGCATCGAGACCGACTTCAGCCGCCCGCTAGCAGCTGCAAGTGACGGAGTGTTGCCAGATGTCGAAGGCGCCTGGGCTGCCTTCATCGAGCGCGTTGACCGGCAGTTGCCTTTGTCTGAGGCGATCAGCGGCTATATGGCCACACTGGACCCTGCTGGCGTACGGGCCGCGCAGTTCGCCATTGATGCCAACCTTGTGCTGGAAGCGTGCTTACCGGTGACGCAGCTGTCGGTCAGCGCATTGGACGAAGAAGGCGTCGGGCATGGCGACTGCATGCTGCCTGGTGGTTACAGCGAGCTGGTCGATGTGCTGACGCAAAACCTGGACATTCGGTTGAACACACCAGTAGCCCGTATCGACTGGTCAGGCACAGCCGTCATGGTGAATGATGAAACCTGCGATTTCTGTATTTGCACCGTCCCCGTAGGTGTGTTGAAAACGATGCACTTCACCCCTGAGTTACCTGAAACCCAGCAACGCGCGCTGGCGCATTTGGGCATGGGCAAGCTGGAAAAGGTGATTTTGCAGTTCGATGAGCGCTGGTGGCCAAGTTCATCCTCCGGCTACCTGCGCTGGTATGACGTGCCTGCCAGTTGGGGTGAGTGGCTGGACCTGACCGATGCCGTGGGCAAGCCCACCGTCGCCGGGCTGATTGCCGCCGACGCAATTGAGCGTCAGTTCAGCGGGCGCACGGATGAACAGATCGCGATGGCCGCGTGTGAGGCACTGGAGGCGTGGGCCGCAGCCATCGGGCCCACGCCTTGAAACTTACAAGCCTTCGCCCAGCACCCGGTCAATGCTGTCGACAAAGTAGTCCACGCTCGCCCGGGTGGTGCACATCGGCGGTTTGATCTTGAGAATGTTCAGGAAGTCGCCGGTGGGTTGCATGAAGATGCCCAGCTCACGCAGACGGTCGCACAGGGCCATGGTTTCTTCGGTAGCCGGCTCCAGCGTTTCGCGATTGCGCACCAGTTCAAGCCCCAGGTAGAAGCCAGTCCCATGCGCTGCGCCGGCCAGCGGATGCTTGTCGACCAGCGCCTGCAGGCGGGCCTTGAAGTAGCGCCCGGTGTCGCGGGCGTTGTCCCACAGGCCTTCTTCCTGCATCACGTCCAGCACCGCCATGCCGATGCGGCAGCTGACCGGGCTGCCACCGGCCGAGGAGAAGAAGTAACCCTCGGCCTCCAGCGCTTCGGCGATTTCGCGGCGGGTGATGACCACACCCAGCGGCTGGCCGTTGCCCATGCCCTTGGCCATGGTGATGATGTCGGGCACCACGCCTTGCTCCTCGAAGCCCCAGAAGTATTCGCCCAAGCGGCCATAACCCACCTGTACCTCGTCGGCGATGCACACGCCGCCACGGGCGCGGACCTTGGCGTAAGCGTCGCGCAGATAACCGGCCGGCAACGAAATGCCGCCAGCGTTGCCGTACACCGGTTCACAGATGATGCCCGCCAGCTGGCGGCCACGGGCATCGAGGTCGGCCAGCTTGGCATCGACGTCACGCAGGTAGTCAGCCGCGCTGTCGGCACCGCGGAATCGGCCACGGAAGGTGTTCGGCGCCTCGACCGGGTGCACCCAGTCTGGTCGGGTTTCCAAGGCTTGCGGGTTGTCGGCAATGGACGTGGAGATGGCGTCGGTGGCCACCGACCAGCCGTGGTAGGCCTCCAGCACGCTCAGCAAGTCGCGCCCGCCGCTGTAGGCCCAGGCCAGGCGAATGGCCAGGTCATTGGCTTCGGTGCCGCTGTTGACCATGAACACCCGGTCGAAGCCTTCGGGCGCCAGGTCCAGCAGGCGTTCGGAGAACTCGCTGATGGCCGCGTAGTGGAAGCGCGAGTTGGTGTTCAGCAGCGACCATTGCCGCGCCGACTCGGCGACCATGCGCGGGTGGCCGTGGCCCAGTACCGCGACGTTGTTGAGCATGTCCAGGTACGAACGGCCCTGCATGTCGATCAGGTAGTTGCGCCAGCCGCGCTCGATGTGTGGCGGTTGCGCGTAGTAGTGCTTCTGCGAGCGGGCAAAGCTGGCGTCGCGGCGGGCCAGCAGGGCCTGTGGGTCGGGCAGCGGCTCGGCATCGCAGTCCAGGTCCAGCAGCGCGGCCGGCGACGGGCACAGGGCCAGCCAGGCGTCGGCGTGGGACGGGGTGGCGAAGAAGGGCGGCTGTAGGGCAAGGTCCAGGCACAGCTGTACGCTGAGGAAACCACAGCTATGGCCCAGCGACTGGCCTTTTTCCATCGCCTGCCCATCGGCGGGTGCATCTTCCAGGCCCTGCAACCACAAGGCCCAGTGCGCGGTTTGCAGGCAACCGCGGCCGTCGCCATGGCGCACCCAGGTGCCGGCTTCGGGTGCTTGCACCTGGCTGCCGTTGGGCACACGCAACTCAACGCCGAGGGCGCAGGTCGCAGGCTCTTCGGGCCGGTCGATATGGGTTTGCGACAGGCGATACTGCCCGTGCAGGGTGCAGGCCGGGGCCGTTTGCGCGCTCAGCAGGTGCTGGTCGAAACCGGGTTGCTCCCAGTTACCCGCTTCACAATGGCGGCTGAGCACACCTAGGTCGACCCGCGTTACTTCCTGCCCGGCCAGGTCGGGGAGCAGGGGGGCGCAACCGTTCAAGTCTGGAACGCCGATCTGCACGCCTGCCGCCTGGAGGATGGCGGCTTCCATCAGCGCGAAAGGCACGGCAGTGGCGGTGTCGAAGATTTCCCACTCATGGGCCACGTTGTCGCGGGTGTACTGGTTGCCGGGGTCCACGGCCAGTTGCTGCGCGCTGCTCAACACCAGTACCGCAGCGCGGTTGATCACCAGTGGCCACAGGGCGCGTAGCTCGGCCTCGGTCAGCGGGTTGAGCACCTGATAGGCGCCAATTGCCGGCAGGATGCGCAGCGGGTCGCCCTCGGCGTGGTGCAGCAGCGACGCGCATGTCACAGACAAGTCGGCGATACGCCAGGTGCGCATCAGGTCGCCGAAGTCGATCACCCCTTGCAGTTGCCACTGGCGCTCACTGTTGCGCGCCCACACGGTGTTGTCGTCGGTGATGTCCAGGTGCACAGGCTGGATCGGCAGTTGGTCCACCAGCGGCGTCAGGCGCGCGCAGGCCTGGCGAGTGGCGTGTTCGATGCGGGTGCGTTGCCCACTGTCTTGCAGAACCGGCAACAGGTGGTCGATCAGCGCCTGGGCATGTTGCGGGTCCCATTGCAGGGTGCGCACCAGGCCGGGGTGATCGAAGTCGACCAGCGCCCTGTCCAGCTTCGCACAGAGCCCGCCCAGTTCAGCGATCAGGCGTGGCTCCAGGTGTTTGAGGCGGGTCAACGGTTGGCCTTCGATGTAGTCGAGCAGCCGCAGGCGCAGCGGTTGCCCGTCGATGTCCAGTGCCAGCAATCCTTCGCCGTTGCTGGCAGGGCGCACGGCGGGTACTGGCAACCCCTGTTCGCGCAAGTAGGCCAGGGCGGCATGTTGTGCTTCGAGCTCCAACTGGGCATAGCTGCCGTGGCATGCCTTGAGCACGTAGCGCCCTTGCGGCGCGTCCACGCGGAAGTTGAGGTCCTGTTGGCTGCCCAGTGCCGCCAGGTCACCGTCGAGACCATAATGCGCCTGCAATACGGCGTGAGCCTGCGTTTCACTGAGTGAAGGGCTGGGCAGGCCGGAACGGCTGATCAGCGTGGTCAGGGTAGGGGAGGCGGACGGGTGCTGTGGGCTGGACATGAGGCTCTACCGTTGCTACTGGGAGTTGACGGTGGAGAATTTATGCCTGTTCTGGCTGATGATGAAAGACGATTGTTGTCAGAAAATCTGATGAAGGGCTGAACTATGGGGACTGGCACACCCCAGAACATCTGCGCGGCGTGCAGCTGCTTGACCCGGTTCAGCATGCGCCAGTGCCTGAGCATCGGGCCGACGGGGGACGGTGAGATAGTCACGAGGAAGCCTCCAATGCTGTACGGTCCTGCAGCGGTCAGCGTATGGGCAGTTGCAGCAACCGCCCATACTTTGATCTTTAGCGCATCATGCCCGGTTCGGCATCATCCACCTCAAGAAACGCCGCCTCCAGCAACTGCCGCGTATACGGATGCTGCGGCGCATGGAAGATCGCCTGCGCATCCCCTTGCTCCACCACATGCCCATGCTTGATCACCATCAACTGGTGACTCAGCGCCTTCACCACCGCCAGGTCATGGCTGATGAACAGGTAGGTCAGGTTGTACTTCTGCTGCAAATTACGCAGCAACTCCACCACCTGCCGCTGCACGGTGCGGTCCAGCGCGGAGGTGGGCTCATCCAGCAGGATCAACGCAGGCTTCAACACCAGCGCCCGTGCAATCGCAATACGCTGGCGCTGCCCGCCCGAGAACTCATGGGGATAGCGATGCCGTGTACGCGGGTCCAGCCCCACTTCCTCCAGCGCTGCAATGATCGCCGCTTCTTGCTCCTGCGCCGTACCAATGCCGTGAATGCGCAACCCTTCGCCCACAATGTCCGCCACGCACATGCGCGGGCTCAGGCTGCCGAACGGGTCCTGGAAAACCACCTGCATTTCCCGTCGCAGCGGCCGCACGGCCTTCTGGTTCAGCCCTTGCAAATTCTGCCCATGGAAGTGAATGCCACCCTGGCTGGAAATCAACCGCAGGATCGCCAAGCCGAGCGTCGACTTGCCCGACCCGGACTCGCCAACAATGCCTAGCGTCTGTCCTTGAGGCAGGCTGAAGTTGACGCCGTCCACCGCCTTCACATGGTCAACGGTGCGCCGCAGTAGCCCCTTCTTGATCGGGAACCACACCTTCAGGTCATCCACCTCAAGCAACGGCGCGCCCACCGGGTTGTGCGCCGGCAGCCCACTGGGCTCGGCGTTGATCAGCATCTGCGTGTAATGGTGCTGCGGGGAACTGAACAGCGTGGCGCATTCGGCTTGTTCGACAATCTGCCCGCGCTGCATCACGCACACGCGGTGGGCGATGCGGCGCACCAGGTTCAGGTCGTGGCTGATCAGCAGCAGTGCCATGCCCAGGCGCGCCTGCAGTTCCTTGAGCAGGTCGAGGATCTTCAACTGCACAGTCACGTCCAGCGCCGTGGTCGGTTCGTCGGCAATCAGCAACTCCGGCTCGTTGGCCAGCGCCATGGCAATCATCACCCGCTGGCGTTGCCCGCCCGACAGCTCGTGGGGCAGGGCCTTCAAACGCTTTTGTGGTTCGGGTATGCCGACCAGTTCCAGCAGCTCCAACGTGCGTGCCGTCGCTTCCTTGCCGGTCAGGCCCTTGTGCAGCAACAGGATTTCGTTGATTTGCTTCTCGATGCAGTGCAGCGGGTTGAGCGAGGTCATCGGCTCCTGGAAGATCATCGCAATGCGGTTACCGCGAATGCGTTGCAGGGTCTTCTCGTTCTGCTGCAGCAGGTCTTTGCCTTCGTAGCGGATGCTGCCGTTGGGGTGGCGGGCCAGGGGGTAGGGCAGCAGGCGCAGGATCGAGTGCGCGGTGACGGACTTGCCCGAGCCACTTTCGCCCACCAGTGCCAAGGTCTCGCCCTTGCGGATGTCGAAGCTGATGCCGTCGACTACGCGGTTGACCTGGTCCCCGGTCACAAACTCAACGGCCAGGTCGCGCACTTCGATCAGGTTCTGTTCACTCATGTCACTTCCTCGGGTCGAAGGCATCGCGGGCGGATTCGCCGATGAACACCAGCAGGCTCAGCATCAGCGCCAGCACGGCAAAGGCGCTGATACCCAGCCACGGCGCCTGCAGGTTGGACTTGCCCTGGGCCACCAGTTCGCCCAGCGATGGTGAACCGGCAGGCAGGCCGAAGCCGAGGAAGTCCAGGGCGGTGAGGGTGCCGATGGCGCCGGTGAGGATGAACGGCATGAAGGTCATGGTCGAGATCATGGCGTTGGGCAGGATGTGCCGGTACATGATCGCGCCGTTGCGCATGCCTAACGCGCGGGCGGCGCGCACGTATTCCAGGTTGCGCCCGCGCAGGAACTCGGCGCGTACCACGTCCACCAGGCTCATCCACGAGAACAGCAGCATGATGCCCAACAACCACCAGAAGTTGGGCTGCACGAAGCTCGCCAGGATGATCAGCAGGTACAGCACAGGCAGGCCGGACCAGATCTCCAGAAAACGTTGCCCGGCCAGGTCGACCCAGCCGCCATAAAAGCCCTGCAAAGCGCCGGCAATGACGCCGACGATGGAGCTGGCCACGGTCAGGGTGAGGGCAAACAGCACCGAAATGCGGAAGCCGTAGATCACCCGCGCCAGTACGTCGCGGCCCTGGTCGTCGGTGCCCAGCCAGTTGTCCGCCGAGGGCGGTGCCGGGGCGGGGACGCGCAGGTCGTAGTTGATGCTCTGGTAGCTGAACGGGATGGGTGCCCACAGCACGAAGCTGTCTTTCTTTTCCAGCAGTTCGCGGATGTAGGGGCTCTTGTAGTTGGCTTCCAGCGGGAACTCGCCGCCGAAGGTGGTTTCCGGGTAGCGCTTGAACGCCGGGAAGTACCACTCGCCGTCGTAGCGCACGGCAATTGGCTTGTCGTTGGCGATCAGCTCGGCGCCCAGGCTCAGGCCGAACAGGATCAGGAACAGCCACAGCGACCACCAGCCACGGCGGTTGGCCTTGAAGCGCTCGAAGCGCCGGCGGTTGAGGGGGGACAAGGCCATGTCAGTGCTCCCGGCTGGCGAAGTCGATGCGTGGATCGACCAGGGTGTAGGTCAGGTCGCCGATCAGTTTCACCACCAGCCCCAGCAGGGTGAAGATGAACAGGGTGCCGAAGACCACCGGGTAGTCGCGGTTGATGGCCGCCTCGAAACTCATAAGCCCCAGGCCGTCGAGGCTGAAGATCACCTCGATCAGCAACGAGCCGGTAAAGAAGATGCCGATGAACGCCGAAGGGAAGCCGGCGATCACCAACAGCATGGCATTGCGGAACACGTGGCCATACAGCACCCGTGGCCGGCTCAGGCCTTTGGCCTTGGCGGTGACCACGTATTGTTTGTTGATCTCGTCGAGGAAGCTGTTCTTGGTCAGCAGGGTCATGGTGGCGAAATTGCCGATGACCAGCGCGGTGATCGGCAGCACCAGGTGCCAGAAGTAGTCCAGCACTTTACCCGTGGTGCTCAGCTCGTCGAAATTGTTGGAGGTGAGGCCGCGCAGCGGGAACCAGTCGAAATAGCTGCCGCCGGCGAACAGCACGATCAGCAGGATGGCGAACAGGAACGCCGGGATGGCATAGCCGACGATGATTGCCGAGCTGGTCCACACGTCGAAGTGGCTGCCGTGGCGCACCGCCTTGGCGATCCCCAGCGGGATCGAGATCAGGTACATGATCAGCGTGCTCCACAGCCCCAGCGAGATCGACACTGGCATTTTCTCGATAATCAGGTCGACGACCTTGGCATCGCGGAAGAAGCTGTCGCCGAAGTCCAGTCGGGCGTAGTTCTTGATCATGATCCACAGGCGCTCGGGCGGCGACTTGTCGAAGCCGTACATGCGCTCGATTTCGGCGATCAGCGCCGGGTCCAGGCCTTGGGCGCCACGGTAGTTGGAGCCGGCCACGGAGACCTCGGCGCCGCCACCGGCAATGCGGCTGGTGGCGCCTTCGAAACCTTCGAGCTTGGCGATCATCTGCTCGACCGGGCCACCGGGGGCGGCCTGGACGATGATGAAGTTGATGATCAGGATGCCGAACAGGGTCGGGATGATCAGCAGCAGGCGGCGCAGGATATAGGCCAGCATCTTAGTTGGCCTCGTCCGCAGGGGCTTCGCTGACCGCCGGGGTTACCCCGGGCTTGATCCACCAGGTGTCGATGCCGATGTCGTACTTGGGCGAAACATCCGGGTGGCCGATGTGGTTCCAGTAGGCCACGCGCCAGGTCTTGATGTGCCAGTTGGGGATCACGTAGTAGCCCCACAGCAGCACCCGGTCGAGGGCGCGGCAGTGGTCGACCAGGCTCTGGCGCGAGTCGGCGTTGATCAGCGCTTCCACCAGTTGGTCGATAGCCGGGTCGCGCAGGCCGATGAAGTTGCGGCTGCCGGGGTTGTCGGCGGCGGCGCTGGACCAGAACTCGCGCTGCTCGTTGCCCGGCGAGTTGGACTGCGGGTAGCCGCCGACGATCATGTCGTAGTCACGCGAGCGCAGGCGCGTGATGTACTGGGAAACGTCGACCCGGCGGATGTTCAGGTCGATGCCGAGGTCGGCAAGGTTACGCTTGAACGGCAGCAGGATGCGTTCGAACTCGGTTTGTGCCAGCAGGAACTCGATGCTGACCGGTTTACCCTGAGCGTCGACCATCTTGTCGTCGACAATCTTCCAGCCGGCTTCCTGCAACAGCTTGTAGGCCTGGCGCTGTTGCTCGCGGATCATGCCGCTGCCATCGCTGACCGGGTTCTTGAAGGCCTCGGTGAAGACCTGTTCGGGGACTTTGCCACGCAGCGGTTCGAGGATTTTCAGCTCGCTGGCGCTGGGCAGGCCGTGGGCGGCCATTTCCGAGTTGTCGAAGTAGCTGCCGGTGCGGGTGTAGGCGCCGTTGAACAGCTGTTTGTTGGTCCACTCGTAGTCCAGCAGCAGGCTCAGGGCCTGGCGCACGCGTATGTCCTGGAACACCGGGCGGCGGATGTTGAAAATGAAACCTTGCATGCCGGTGGGGTTGCCGTTGGGCAGCTCTTCTTTGATCAGGCGGCCGTCGCGCACGGCGGGTACGTTGTAGGCGGTGGCCCAGTTTTTTGCACTGACCTCCAGCGCGTAGTCGAACGCGCCGGCCTTGAGTGCTTCCAGCGCGACGGTGGTGTCGCGGTAGGAGTCGAAGGTCATGGCATCGAAGTTATAGAACCCGCGGTTGATCGGCAGGTCCTTGCCCCAGTAATCCTTGACCCGCTCGTAGCGCACCGAGCGCCCGGCCTTCACCTCGGCGACCTTGTACGGGCCGCTGCCCAGCGGGATTTCCAGGTTGCCGCGGTTGAAGTCGCGGTTTTCGTACCAATGCTTGGGCAGCACTGGCAGCTGGCCGAGAATCAGCGGCAGCTCGCGGTTACCCTTGTGCTTGAACGTGAACAGCACCTTGAGCGGGTCTTCGGCGACCACCTCGGCGACGTCGGCATAGTACTGGCGGTACAGCGGCGCACCGTCCTTGATCAACGCGTTGAAGGTGAATACCACGTCTTCGGCACGCATCGGGTGGCCGTCGTGGAAGCGCGCCTCCGGGCGCAAGTAGAAGCGCACCCAGCTGTTGTCAGGTGCCTTCTCGATCCTGGCGGCCACCAGGCCGTACTCGGTGAACGGCTCGTCCTGGCTCTGGCGCATCAGGGTGTCGTAGATGATGCTGATGTTCTCGGCCGATACGCCTTTGTTGATGAACGGGTTGAGGCTGTCGAAGCCGCCGAAGCTGGACTGGCGGAAGGTACCGCCCTTGGGCGCATCCGGGTTGACGTAGTCGAAGTGCTTGAAGTCGGCGGGGTACTTGGGCGGCTCGTCGTACAGGGTGAGTGCGTGTTGCGGTGCGGCCAGGGCGGGAAGGCTCAGGCAGGCGAGCAACAGGCTGCCTGCCAGCCGGCGCAGTGGGTGCGTTGGCGTCATTGGGCTTTCTCCGAAGTCTTGATCCACCAGCTGTTCAGCCCCAGGGTGTAGGGCGGCGTGGTGACGAAGGCGAACCGGTTGCGGTAGGCCAGGCGATGATTGTCGAGGTACCAGTTGGGGATCATGTAGTACTGCCATGAAAGCACGCGGTCCAGGGCGCGGGCGGCGGCGATCTGGTCGTCGCGGGTACGCGCTGCCAGCAGGGTGTCGAGCAGGTGGTCGACCACCGGATCCCTGACCCCAGCATAGTTCTTGCTGCCCTTGGTGGCGGCCTGGCTGGAATGGAAGTACAGCCACTGTTCGAGGCCGGGGCTAAGGGTCTGGTTCAGGGTCATCAGAATCATGTCGAAATCGAACTGGTCCAGGCGTTGTTTGTACTGGGCACGGTCCACGGTGCGCAAGCGCGCATCGATGCCGATGCTGGACAGATTTTCGACATAAGGTTGCAGAATGCGTTCAAGGTTGGGGTTTACCAGCAGCAGTTCCATACGCAGCTGCTGGCCCTTGCTGTCGACCAGGCGCTGGCCATTGAGCTTCCAGCCGGCCTCGGCAAGCAGGCCCAGGGCCTGGCGCAGGGTCTGGCGGCTGATGCCGCGGCCATCGGTCTGGCTGACCTTGTAGGGTTCGCTGAACAGCTTTGCCGGCAACTGGTCGCGGAACGGCGCCAGCAGCAGCCATTCCTTGCCGGTGGGCAGGTCGCTGGCGGCGAACTCGCTGTTGGGGTAATAGCTGGTCGAGCGGCGGTAGGCGCTGCTGAACAGGGCGCGGTTGGTCCACTCGAAGTCGAGCATCAGCCCCAGCGCCTGGCGTACCCGCGGGTCGCTGAAGGTGGCGCGGCGGCTGTTCATGAACAGGCCCTGGGTTTGCGTGGGGATCTGGTGCGGGATCTGGGCCTTGATGACCTCGCCACGGCGCACGGCCGGGAAATTGTAGCCGTTGGCCCAGTTCTTGGCCTGGTGCTCGATATAGATGTCGAATTCGCCGGCCTTGAAGGCTTCGAAGGCTACGGTGGCGTCGCGGTAGAACTCGTACTCCACGCGCTTGAAGTTGTACTTGCCACGGTTGACTGCCAGGTCCTTGCCCCAGTAGTTCTTCACCCGTTCGAACACCAGCCGGCGGCCGGGCTGAACTTCAGTGATGCGGTAGGGGCCGCTGCCCAGCGGTGGCTCGAAGGTGGTGGCCTTGAAATCGCGCTTCTGCCAGTAGTGCTTGGGCAGCACCGGCATTTCGCCCAGGCGCAGGATCAGCAGCGGGTTGCCGGCGCGCTTGAACACGAAGCGGATACGCAGCGGGCCGAGGATGTCCACCCGTTGCACTTCCTGCAGGTTGGTGCGGTAGATCGGGTGGCCGTCCTTGAGCAGGGTGCGGTAGGAAAAGGCCACGTCTGCCGAGGTGATCGGCTGGCCGTCATGCCAGCGGGCTTCCGGGCGCAGGTTGAACACCACCCAGCTGCGGTCTTCGCTGTACTCCACCGACCGGGCGATCAGGCCGTAGCTGGAGGTCGGCTCGTCGCCGGACGGGTCGTACTGGCCGGTGCCGACCATCAGTGGCTCGTTCAGCTCGCTGATGCCGTATTGCTGGAAATTGGGCGTGGTAATCGGGCTCGACCCCTTGAAGGTGTAGGGGTTGAGGGTATCGAACGTACCAAAGGCCATGGCCCGCAAGGTGCCGCCCTTGGGCGCTTGCGGGTTGACCCAGTCGAAATGGGTGAAGGTGGCTGGGTACTTGAGCGTGCCGAACTGCGCGTATCCGTGGCTTTCGCTCACCATCGCGGCTGCGGGAAAGCTCAAGGCCAGGCTGAGTGACAGCAGGAGGGGACGTATCAAGTCGGCATCCGATCCAGAGGCGTTGGGCTTTGATCGGGGTACAGTAACAGCTTGGTAGGGTTGGAAAAAGAGTGCGGTTCAGAGGATTGCAAGGGACTGCAAGGCAGCCCCTTGGCCCTGAATCAGTGCGAGAGGTAGACGGTCAAAGTCTGGCCTGGCTTGAGGGCATGGCCGCTGCGCGGGTTCCAGCGCTTGAGGTGCTGCATTTCCACGTTGAAGCGCTTGGCCACCAGGTACAGCGAGTCGCCCTTGCGTACCTTGTATTGCGTGGAGCGCTTCCCGGATGCCGCCACCCGGTTGCCAGCGGCGCTCGGTGCGTTGCCACCGCGCAAGGCCAGTACCTGGCCTGCGCGCAGGTTGTTACCGGAGAGGCGGTTCCAGCGCTTGATGTCCTTGACCGACACACGGTTGGCCTTGGCGATGGCGACCAGATTGTCACCGCGCTTGACCCGGTAGCTACGCGCTGCAACCGGTGCCTTGGCTTCGGCCACGGCACGGGCGAATACGGCTTTGTTCGGCTGCAGGCTGACCAATTGCTCGGGCTTGAGGTTGGACAGGCTGTCGCTCAGCAGTTGTGCCTTGGCGGTCGGCACCAGCAACTGCTGCGGGCCATCTACGGTCATGCGCTTTTTGAACGCCGGGTTTAGCTGGATCAGCTCGTCTTCGTCGATGTTGGCAAAGGCTGCCACCCGCGAAAGGTCCAGGCGGTCGTTGATGGCCACCGCCTCGAAGTAGGGTTCGTTGGCGATCGGGTTCAGGTTCACGCCGTAGGCTTCAGGGGTGAGCACCACCTGCGACAGGGCCAGCAGCTTGGGCACGTAGTCGCGGGTTTCCTGTGGCAGGGGCAGGTTCCAGTAGTCGGTTGGCAGGCCGAGCCGTTCGTTGCGTTCGATGGCGCGGCTGACGGTGCCTTCACCGGCGTTGTAGGCTGCCAGGGCCAGCAGCCAGTCACCGTTGAACATGTCGTGCAGGCGGGACAGGTAGTCCAGCGCTGCGTTGGTCGAAGCGGTGACGTCGCGACGACCGTCGTAGAAGTTGGTCTGGCGCAGGTTGAAGTGGCGGCCGGTTGACGGGATGAACTGCCACATCCCCGCCGCGTGGGCACGCGAGTAGGCCATCGGGTTGTAGGCGCTTTCGATGGCCGGCAGCAGGGCCAGTTCCAGCGGCATCTCGCGCTCTTCAAGGCGTTCGACAATGTAATGCAGGTAGAGGCTGCCACGCTCGCCGGCGCTTTCGATGAAGCTCGGGTTGCTGGCGAACCACAGGCGCTGTTGCTCGATACGCGGGTTGACGTCGATGCCATCCTGCAAGGCGAAGCCCTGGCGCATGCGCTCCCAGACATCCTGCGGTGCCTGCTCGGCCGGTTTGACCAGCAGCGGTGAAGGTTTGTGCTTGATCCGCGCCTGGTAGTTGTGCGCGCGAACGCTTTCGGATTCGTCGAGCTGACGGGTGCTCTGGCAACCCACCAAGGTGGCGGCCAGGGCCAGCGCACTGATTTGGGCCAGGCGCGTCAGGGCGACGGAATGAGAGGTTCTGCGGCTACGGGAAGACATCGGCTGACACAGGTATCCGGGCGAAAAATTTCGGCGATTCTAGAAACCGCTCCGGGCCTGGTCAACCTTTGACCATCACTTGCGATATATCTTGCGGTTATCAGAAGGTGTCCTTCCAAGACCTCAAGGCAGCAAAAACAGTGACCTGCGAGTCGTTTGGATGTCCCTTCCATTCGTCTGCTTTTTGTTTAACTAATGTTTCAGAGGTTCGCAGGAAGGGGTTGGTCAGGCGTTCTAGGCCAATGGTTGATGGCAAGGTGATGCGATTGTCGGCGCGCAAACGGGTAACGTCCTCGAACCGCTTCAGAACGTGCGGGTTGGTGGGTTCCACCGCCTTGGCAAAACGCAGATTGCTGAGGGTGTATTCGTGGGCGCAGTACACTTCTGTTTGCGCCGGCAGCGCCGCCAGGCGGGCGAGGGCGGGTTGCATCTGTTCGGGTGTACCCTCGAACATGCGACCGCATCCGGCGGCGAACAGGGTGTCGCCGCTGAACAGCACGGGCGTTGCCGGCTGGTCGCTGAAGAACGCGATATGCCCCAGGGTGTGGCCGGGTACGGCCAGCACCTGGAAGGCCACGCCCAGCACAGTCACCTGATCGCCTTCGTCCAGCGCCAGGTCGCGGCAGGGAATGCGTTCGTGGGCCGGGCCGCAGACACGCGCATCGGTCAGTTGCTTGAGCCGTTCCACGCCGCCGACATGGTCGTTGTGGTGGTGGGTAATCAGGATATCGCTGAGCACCCACTCGGGATTGGCCGCCAGCCAGCGTTCCACCGGACCGGCGTCACCTGGGTCGACCACCGCGCAGCGGCGTTTGGCAGTATCCTGTAACAACCAGATGTAGTTGTCGGAGAAAGCGGGGAGAGCATCGATCTGTATCATGGTGCGGATCCGATTCGCCTAGCGTGGCACATGAGGGCATCTTAGCCGCGATGGCGCGGTGCGAGAACCTTCGAGGGAGAGCGCAATGACCGACCAAGCCTTTGCCCAGGCCGACCCGGACTGGGTCAAGCTGATCAGCCTGGCCCGTGAGTGGTTCAACGGCCCACTCGGCCAGCTGATGCTCAAGGAGGAGGAAAAACTGCTGGAAGAAGAGCTGGGGCGCTTCTTCGGCGGGTACCTTGTGCATTACGGGCCTTGTGCCGAGCCGCCACCGAGCGCGCCCCAGGTGCAGCGCAACGTGCGCCTCGGCGCGCCGCTACCGGGCGTGGAGATTGTGTGCGAGGAACAGGCCTGGCCGCTGAGCGAGCATGCTGCCGACGTGGTGGTGCTGCAACATGGCCTGGATTTCTGCCTGTCGCCCCATGGCCTGCTGCGCGAGGCCGCCAGCGCCGTGCGCCCGGGCGGGCATCTGCTGATTGTCGGGATCAACCCCTGGAGCAGCTGGGGCATGCGCCATTTCTTCAGCCATGGGGCGTTGCGCAAGGCCCGGTGCATCTCGCCGTCTCGGGTGGGGGACTGGCTCAACCTGCTGGGCTTCGCGCTGGAGAAACGCCGCTTCGGGTGCTATCGTCCGCCGCTTGCCTCACCGGCCTGGCAGCAACGCCTGGAGGGCTGGGAACGGCTGGCAGGTGGCTGGCAAAGCTCGGGTGGCGGCGTGTACCTGCTGGTGGCGCGCAAGATGGTGGTCGGCCTGCGGCCGCTGCGGCCGGAGCGCCGCGAACCAATGGGCAAGTTGCTGCCGCTGCCGCTGGCCAAGGTCAACCGCACGGCGGTGGACCCTGATACTGAAAAGCACTGAACATGAGTGGTACATGAGCGAAAGCGTCGAGATGTTTACCGATGGTGCCTGCAAGGGCAACCCTGGCCCGGGTGGCTGGGGTGTCCTGATGATCTACAAGGGCGTCGAGAAGGAACTGTGGGGCGGCGAACGCGAAACCACCAACAACCGCATGGAGCTGATGGCCGCGATCCAGGGGTTGATGGCGCTGAAGCGTGAATGCGAAGTGGTATTGACCACAGACTCGCAGTACGTGATGAAGGGCATCAACGAGTGGATGGTCAACTGGAAGAAGCGCGGCTGGAAGACGGCGGCCAAGGAGCCGGTCAAGAATGCCGACCTGTGGCAGCAACTGGATGAACAGGTCAACCGCCACAAAGTGACCTGGAAGTGGGTGCGCGGCCACATCGGCCACCCCGGCAACGAACGCGCCGACCAGCTGGCCAACCGTGGCGTGGACGAAGTGCGCGCCCAGCGTTGAGCTGGGGTACAATTGCCGCCTTTGTAACTGATGCAAGTTGGAGCGCCCCGCGTGGAGCAGCAGCAAGATAAGCGGTTCGTCATTCTCGATACCGAAACCACGGGTATGCCGGTTAGCGAAGGCCACCGGATCATCGAGATCGGCTGTGTCGAAGTCATCGGCCGGCGCCTGACCGGGCGGCACTTCCACGTTTACCTGCAGCCGGACCGCGAGAGTGACGAGGGCGCGATCAACGTCCACGGCATCACCGATGCCTTCCTGGTCGGCAAGCCGCGCTTTGGTGATGTGGCCGAAGAGTTCTTCGATTTCATTCAGGGCGCCACGCTGGTTATCCATAACGCGGCGTTCGACGTTGGCTTCATCAACAACGAATTTGCCCTGCTCGGTCAGCACGACCGTGCGGACGTTTCGCAGTATTGCACCATCCTCGATACCCTGCTGTTGGCACGTTCGCGTCACCCGGGGCAGCGCAACAGCCTTGATGCGTTGTGCAAACGCTACGACATCGACAACTCGGGCCGTGAACTGCACGGCGCACTGCTCGACTCGGAACTGCTGGCAGATGTCTATCTGGCGATGACCGGTGGCCAGACCAGCCTTTCGCTGGCTGGGCATGGGGCAGATGCCGAGGGTGATGGGCAGGGCAGTGGTGGCAGCGAGATCCGCCGGATTACCGGGCGTGCGCCTGGGCGAGTGATCATGGCCAGTGCCGAGGAGCTTGAGGCGCATGCCGAGCGCCTGGCGGCCATTGCCAAGTCGGCGGGTGGGCCTTCCATGTGGCAGGTTCTTACCGAGACACCTGCTGGCTGATTTTCTGCGCTTGTCGCGGGTTTTGTGGTGCCAGTGAGATCGAGCGCCGCTCGCGATGCGCCGTGCGGACGGCGCTCGATTTACGCGTCGCCTCAATACTCAGCACGTCAACTACCCTGAAATGGACGCCCTGTCCTTCGGAGGTAGCCACCTGATGTACAAGGACCTCAAGTTCCCCATCCTCATCGTCCACCGCGCCATCAAGGCTGACAGTGTCGCCGGCGAGCGCGTGAGGGGCATCGCCGAGGAACTGCGCCAGGACGGCTTCGCCATCCTCGCCGCCGCCGACCACGCCGAAGCGCGGCTGGTCGCCGCCACCCACCACGGCCTGGCCTGCATGCTGATTGCCGCAGAAGGCGCCGGCGAAAATACCCATCTGTTGCAGAACATGGCCGAGCTGATCCGCCTGGCTCGTCTGCGTGCACCCAACCTGCCGATCTTCGCCCTGGGTGAGCAGGTCACCCTGGAAAACGCCCCTGCCGAAGCCATGAGCGAGCTCAACCAGCTGCGCGGCATCCTGTACCTGTTCGAAGACACCGTACCGTTTCTTGCTCGCCAGGTGGCGCGCGCCGCACACACCTACCTCGATGGCCTGTTGCCGCCTTTCTTCAAGGCGCTGGTGCAGCACACCGCGCAGTCCAACTATTCCTGGCACACCCCGGGCCATGGTGGTGGCGTGGCCTACCATAAAAGCCCGGTAGGCCAGGCCTTTCACCAGTTTTTCGGGGAAAACACGCTGCGCTCCGATCTGTCGGTTTCGGTGCCGGAGCTGGGGTCGCTGCTCGACCACACCGGCCCCTTGGCTGAAGCCGAGGCCAGGGCCGCCCGCAACTTCGGCGCCGACCATACCTTCTTTGTCATCAATGGCACCTCTACGGCCAACAAGATCGTCTGGCACGCCATGGTAGGCCGTGACGACCTGGTGCTGGTGGACCGCAACTGCCACAAGTCAGTGGTCCACGCGATCATCATGACCGGTGCCATTCCGTTGTACCTGTGCCCGGAGCGTAACGAACTGGGCATCATCGGCCCGATCCCGCTCAGCGAGTTCAGCCCTGAGGCAATTCAGGCGAAGATCCAGGCCAACCCGCTCGCCCGTGGTCGGGCGCCGCGCATCAAGCTGGCGGTGGTGACCAACTCCACCTATGACGGCTTGTGTTACCACGCAGGGCTGATCAAGCAGACCTTGGGCAGCAGTGTCGAGGTGCTGCACTTCGACGAGGCCTGGTTTGCCTATGCGGCGTTTCATGACTTCTTCACCGGGCGTTATGCCATGGGCACTGCCTGCGCGGATGACAGCCCGCTGGTGTTCAGTACCCATTCCACCCACAAGCTGCTGGCGGCGTTCAGCCAGGCTTCCATGATTCATGTGCAAGACGGGGCCAGGCGCCAACTGGACCGCGACCGCTTCAACGAAGCGTTCATGATGCACATATCGACCTCGCCGCAGTACAGCATCCTCGCTTCGCTGGACGTGGCCTCGACCATGATGGAGGGGCCGGCCGGGCGCTCGCTGCTGCAAGAAATGTTCGACGAGGCACTGAGCTTTCGCCGGGCCCTGGCCAATCTGCGCGAACACATTGCTGCGGACGATTGGTGGTTCAGTATCTGGCAGCCGCCGAGCGCTGAAGGTATTCACTATCTGCAAGCGCAGGACTGGTTGTTGCAACCGGGCGCAGAGTGGCATGGCTTTGGCGAGGTGGTGGACGACTACGTGCTGCTCGACCCGCTGAAGGTAACCCTGGTGATGCCGGGCCTTGGTGCGGATGGCGTACTGGACGAGCACGGTATCCCGGCGGTGGTGGTCAGCAAGTTTCTCTGGGAGCGGGGGCTGGTGGTGGAGAAAACCGGCCTGTACAGCTTTCTGGTGCTGTTCTCCATGGGCATCACCAAGGGCAAGTGGAGCACGTTGCTGACCGAGTTGCTGGAGTTCAAGCGCCACTACGATGGCAATACTGCCCTGAGTAGCTGCTTGCCGAGTGTGGTGGCCGCCGATGCCTCACGCTACCGGGGGATGGGCCTGCGCGACCTGTGCGACCAGTTGCATGGCTGCTACCGCAGCAACGCCACGGCCAAGCAACTGAAACGGCTGTTCACGCGCTTGCCGGAGGTGGCCGTGAGCCCGGCCCAGGCCTATGACCAGATGGTGCGTGGCGAGGTGGAGGCGGTGCCGATCGAGGCACTGCTGGGGCGTGTGGCGGCAGTGATGCTGGTGCCGTACCCGCCCGGCATTCCGTTGATCATGCCGGGGGAGCGGTTCACCGAGGCGACCCGCTCGATACTCGATTACCTGGCCTTTGCCCGAGCGTTCAACCAAGGGTTTCCCGGTTTTGTCGCCGACGTGCATGGCCTGCAGAACGAGAGTGGTGGCTACACCGTGGACTGCATCAAGGAATGCGAATGATCTCGACACCGGAGCGTGCCAGTTCGAAACGGTTTTCACCCAGGTGGTTGACCTTGTCGCCGATGGCCAGGCGGTAAGTGGTGATGGGGGCGCCCAGCGTGCTGCCGTCCAGTTGCAGGGTGGACTCCTGGAACTCGTGCACGGGGTAGATACGGCCTTCGGCGTCACGGGCGTGGAATTGGCCGACCATTACTGCTGCCATTTGGGTGGAAACCTCTGAATTGCGTAGGAAATGTATGCAGGCATAGACCGTGGAACAACCTCGGAAGTTTTCGCCTTGCACAAAAAAAACCGAGACGCCGAGGAACGGTCATCTATAACTACAACGTCCCTTTACCCAGCACAGGATGGAAATTGCCATGAGCCAGGTGTATTCGGTAGCGGTTGTCGTCGGCAGCTTGCGCAAGGAGTCCTACAACCGCAAGGTCGCCCGCGCACTTTCGGAGCTGGCGCCGTCCAGCCTAGCCCTGAAGATTATCGAGATTGGTGATTTGCCGTTGTACAACGAGGACGTCGAGGCCGAAGCGGTGCCCAAGGCGTGGGAGCGTTTTCGCAAAGAGATCCGCGACAGTGATGCCGTGCTGTTCGTCACGCCGGAATACAACCGCTCGGTGCCGGGTTGCCTGAAAAATGCCATCGATGTGGGCTCGCGGCCCTACGGGCAAAGTGCCTGGAGCGGCAAGCCGACGGCAGTGGTGAGTGTGTCGCCGGGGGCCATTGGCGGCTTTGGTGCCAATCATGCTGTGCGCCAGTCACTGGTGTTTCTCGACATGCCATGCATGCAGATGCCCGAGGCCTATATTGGCGGCGCGGCGAGCTTGTTCGAGGACTCGGGCAAGCTCAACGACAAGACCCGGCCGTTCTTGCAGGCGTTTGTCGACAAGTTTGCTTCGTGGGTGAAGTTGAACAGGGCGGTTTGATACCTGCTCATTCGGGGGTGGTTTCATTGGGGCCGCACAGCGGCCCCTGCTGTTTAGCGGAAACTGTAGGAAACCCCGGCGTATACACCGAACCCTTCACCCGGCGTAGAGCGGGCATTGTCCTTGCCGGCATCGTTGTAGGTCGGCGTCACCGTGGCGGCATAGCGTTTGTTGGTGAGGTTGCGCAGGTCCAGCCAGGTCTGCCAGTCCTGCTTCGGTGAATCCCAGCCAAGGCGCGCGCCGAGCAAGGCATATTCATCGGCGTGGTAGCTGTTGGCGTAGTCTACCTGCACCTTGGACGCCATCCGGGTATTCACCCCTGCATAGAACCCGCTCGGCCAGTCATAGCGCAATTCGGCCTGGTAGTAGTGCATGGGGATGCCCGGCAGGCGGTTGTCACCGAACGTGTCGTCATCGCGGTAGTGGAAGTCGCTGAAGGTGTAGGCCTGGCGCAGGCTGAGCCTGCCGGTGCCGCTGCGTTCCCACAGGGTGCTGTCCAGGCCCGCCTCCACGCCTTGGTGCACGGTGGCGCTGGCATTGAACTCCGAGGTGAAGTTTGGCACCACCTCCACGGCCAGCAGTTCGTGACGCACCTGCGAGTAGTACCAGGCGAGGTCCCAGCGGCCTAGCGCCGAATCGCCACGGGCGCCCAGCTCCAGAGTGGTTGCCGTCTGGTTCTGCATCTCGATCGGCTGGATCTGCTTGCCCCCCGTGCTGGGTGCGCTCCAGATCAGCGACCACGGATGCGGCGGTTCTACCGAGCGGCTGAGGTTGCCATACACCTGCAGGTCTGGGCGGATGTCGTAGCGCAGGCCCAGGCGAGGGGCATAATCCCAATCATGCATGCTCACCTTGCCGCCTTCGGCAGGGTAGGTCACGTCACTCTCGCGGCGGGTGTAGATCAGTGCCAGGCCGGTGGTCAGCCACAGGTTGGGGACCAGTTCCAGGTCGTTGCCGGCATGCAGCACGGTGTCCGAGCCCTGATAGGTGAAGTCGCGGGTACGTGGACCGAACACGTCACCACTGCGCGCGAACTGTGACGCGCCACTGTTGGGCAGGTGATTGGTAGTACGCCAGCCGACAGTGGTCTTGCTCTCGTGGCCGAACAGGGTGTCGCGGCGCGAGTAGTTCAGCGTACCGCTCACATCGGTGTAGGCCACCTTCAGGCGCATCGGGCCTTCACGCAGGTCCATCGGGTAGTCGTGGTAGACCAGCCCGGCTTCCAGGCGCGCATCGTCGTCGAGGTAGAAGGTGGTCTTGTTGCCGACCCAGGTGCTGCCCGGTTGCGGGCGGCTGTCGTCGCGGGCCAGGTAGGCTGGGTTGGCCGCGCGTGGGTGGTGCTTGACCTGATCCTTGGTCAGGCGCCCGGCCAGTTCGTTTTCGGTTTCCCGGTAGCGCAAGTAAAAACGGGTTTCCAGGTTGGGGTTGAAACGGTAGCCGACGTTGGCGGCAATGCCTTTGGCGCTGCCGCTGCTGTGTGCCTGGTAGCCGTCATACTCGGAATCGGTCAGGGCCACGTAGTAGTCGAGGTTGCCCAGCACCTGGCCGGAGCTGATATGCCGGTGCTGATAGCCACGGCTGCCGACCTCATAGCGCACTTGCAACGGCGCGGCGTCGTAGCCGGTGTGGGTGATGTAGTTGATGGCGCCGCCGAGCGCCAAGGCGCCTTGGTCGAAGCCATTGGCGCCGCGCAGCACTTCGGCGCGGCTGAGCCACAGCGGTTCGAACAACTCATAGGGCGTGCCGCCCGGGCCCGTCAGTGGCAGGCCGTCGAACATCGTGTAAACCCCCGAACCGTGGGCCCCAGGTGCGCGGTTGATGCCCGAACCGCGGATCGACAGCTTGATGCCGTCGTTGCCCGCAGATTGGGCGAACACCCCAGGCTGGTAGGCGAGCACGTCCTGGTTGCTGGCCACCCGGCCTTGCCCTACGCGCTGCATGTCCACCAGGTTGCTGGCGCCGGGTACTTCGCGCAGGCGTTCGCTGGCTGCCGTCAGTTCGTTCTGCTCCTCATCGGTGATCAGCACCTGGCCCAGCTCGACCGAGGATGCCCCCAAGGCGGGCTGGGCAGCAGTCAAGGCAGCCAGCAGGCCGAGGCAGGACGAGAGGGGTAAATCGGAACGCATTGTACGACTCCAGGCGAAAGGCGAATGGACAACGGCGTTGAGACGAGCGAAATGCTGCCTGGAGCACGAAGAAAGTCAGCAAATCTTGCGCAGCCTTCGTCAGACGGTTTTGTACGAAAGTTCTTTACAAGCCGCAGCAGTGGAGCGGCGCGGCATGCGCTTCGTAAGGTGACTGCAGATCGGCAGCGATGCCCCCCTTAATCACCTGTGGAGTACAAGCATGACTGACAACGCACGACACCCGCAGCAACCCCCGGTGGACGCCCCTGTTCGCCTGACGCCACGTGAACGGCAAGTGCTGTTGTGGTGTGCCTATGGCAAGAGCTCGTGGGAGATCGGCCGTATCCTTGAGTGCAAGGAATCGACGGTGAACTTTCATGTGTCCAACATCCTGCGCAAATTCGACGTGCCTACACGGGTGGCTGCGGTAATCAAGGCCATTCGCTACGGCATGCTGGCCGAGCAGTGAGGGGGTAGGGCATGAGCAACGAACCTGTATTGCCACGCTATGCCGATAGCCATGACCCGTTCTGGCCCCGGGTAGACCTGGGCAGGCTACGCGAACGCCTGAACGGGCAGCAGCCCGTCAGTGAGGCCGCGCTGGAAGTGGCTGCACGTTGCGCCGCCATTGATGCTGCACGGGAGTTCGCGCGTTGGCGCGCAATGCTGCGAGAGCGCGGTTACAAGCGCCTTGAAGATGTGACCGGGCACGACCAGGGGCGCGCTTTGCGGGTGTGCTACATCCGTTTTGTCGAAGCTGCGGTCCTGTACAGCCTTGGCTCGGGCGCGTACCTGCCGAAGTCCCGTCGGAGTGCTGCCTATGCCTGAAGAGTCCTTTCTCGACCGCTTTGCCTCGGCGCTGATCGAACTGTTGGGCGTTGATGGCAGTGTGTTGTTCGCTGCTTTGCTAGGGGCTTTGTTGGTGAGTGCTGCGCGTGACCGGTTGATCACCAATGCAACCAGACGCCTGACGCTGGGCAAGAAATTGCTGCTGGTGTTCGTGACCGTGGGGGTGGGGCACCTGTTCGAGCCGCTGGTTTCATCGCTGGCACCCTTGCTGACCCGAGGCATGGCGGCATTCGTGGCCGCCGTGGTGGTCATCCCCATCAGCCTCAAGGTCATGGTCTGGCTGGATACGCTCGACCCACGTGAGCTCATACAGCGCTGGCGCCGCCGAGGTTAGCTGCCGGTGGCCCGATGTAGCTGGCTGCGCAGTTCGCTCAATTGTTGTTCCAGCTGCTGGATACGTTGCTTGTCCTTTATGAGCAACAGGATGGTGTGGCGATCGTCCGGTGAGAGTGCGCGCAGGCGTTCGAGCACGTCGCCCTCCCAGCCGGCTTCACATTCGTGCACGGGGCGCTGTGCCGTTTCACCCAGCAGTAGCCAGTCCAGGGAGCATGCATGCTGCCTGGCAATATCCACGCAAAGTGCGTACGGGATGCTGTCGCGCACCTTCCAGCTACTGAGTGTTTGCGGGCTGACGGAAAGTGCACGGGACAGGTCGGCGTCGGATTGGGAGCAGGTAAGAAGCTTGAGGCGCGTGAGCACCTCGGCAAGTACGTTAGTACTCATAACAAATATCCATGACTGGTTTAATGATATTCCATGGGCTTAAACTACTCGTTATGAATACAGCCCTGCGTTTCAAGGAGCATTTCTGCAATGAGAACCATCAAATTGAACAATACACCCATAGTTGCAGCCAATACTTACACACAGGCCTGCCTGGGCAATGCTAGCAGGTACTTGCCGTGAGTACTTACAAGCTGGTTTGTCCGCATTGCCACAGCCGTATGCGCATACGCACTAGCGAAGGGCGCCATATTTTCCTGCGGATCGCTTATTTGCAATGCACCACCGAGGCGTGTGGCTGGTCAGTGCGGGCCGAATTCGAAATGACCCACGAACTCTCCCCGAGCGGTATGCCCAACCCGGAAGTCTACCTGCCTTCAGCCAATAGTGATTTGCGCAAGGCCGCCCTGCCGGGTACAGGCCAGGGAAGCCCGCTTGGGTGAGGCGCCGTCAGGTACAGGCACTAAAACATGCAGATAAAAAAACACCCCGCCTAGGCGGGGTGTTTTGTTTTGCCGAAACTGCCGGGGCAATCAGCCGATCAGTTGCAAGCCGGCTTGCTGAACCAGTTCCAGCAGTGGCTGCGGGTACACACCCAGCACGAAGGCGAGAATGGCAATGGCCAGCAGCATGACGCCACCGGTGCGCTGCTCCCACTTCAGCGGGGCGTCGTGGCGACGCAGGTTCGGCTCGACCAGGTACAGGGTGACCATGACGCGCAGGTAGTAGTACACGCCGATGGCGCTACCGACCACCAGCGCACCGACCAACCACCACAGGTGCGACTCGACGCCGGTGGCAATGATGTAGAACTTGCCGATGAAACCAGCGGTCAGCGGGATACCCGCCAGCGACAGCATCATCACGGTCAGTACTGCGGTCAGGTACGGGCGACGCCAGAACAGGCCGCGGTACTCGTACAGCGCATCGGCGTCACGGCCGCCGTATGGCGAGGACATCAGGGTGATGACACCGAACGCGCCCAGGCTGGTGATCACGTAGGTGACCAGGTACACACCCATGGCTTCCAGGGCCAGGCCCTTGCTGGCGACCAACGCAATGACCAGGTAACCGAAGTGGGCGATGGACGAGTAACCCAGCAGGCGCTTGAGGTTGCTCTGGGTCAGCGCCAGCAGGTTACCGATCAGGATCGAAGCGACGGCGATGACTGCCAGTACGGTGCTCAGCACGCCGCTGCTGGCAGCAGGGGAGAGCATGAACAGGCGCACCACCACGGCGAATACCGCAACCTTGCTGGCGGTGGCCAGGAACGCGGCGACCGGCGCCGGGGCGCCTTCGTACACGTCCGGGGTCCACAGGTGGAACGGCACCAGCGACAGCTTGAAGGCCAGGCCAACCAGCATCATGCCCAGGCCCAGTTGGGCCACCAGGCTTGGCATGCTGGTGGTTGCCAGTGCCTTGCCGATCTGGTCGAAGCTCAGGCTACCGGCATCGGCGTACAGCAGGGCCATGCCGAACAGCAGGAAGGCGGAACCGGCAGCCGACAGCACCATGTACTTGATGCCGGCTTCCAGTGACCGCTTGTTGAAGAAGGCATACGCCACCAGGCCGTAGACCGGTACCGACAGCAGCTCCAGGCCGATGAACAGGCCGGCCAGGTGGTTGGCGCTGACCAGCACCAGGCCACCCAGGGCCGACATCAGCAGCAGCAGGTACAGTTCTTCACGGTTGCCTGGGAAGCCCTTGGACCCTTCGCCAAGGTAGGCGTGGGCCAGGGTGACGCAAGCCAGCGTCGCCACCAGGATGATCGCCATGTACAGGCAGGCGAACTTGTCGATGGTGATCAGCGGGGTGACCGCCAGTGGCGCAACCTTCAGCGCCGGCAGGATCGACAGCAGGGCCAGGTTAAGGCCCACGGTGGACAGCAGGAAGGTCTGGGAGTGGTTGCGCTTCCAGGCGATCGCCAGCATCACCACCACCGTGGTGATGGTGGTGATCAGCATCGGCGCCAATGCGATGAAGTGTTGAGTGGTGAATTCCATAGCGCTCTTACCGGGCCGAAGCGAGTTGAGTGAAAGCGGAACCGAGCCACTGCTGCACACCACTCATGGTGGCTGCAGAGGTGTCGAGGAACGGCTGCGGATACACGCCCAGCAGGATCAGCAATACCGCCAGGCCCAGCACCATGACCAGCTCGCGACCGTCCATGCCGGCCAGCACGGTATCGCTCTTGGCCGGGCCGAAGTAGGCGCGGTGGATCATGATCAGCGAGTACACCGAACCGAAGACCAGGCCGGTGGTGGCGATGACGGTGATCCACGGCACATGCACGAAGCTGCCGATCAGGATCAGGAACTCGCCGACGAAGTTGCCGGTACCTGGCAGGCCCAGCGATGCCGCCGCGAAGAACAGGCTGATGGCCGGCAGGTAGGCAATACGATGCCACAGGCCGCCCATCTGGCGCATGTCACGGGTGTGCAGGCGCTCGTACAGCTGGCCAGACAGGATGAACAGTGCGGCGGCCGACAGGCCATGGGCCAGCATCTGGATCACCGCGCCTTGCAGGGCCTGCTGGCTGCCGGAGTAGATGCCGATCAGCACGAAGCCCATGTGCGAGACGCTGGAGAAGGCGATCAGGCGCTTGATGTCGGTTTGGGCAAAGGCCAGGAAGGCACCGTAGAAGATACCGATCAGGCCCAGGGTCATGGCGATGGGCGCGAACTCTGCCGAGGCGTTCGGGAACAGCGGCAGTGCAAAGCGCAGCAGGCCGTAGGCCGCAGTCTTCAGCAAGATACCGGCCAGGTCCACGGAGCCTGCGGTCGGTGCCTGGGCGTGAGCGTCAGGCAGCCAGGAGTGGAACGGCACCACTGGCAGCTTCACCGCGAAGGCGATGAAGAAGCCCAGCATCAGCACGTACTCGACACCGGCTGGCAACTCGGCCTTGAGCAGGTCGCTGTAGTTGAAGGTGAGCACGCCGGTGGTGTTGTAGTTGACCAGCACCAGGCCCAGGATCGCCACCAGCATGATCAGGCCGCTGGCCTGGGTGAAGATGAAGAACTTGGTCGCCGCGTAGATCCGGGTTTTCTTGCCGTCTGCCGAGCTGTGACCCCAGAGCGCGATGAGGAAGTACATCGGCACCAGCATCATTTCCCAGAAGAAGAAGAACAGGAACAGGTCCAGGGCCAGGAACACACCGACCACGCCGCCGAGGATCCACATCAGGTTGAGGTGGAAGAAGCCGACGTGACGCTGGATCTCTTTCCAGGAGCACAGTACCGACAGCACACCGAGCAGGCCGGTGAGCAGGATCATCAGCAGCGACAGGCCGTCGAGGGCCAGGTGGATGCTGATGCCGAAGCGCTGGATCCACTGGACTTTGTATTCCAGGGCCCAGGCAGGCTCGGCGCCCGGAGCGGGGGCGAGGGTGTAGTCGCCGGTGCCCCACAGCCAGAGGCCGATGCCGAGCAGCAGGGACATGGTCAGCAGCGCGATCCAGCGCGGCAGGGTGGCGCCGAAGCGCTCACCCAACCAGCACAGGAAGCCGCCGATGAAGGGGATCAGGATCAGCCAAGGCAAAATCATGACGGGTTGGTTTCCTTTGGCAAAGTCGCAAGATTCATAGTCATACCGCAGCCACTACCACAGCGCCGAGCACCAGCACGGCACCCACGGCGATAGAGGCGGTGTACCAGCGCAGTTGGCCCGTCTCGGTCTTGCTCATGGCGACGTGGCCGCCACGCGCCATCCGAGGAATCAGGCCGATGCTGCGGTCAACCGGGTCCTTGCGCAGGATGTGGCTGATCAGCAGGTACGGTTTGACGAAGAGCTTGTCGTAGATCCAGTCGAAGCCCCAGGCGGCGAACCACCAGGCCGACAGGACGCGGCCGATGCCGCTGTTGGCAACTGCGCTGACGAAGGTGCGCTTGCCCAGGAACAGCAGGGCGGACAGCAGGATACCGGCGATGGCGATGGCGCCGGAGGTGATCTCCAACGCGTGCTTGGCTTCGCCACCGGCATGGCCGGCGCTTTCAGGCAGCACGCCTGCCAGCGGCGGGTGAATCCAGGCACCGACGGCGGTCGACAGCACGATCAGCACACCCAGCGGCAGCCAGTGGCTGATGCCGTGGCCGGCGTGGGCTTCGGTCTTGGCTTCGCCGTGGAAGGCGATGAAGATCAGGCGGAAGGTGTACAGCGAGGTCATGAACGCACCCACCAGGCCAGCGTACAGCAGGCCGGTGTTACCGCTGGCGAAGGCTTCCCAGAGGATCTCGTCCTTGGAGTAGAAGCCCACGGTCACGATTGGCAGTGCCGCCAGGGCAGCGCCACCGACCACGAAGCTGGCGTAAGCCAGTGGTAGCTTCTTCCACAGGCCGCCCATCTTGAAGATGTTTTGCTCGTGGTGGCAGGCAACGATCACCGCGCCGGAGGCAAGGAACAGCAGGGCCTTGAAGAAGGCGTGGGTCATCAGGTGGAAGATCGCCGCGTCCCAGGCACCGACGCCCAAGGCCAGGAACATGTAGCCGATCTGGCTCATGGTCGAGTAGGCGAGGATACGCTTGATGTCGGTCTGTACCAGCGCGGCGAAGCCGGCCAGCACCAGGGTCACACCGCCGACAACGCCTACCAGGTGCAGGATGTCCGGCGCCAGCAGGAACAGGCCATTGGTACGGGCGATCAGGTACACGCCCGCGGTCACCATGGTCGCGGCGTGGATCAGTGCCGAAACCGGGGTCGGGCCTGCCATTGCGTCGGCGAGCCAGGTCTGCAGTGGCAGCTGGGCCGATTTACCGACCGCACCACCCAGCAGCATCAGGGTTGCCAACACCATCCAGGTGTCGCCCGCCTGGAACTTCTGCGGTGCCAGCACCAGCAGTTCCTGCACGTTCAGGGTACCCAGCTGGGCGAACAGGATGAACAGGCCGATGGCCATGAACACGTCGCCGATACGGGTGACGATGAAGGCCTTGAGTGCCGCGTTACCGTTGTTGCGGTTGCTGTAGTAGAAACCGATCAACAGGTACGAGCACAGGCCCACGCCTTCCCAGCCGAAGTAGATGAACAGCAGGTTATCGCCCAGGATCAGGAACAGCATGCTGGCGATGAACAGGTTGGTGTACGAGAAGAAGCGCGAGTAGCCGGCTTCGCCACGCATGTACCAAGAGGCGAACAGGTGGATCAGGAAGCCCACGCCAGTGACCACGCCCAGCATGGTGACCGACAGGCCGTCCAGGTACAGGGTGAAGTTCGGCGCAAAGCCGTCCACCGACATCCACTGCCACAGCAGCTGGCTGTACGCGCCGCCTTCAGGCGGGGCGACGTTGAATTGCCAGATGACATAGGCGGCGGTGGCGGCCGAAAGGCCCACCGAGCCGACGCCGATCAGGGCGGACAGGTTCTCCGAGAACCGACCGCGCGAGAACGACAGCAGCAGGAAGCCGACGAGGGGGAAGACGAAAGTCAGGAAGAGAAGGTTCATCCGCGCATCTCACTGGCAGCATCGATGTCGAGAGTGTGGAAGCGGCGATACAGTTGCAGCAGGATGGCCAAGCCAATACTGGCCTCGGCGGCTGCCAGGCTGATCACCAGAATGAACATCACCTGGCCGTCGGGCTGGACCCAACGGGCACCGGCGACGACGAACGCCAGGGCAGAGGCGTTCATCATGACTTCCAGGCTCATGAGCACGAAGAGGATGTTGCGGCGGACCATCAGGCCAACCAGACCTAAGCAGAACAGGATGCCGGCGACTGCCAGACCGTGCTCGAGAGGGATAGCACCCATGATTTACTCCTTCGCCTCGTTGCGGCCCAGGTGGAAGGCGGTGACGGCTGCAGCCAGCAGCAGCATCGAAGCCAGTTCGACCACCAGCAGGTAAGGGCCGAACAGGCTGATACCCACTGCTTTCGGGCCCACGGTGGTACCACTGATGCCAGCGCCGCTCGGGGTGACGAACAGCACGTACAGCAGCTCTGCCAGCAGCAGGGCGCCGAGGATCACTGGCCCGACCCAGATGCCGGGCTTGAGCCAGCCCCGTTCCTGGGCGACCGAAGCCGGCCCCAGGTTGAGCATCATCACCACGAACACGAACAGCACCATGATGGCGCCGGCGTAGGCGATCACTTCCAGGGCGCCGGCGAACGGCGCACCCAGGGAGAAGAAGATCATGGCCACGGAAATCAGCGAAATGATCAGGTAAAGCAAGGCGTGCACGGGGTTGGTACCGGTCACCACCCGAAGGGTGGAGACCACGGCGATCCCGGATGCGAAGTAGAAAGCGAATTCCATCTTTCTGTCCTTATGGGAGCAAGCTCTTCACGTTGATCGGCTCGGCTTCGTTCTGCGCAGCGCCTTTCGGCTTGCCAGCGATGGCCATACCCGCAACACGGTAGAAGTTGTAGTCAGGGTTTTTGCCGGGGCCGGAGATCAGCAGATCTTCTTTCTCGTACACCAGGTCCTGACGCTTGAACTCGGCCATTTCGAAATCCGGCGTCAGCTGGATCGCGGTGGTCGGGCACGCTTCTTCACACAGGCCGCAGAAAATGCAACGCGAGAAGTTGATGCGGAAGAATTCCGGGTACCAACGGCCGTCCTCGGTCTCGGCTTTCTGCAGCGAGATGCAGCCAACCGGGCAGGCCACCGCGCAGAGGTTGCACGCTACGCAGCGCTCCTCGCCATCGGGGTCGCGGGTGAGGACGATGCGGCCGCGGTAGCGCGGCGGCAGGTACACGGGTTCTTCGGGGTATTGCAGGGTGTCGCGCTTGCGGAACCCGTGGGAGAACACCATGGCCAGGCTGCGCAGCTGTGTGCCGGTGCCCTTAACGATGTCGCCGATATACTTGAACATGGGTCAAATCCTCACTGGGCCGCGACGGCTGGCGTGTTGTAGAGCACGATCGCAGCGGTCACCAGCAAATTGATCAGGGTCAGCGGCAGGCAGAACTTCCAGCTGAAGTCCATCACCTGGTCATAGCGTGGGCGCGGGATCGAGGCGCGCAGCAGGATGAACAGCATGATGAAGAACGCGGTCTTCAGCGCGAACCACAGGAACGACAGTTGCGGCAGGATGCCGAACGGGCCGTGCCAGCCGCCGAAGAATAGGGTTACCAGCAGCGCCGAGATGAGGATGATGCCGATGTACTCACCGACGAAGAACATGCCCCATTTCATGCCGGCATACTCGATGTGGTAACCGTCGGCCAGTTCCTGTTCTGCTTCTGGCTGGTCGAACGGGTGACGGTGGGTCACGGCGACGCCAGCGATGAAGAAGGTGCAGAAGCCGAAGAACTGCGGAATGATGAACCACAGGTTCTGGGCCTGGTATTCAACGATGTCGCGCATGTTGAACGAGCCCACCTGCACCACCACGCCCATCAGCGCCAGGCCCAGGAACACTTCGTACGACACGGTCTGTGCCGAAGCACGCAAGCTGCCCAGCAGGGCGTACTTGTTGTTCGACGACCAGCCGGCGAACAGCACCGCGTAGACCGACAGGCCGGCCATGGCGAAGAAGAACAGCAGGCCGATGTTCAGGTCGGCAACGCCCCAGGTCGGGGTGATCGGGATGACCACGAAGGCAATGAGCAGGGCGCTCATGGCCACGACCGGTGCCAGGGTGAAGATGACGCGGTCGACGAAAGGTGGGTTCCAGTCTTCCTTGAAGAACATCTTCAGCATGTCGGCTGCGATCTGGAACATACCGAACGGGCCTACGCGGTTCGGGCCGTAACGGTCCTGCCACCAGCCCAGCAGGCGGCGCTCGACGAAGCTGAGCAGCGCGCCGCAGACCACTACCGCCAGCAGGACCACGATGGCCCGCAGCACGGTGAGGATCACGTCGATTACTTCGGGGGTGAACCAGCTCATTGTGCTGCCTCCTGCAGACCTTCGACGGATGCACCGAAGATGGCAGGCGGAATGCCGGCCAGGCCTTTCGGCAACGCGACCAGGCCTGCGCCCAGCTCTTCATTGATGCGCAGCGGCAGGCGCAGGGCCACACCGGCCACGTTCAGGCTCAGCAGGGCACCGTCGTTGACGCCCAGGCGGTCGGCTTCGGACTTGGCCAGGGCCACGTAGGCTGCCGGGATGCGCTCTTGCACCGGGGCGGCGCGCGAGGAGCTTTCTTCGCTGCCGAACAGGTGGAAGAACGGCACAGCGGTCCAGGTACCACGGGCCGGGTTGAAGGCCCCCGGAATGGCGGTGAACCAGCTCAGGCGGTCGCCTTGCGACTCGATCAGGCGCACGCCCGGGTCACCGGCACGCAGGTGGCCACCGACTTCATCCTGAAACTTGTTCCAGGCTTGCGGCGAGTTCCAGCCCGGGGACCAGGCGAATGGCACCTGTTGGCGCGGTTCGGCGGAGCCCGAGTAGCCTTCCATGGAGAAGGCGAACGCGGTGTCCTTGTCTTGCGGGGTGCGCGGTTCGTGCACGCTGATGTTGGCGCGCATGGCGGTGCGGCCAGAGTAGCGCAGCGGCTCACGGGCCAGCTTCATGCCCTTGATGCGGAACGCGGCGCTTGGGGCGGCGTTGACGATGCCGGCCAGTTGCGGGGCAGCTTCGGCGCAGGCACTGGTGACGTGGTCCAGTTGGGTCCAGTCGACCGGCTTGTTCAGCAGGGTGGCACGCAGGGCGTGCATCCAGCGCCAGCCTTCGTGGATCTGGGTGCTGCTGTCCAGGTATTGCGGGTCGAACACCTGGAAGAAGCGCTGGGCACGGCCTTCCTGGCTGACCAGGGTGCCGTCGCCTTCGGCGAACGAGGCAGCCGGCAGCACCAGGTGGGCGCGGTCGACCGTCGGGGTTTTCGAGTGGTCGGCAACGATCACCACCTTGGCCGCAGCCAGGGCTGCGTCGACCTTGGCGGCCGGTACGCGGGCGTACAGGTCGTTTTCCAGCACGACAATGGCGTCGGCCTTGCCGCTGATGACGGCGTCCAGCGCAGCATCGACGGACTCGCCACCGAGCATGGCCAGGCCGATGCTGTTGGCTTCAGGCACCACCAGGCTCAGCGAGCCGTTCTTCTCGCGCAGCTTCAGGGCCTTGGCGATGTTGGCGGCAGCTTCGATCAGCGCCGGGTCGGCCAGGGACGTACCGGCGACCACCAGTGGGCGCTTGGCAGCGACCAGGGCGTCGGCGATGCGCTGGGCCAGGGCCTTGGCTTCGTCGTCCAGGCCAGCAACGGCAGGTGCGCTCGGGTCGATGGCGTGGGCCACGGCGAAGCCGATGCGGGCCAGGTCGGCCGGGGCGGCGTGTACGCACTCTTCGGCAACGTCGTCCAGCTTGGTTTCAGCCAGGGAGGCGATGAACAGTGGGTACAGCGCGTGCTGGCCAATGTTCTTCACGGCGGCGTCGAGCCACGGCTGCACTTTCATGGCTTCGGCCATGGCCTCGGCCTTGCCTTTGGTGGCCTGGCGCACGGACAGGGCAACGCGGGCAGCGGTCTGGGTCAGGTCTTCACCGAGCACGAACACCGCGTCGTGGTCTTCGATGTCGCGCAGGGTCGGCACTGGCAGCGGGCTGTTGTTCAGCACGTTCAGGGCCAGGCGCACGCGGGCCAGCTCGCCGGCTTCCATACCCGAGTAGAAGTAGTCGGCGCCGACCAGCTCACGCAGGCCGTAGTTGCTTTCCAGGCTGGCGCGTGGCGAGCCGATGCCGACGATGGTGCGGCCGCGCAGCAGGTCGGCGGCTTTGTCCAGGGCAGCGTCAAGGCCCAGCTTGGTGCCGTCGGCCAGTTGCGGCTGGCGTGGGCGGTCCTTGCGGTTGACGTAGCCGTAACCGAAGCGGCCACGGTCGCACAGGAAGTACTGGTTGACCGAACCGTTGAAGCGGTTTTCGATGCGGCGCAGTTCGCCGTAACGCTCACCCGGGCTGATGTTGCAGCCGCTGGAGCAGCCGTGGCAGATGCTCGGGGCGAACTGCATGTCCCACTTGCGGTTGTAGCGCTCGGAGTGGGTCTTGTCGGTGAACACGCCGGTCGGGCAGACCTCGGTCAGGTTGCCGGAGAATTCGCTTTCCAGCACGCCGTCTTCGACGCGGCCGAAGTACACGTTGTCGTGGGCGCCGTAAACGCCCAGGTCGGTACCACCGGCGTAGTCCTTGTAGTAGCGCACGCAGCGGTAGCAGGCGATGCAGCGGTTCATCTCATGGGCGATGAACGGGCCGAGGTCCTGGTTCTGGTGGGTACGCTTGGTGAAACGGTAGCGGCGCTCGTTGTGGCCGGTCATTACCGTCATGTCCTGCAGGTGGCAGTGACCGCCTTCCTCGCACACCGGGCAGTCGTGCGGGTGGTTGGTCATCAGCCATTCGACGACGCTGGCGCGAAACGCCTTGGACTCTTCATCGTCGATGGAGATCCAGGTGCCGTCGGAGGCAGGGGTCATGCAGGACATGACGATACGACCGCGGGTGTCGTTCTCGTCGGTGTACTGCTTGACCGCGCACTGCCGGCAGGCGCCAACGCTACCAAGCGCCGGGTGCCAGCAGAAATAAGGGATGTCGAGGCCGAGCGACAGACAGGCCTGTAACAGGTTGTCTGCACCGTTGACTTCGAGCGCTTTGCCGTCTACGTGGATAGTGGCCATTGTTCAAAGTTCTTCGTTGGCCCGCGTGAGCGGGCGTGGCTAATGGAAATCGGTGAGCTTGCGGCACGCCACGATTTCTCGGGCCTGCCGGCAAGCTGGCGAGTGGCACGGACCACCCGCCTCAATCATCTTGTTATGCGCCGACCACGCTCGGCCCAGCCTGGATTGGCTTGGCCAGGTTGGGGCGCAGGGCATCGCCAGCAGTAGCTGGAGCGACACCGGCCTCGAACTCGGACCGGAAGTATTTGATGGCACTGCCCAGCGGCTCGACGGCACCGGGTGCGTGAGCACAGAAGGTACGGCCAGGGCCGAGGAAGTTGACCAGGCCCAGCAGCGTCTCGATGTCTTCGGCGCGGCCCTGGCCTTTCTCCAGTGCGCGCAGCATCTTTACGCTCCACGGCAGGCCGTCACGGCAGGGGGTGCACCAGCCGCACGACTCGCGGGCGAAGAACTCTTCCATGTTGCGCAGCAGCGACACCATGTTGATGCTGTCGTCCACCGCCATGGCCAGACCGGTACCCATACGGGTGCCGACCTTGGCGATGCCACCGGCGTACATCTGCGCGTCGAGGTGCTCGGGCAGCAGGAAGCCGGTACCGGCGCCGCCTGGCTGCCAGCACTTGAGCTTGAAGCCGTCGCGCATGCCACCGGCGTAGTCTTCGAACAGCTCGCGGGCGGTGACGCCGAACGGCAGTTCCCACAGGCCAGGGTTTTTCACCTTGCCGGAGAAGCCCATCAGCTTGGTGCCGTGGTCTTCGCTGCCTTCACGGGCCAGCGACTTGTACCAGTCGTTGCCGTTGGCGACGATGGCCGGCACGTTGCACAGGGTTTCGACGTTGTTCACGCACGTCGGCTTGCCCCACACGCCCACGGCGGCAGGGAAGGGCGGCTTGGAGCGCGGGTTGGCGCGGCGGCCTTCCAGCGAGTTGATCAGGGCGGTTTCTTCGCCGCAGATGTAGCGGCCGGCACCGGTGTGCACGAACAGCTCGAAATCGAAACCGCTGCCCAGGATGTTCTTGCCCAGCAGGCCTGCAGCCTTGGCTTCATCGATGGCGCGGTTGAGGTTTTTCGCTGCGGTGGTGTACTCGCCACGCAGGAAGATGTAGCCGCGGTAGGCCTTCAGGGCGCGGGCGCTGATCAGCATGCCCTCGACCAGCAGATGGGGCTGTTGCTCCATCAGCATGCGGTCCTTCCAGGTGTTCGGCTCCATTTCGTCCGCGTTGCACAGCAGGTAGCGGATGTTCATGGACTCGTCTTTGGGCATCAGGCCCCACTTCACGCCAGTGGGGAAGCCTGCACCACCACGGCCCTTGAGGCCGGAGTCCTTGACGCTTTGCACGATGTCGTCGGCCGACATCTGCGCCAGCGCTTTGCGCGCTGCGGCATAGCCGTTCTTGGACTCGTACTCGGCCAGCCATACCGGTTCGCCGTCGTCACGCAGGCGCCAGGTCAGCGGGTGGGTTTCGGCGGTACGCGCAATGCGGTTGGCCGGGCCGAAGGAAGTCATGGTCATACGTAACCCTCCAGCAGTTTGGTAACGCCAGCCGGCTGTACGTCGCCAAAGGTGTCGTCGTCGATCATCAGTGCCGGGGCCTTGTCGCAGTTGCCCAGGCAGCATACGGGCAGCAGGGTGAAGCGGCCGTCGGCGGTGGTCTGGCCAAGGCCGATGCCCAGCTCGCTCTGGATCTGGCTGACCACGGACTCATGGCCGCCGATGTAGCAGACCATGCTGTCGCACACGCGGATGATGTGGCGGCCGACCGGCTGACGGAAGATCTGGCTGTAGAAGGTGGCGACACCCTCGACGTCGCTGGCCGGGATGCCCAGTACTTCGCCGATGGCGTGGATGGCGCCGTCCGGCACCCAGCCACGTTCCTTCTGGACGATCTTCAGGGCTTCGATGGACGCCGCGCGCGGGTCCTCGTAGTGATGCATTTCGTGCTCGATGGCCGAGCGCTCGGTTTCGCTCAGGGCGAAACGGTCTGTCTGGATAAGCGTGCTGTTCATGCTTAGCGGTCCACGTCAGCCATAACGAAGTCGATACTGCCCAGGTACGCGATGAGGTCGGCGACCATGCTGCCTTTGATCACCGAAGGGATCTGCTGCAGGTGCGGGTAGCTCGGGGTACGGATCCGGGTGCGGTAGCTCATGGTGCCGCCATCGCTCGTCAGGTAGTAACTGTTGATGCCCTTGGTCGCCTCGATCATCTGGAACGACTCGTTGGCCGGCATGACCGGGCCCCACGAGACTTGCAGGAAGTGCGTGATGAGGGTTTCGATGTGCTGCAGGGTGCGCTCTTTCGGCGGCGGCGTGGTCAGCGGGTGATCCGCCTTGTACGGGCCTTCCGGCATGTTGCGCAGGCACTGGTCGATGATGCGGATACTCTGGCGCATCTCCTCGACACGGACCATGCAGCGATCGTAGGCATCGCCGTTGTGGGCCAGCGGTACTTCGAACTCGAAGTTCTCGTAGCCGGAGTAAGGGCGGGCTTTCCGCAGGTCGAAGTCGCAACCGGTGGCACGCAGGCCGGCACCGGTGGTACCCCAGGCCAGGGCTTCCTTGGTGTTGTACGCGGCAACGCCGATGGTACGGCCCTTGAGGATGCTGTTCTGCAGGGCAGCCTTTTCGTACTCGTCGAGGCGCTTGGGCAGCCATTCGACGAAGTCCTTGACCAGCTTGTCCCAACCGCGCGGCAGGTCGTGGGCGACGCCACCGATACGGTACCAGGCCGGGTGCAGGCGGAAACCGGTGATCGCTTCGATCACGGTGTAGGCGCGCTGGCGGTCGGTGAAGGTGAAGAACACCGGGGTCATGGCGCCGACGTCCTGGATGTAGGTACCCAGGAACAGCAGGTGGCTGGTGATGCGGAAGAACTCGGCGAGCATGATGCGAATCACGTCGACTTTCTGCGGCACCTTGATACCGGCCAGCTTCTCGACCGCGAGCACGTACGGCAGGTTGTTCATCACCCCGCCGAGGTAGTCGATACGGTCGGTGTAGGGGATGAAGCTGTGCCAGGACTGGCGCTCGGCCATTTTTTCGGCACCACGGTGGTGGTAGCCGATGTCCGGTACGCAGTCGACGATCTCTTCACCGTCCAGCTGCAGGACAATACGGAACGCACCGTGCGCCGAAGGGTGGTTGGGGCCGAGGTTGAGGAACATGTAGTCCTCGTTGGCGCCCTGACGCTTCATGCCCCAGGCTTCCGGGTTGAAGCGTGCCGATTCCTCTTCAAGCTGCTGCTTGGCGAGGGTCAGGCTGTAGGGGTCGAACTCGGTGGCACGGGCCGGGTAGTCCTTGCGCAGCGGGTGGCCTTCCCAGGTGGGCGGCATCATGATGCGGCTGAGGTGCGGGTGGCCGGCGAAGTCGATGCCGAACATGTCCCAGACTTCACGCTCGTACCAGTTGGCGTTTGGCCAGATACCGGTCACGGTCGGCAGGTTCAGGTCGCCTTCGCTCAGCGACACCTTGATCATCACGTCGCTGTTACGCTCGACCGACAGCAGGTGGTAGAACACGCTGAAGTCGGCAGCTGGCAGGCCACGGCGCTGAGTGCGCAGACGTTCGTCGACGCCGTGCAGGTCGTACAGCATGCTGTACGGCTTGGCCACGCCACGCAGGAAGCTGAGCACCTCTTTGAGTTGGGCGCGCTTGACCCACAGCACGGGCATGCCGGTGCGGGTTTCCTGGGCGACGAATGCTTCGGCGCCAAAACGGTTGTTCAGTTCGACGACCACATCCTGGTCGTCAGCCTTGTAGGGCGGAATGAAAATAGCGTTGTCCGCTGTCATGGTCTCGGTCGCTTTGGGTCAACGTTAAGAATGAAGCCAGGCCGCCGGCTCCTTCGGGAGCGGGCGGCAGGTCGCTGGATCAGACTTCGTCGGGGCTGCGCAGGTTGGTTACTGCAATGCGCTGCTCACGACGCAGGTCTTTCTGGGCTGGCATCTCGGCACGGTAAATACCTTGATCACCAACAACCCAGGAAAGCGGGCGTCGTTCTTGGCCGATCGACTCCTGCAACAGCATCAAGCCTTGCAGGAAAGCCTCAGGGCGTGGCGGGCAGCCAGGCACATAGACGTCCACGGGGAGGAACTTGTCGACCCCCTGAACGACCGAGTAAATGTCGTACATGCCACCGGAGTTGGCGCACGACCCCATGGAGATGACCCACTTGGGCTCGAGCATCTGCTCGTACAGGCGCTGGATGATCGGCGCCATTTTGACGAAGCAGGTACCGGCGATGACCATGAAGTCGGCCTGACGCGGCGATGCCCGGATGACTTCGGCGCCGAAGCGGGCGATGTCGTGGGGTGCCGTGAAGGCCGTGGTCATTTCCACGTAGCAGCAGGACAGGCCGAAGTTGTACGGCCAGAGGGAGTTCTTGCGACCCCAGTTGACCGCGCCACGCAGCACATCTTCAAGTTTGCCCATGAAGATGTTCTTGTGGACCTGGTCCTCCAGCAGTTGGTCGGTGACGGTTTCCCGTTCACCTACCGGGTACTGCTCGTTGGGCGCATCCGGATCGATTCTGGTGAGATTGTATTGCATTGCCAAAGCCTCATTGTTTCAGCTTCGCTTGCCGCTTGCGGCGACCTTCGGGAGCCCAATCAAGAGCACCGACGCGCCATAGGTAGACAAGACCTGCCAACAGAATTGCTATGAAAACGAGAGCTTCGACGAACCCGGTCCAGCCGCTTTCGCGGACGGACACAGACCATGCAAAGAGAAAGAGGGCTTCGATATCGAAGATCACGAACAGCATCGCGACCAGATAGAATTTGGCGGACAGGCGCAGGCGGGCGCTGCCGACGGGCAGCATGCCGGATTCGAAGGGTTCGTTCTTGGCGCGGCCCCAGGCCTTGCTACCGAGCAGGCTGGACAGGCCGAGCATGAAGGCACACAGGCCGACGACACCCAGGAGGAAGATGGCAAAGCCCCAGTTGTGGGCGATGAGTCCTGCCGAATCGGACATGCTAGAGATCCTTATACAGAGACCCAGCTCTGCAGTCTGAAATAAGTAAAGCGGCGACGTGGTGTCGCAGGTGCAGTGACCAAATGTCGCAGCTGAATCAATCGCGCTGATTTTATGGGTAAACCCGGTGCAAGTAAAATTTCCGTTGCAAATTTATTCGTAGGATTTAGAACAAAACTCGCTCCTAACTGGCTGAAAGCCTTGAAATTCGGGCATTGCGTGCTGTTTTGTTAATTATGTTTCTTGCGAGTGGTAACGAATTATAATTTTCGTAATGATAATTAATATCATTTGACCTGATGCCTTCTAATTTGGCTGTTCTGCGCCTTGCAAAGTTCATCTGGCGATTCCCCCTACTTGCAAATGCGAAAGGCTCTTGTTCTAGCAGCTTCCGGCGCTTCGTGCACCGCTCTGGGTCAATACTTTATCGATTGAGCGATGACCGACTGATGAAGCGATCGCCCACTGACCGAGCCAGTAGGTCAGGATGATCAGGTAGGGCGCGGCGCGGCGCTGTGCAGCCAAACGATCAGGGTCGGCCCAGGGATGGGCTTGGTCGGCAGGGCAAGCAGGGGCTTGTCGCTGGACAGTGCATATATATAGAGGGCGGCGGCCAGGGCGAGAATGATCAGGTGGCTTGGACGAGGCATGGGCGGTCCTTGCTGCTGTGCTGCCTGAAGCATAGACCTGATCCTGGGTTTTGCTGGTGATGCATTTGGATTGTGTGAGGGCTGCCATGGGCTTGGCGAAAGGAATGTGGCGCCTGTGAATTCGAGCGCCGCGCGGGCGGCGCTCGGTATCACGGGCGTTGAAGATGCTGTGGCGAACACCTCCCAGCCCAGAAACATTTTCAAAGGCTTCTGAAAATAAAGGCCCGGAGCTTTCGCAGGCTCCGGGCCTTCCTTCAACAGCACCCCACTATCAGTGGAACTGCTCTTCCTCGGTCGAACCGGTCAGTGCAGTCACCGACGATGCGCCACCCTGAATCACGGTGGTCATGTCGTCGAAGTAGCCAGTGCCCACTTCCTGCTGGTGCGCCACGAAGGTGTAGCCTTTGCTGGCGTCCGCGAATTCCTGCTCTTGCAGCTTCACGTAGGCGGTCATGTCGTTGCGGGCGTAGTCGTGCGCCAGGTTGAACATGCCGTGCCACATGTTGTGAATGCCAGCCAGGGTGATGAACTGGTGCTTGTAGCCCATGGCCGACAGCTCGCGCTGGAACTTGGCGATGGTCGCGTCGTCCAGGTTCTTCTTCCAGTTGAACGAAGGCGAGCAGTTGTACGACAGGATCTGGTCCGGGTATTCCTTCTTGATCGCTTCGGCGAAGCGGCGGGCTTCGTCCAGGTCTGGCTTGGCGGTTTCGCACCAGATCAGGTCGGCGTACGGCGCATAGGCCAGGCCGCGGGCGATGGCCTGGTCGAGGCCGGCGCGTACCTTGTAGAAGCCTTCACGGGTACGCTCGCCGATCACGAACGGCTGGTCATACGGGTCGCAGTCGCTGGTCAGCAGGTCGGCGGCGTTGGCGTCGGTGCGGGCCAGGATGATGGTAGGCACGCCCGACACGTCGGCTGCCAGGCGCGCGGCCACCAGCTTCTGTACGGCTTCCTGGGTCGGTACCAATACCTTGCCACCCATGTGACCACATTTTTTGACCGAGGCCAGCTGGTCTTCGAAGTGCACGCCGGCGGCGCCTGCTTCGATCATGTTCTTCATCAGTTCGTAGGCGTTCAGTACGCCACCGAAACCGGCTTCGGCGTCAGCCACGATGGGCGCGAAGTAGTCGATGTAGCCATCGTCGCCCGGGTTCTTGCCGGCTTTCCACTGGATCTGGTCGGCGCGGCGGAAGGCGTTGTTGATGCGCTTGACCACGGTCGGTACCGAATCGACCGGGTACAGCGACTGGTCAGGGTACATGGACTCGGCCGAGTTGTTGTCGGCGGCTACTTGCCAGCCGGACAGGTAGATGGCCTGGATGCCGGCTTTTACCTGTTGCACTGCCTGGCCGCCGGTGAGGGCGCCCATGCAGTTCACGAAATCTTTTTCTGGGCGGAAGGACGGGTGGGCACCTTCGGTGACCAGCTTCCACAGTTTTTCTGCGCCTTGGCGAGCAAAGGTGTGCTCCGGCTGGATGGAGCCACGCAGGCGAACGACATCGGCGGCGGAGTAGGTACGGGTCACGCCTTTCCAGCGCGGGTTCTCGGCCCAGTCTTTCTCGAGGGCTGCAATTTGCTGTTCGCGTGTCAGTGCCATGGAAATAAACCTCGTCGCATCGATCTTGGGTTAATTGTGCTGATGCCCGGGTGCAGATCAGGGTGCCTGGCGGCTGTCCTGTTCTAGAGAGTGCGGCGGCGAACGCGAAGGCTCGAAGGGGGAAGGGTGGGCAGGCCAGGCGAAGGTGTGCTCCGGCAGGTCGGCTCGTGGTTGCCTTGCTGCGGTGCTACGCGATTGCCAGTACTGCGGTGATGCGCTTCCGTCCCTCGGGACAACTTCTTCGTTGCAGTCGCAATCCCGTCGAACCGCCTTGTGGGCCGTATAGACACGAGGCGCCTCCAGGGGTGGGAGGAGCACGCCTCGAAGGCCCTTGCCAGGGCCCCTGATTAGCGGGAGCGAGGCCATCATGCCCTTGGGAAAAAGGGCATGTCAAATGTTTTGTAGTGGAATTTTTCGCTTACTACATCTTTGGTCTAATGCGACTTGGCAGTCAGTTTCAAGGCCTTTGGTCGAGGCCTTGAATTGCCTGGCATCAGTCGAGAAGGTCGACTTTGACGCGCAAAGTCATGTTTTCACCCCGTTGGGTGCTGTAACTGTGGCTTGAGGCGCTACGGTCGGCTTGGCTCTGCTGGTTGTAGCCGGCCAGGGTGATCCATTCTCCGAGCTTGCCGGTGATTGTCGTGTCGGTGCTTTGCACTTTCACTACATCAGCACGTTCCTGGCTGATACGGTCATTATTGGTGCTTATTTGCAGACGAACCGTATCGCCACTCAAGCTGGGGGTGACGTAGAAACCCTGGGTCACGTTGCGGTATTCGGTGTTGCTCTGGATGCGCCCGTAGCCGTCGGTACTGGTGCTGGTGATCGGGATGCTCTGGCCAACCTGGATCAGCGCCGGCTGGCCTTCGCTGGCCTGGATCTGTTGCATGCCGCCGTCACGGTTGCTGGTGCCGTAGTGGATAACACGGGCATTGCCCCGGTTGTCCTGGAAATTGCTGTCGTTGTTGTCGACGCTGATCAGCAGGCGTTTGGGTGCGGTGTCCAGTTGTTGCAGCAGGGCGCGCAGGTCGTCGATGCGCTCGGGGCTGGCGTTGACGATCAGCTTGTTCTCGAAGGCGCTGACTGTGCCGTCCTTGCCGACGAATGCCTGCGCCGCAGGCAGCAGTTCGGCGCTGGCGCGGTGCTGCAGAGGCACCACCTCGGTGGCGGCCTGGGCGACGAGGCTGGTAACCAGCAGCAGGGTGGTGAAAAGGGGGCGTAGCGGCATGTCCATGATCTCCGCGGGGGGAATCAACATGATGGCAAATTTGTCGGGGATTTGCCGGCCATGGATCACAAGCGCCGCAGTGGAGGGAAATGCGGAAATGTGATTTATCTTGCTTTATCTTGTAAGCTATAAATTATAGTCATCAAGATAATTGAGGATAAAGCCATGTCTTCGATCCGCCCGCTCCTGCGTCGCGACCAATTGGCCAAGGCCCTGGCCAAAGACCTGGCTGGCGAGTCGCTGGTCGACTACAGTTCGGGCATGTTCCTTGCCGCACCAAGGCGTACAGGGAAAAGTACCTTTCTCAATAACGACTTCATCCCTGAGTGCGTGCGTCTGGGCTGGCTGCCGGTTTACGTCGACCTCTGGTCGGACCGTAATGCGGATCCGGCCGAGCTCATCAGTGGTGCGATCGGTGCAGCGCTGGCTAGCTTTGAAGGCGCGCTGACGAAAACTGCGAAAAAGGCCGGTATCGACAAGATCAACCTGCTGCGCACCCTCAGCTGGGATTTCACTCGGCCTCAACTACCGTCGGGCACTACCCTCGCTCAGGCACTTGCTGTATTGCACCAAGTGTCGGGCCAGATGGTTGTGCTGATCATCGATGAGGCCCAGCATGCCCTCAACAGCGAAGATGGCCTTAACGCGATGTTCGCCCTCAAGGCTGCGCGTGACAACCTGAACCGTGGTGATCGCCCGGATGGCCTGCGGCTGGTGTTCACTGGCTCCAGCCGGGACAAGTTGGCCAACTTGGTGCTCAAAAGCAAGCAGCCGTTCTTCGGGGCCAGTATCACGCCATTCCCGTTGTTGGGGGGTGAATATGTCGAGTTCATCACTGCGCTGTGGAATCGGCGCCTGGCAGACAGTAATCAATTCAAGGTTGATGACCTGGCGTACGCTTTTGAGCGGGTAGGGCGGCGCCCGGAAATGCTCAACAAATTACTGGCCGAGGTCAGCGTTGGTCTGGGAGAAGCGGGCAATTTGGGCGAACTTCTGCGCACCGGGGCGCTCAATCATCAGGCTGGCGTGTGGAGCGACTACGAAAGTGCCTGGAACGAACTCTCACCCTTGCAGCAAGCGGTGCTTGAGGTCATCGCCGAGCGCACGCTAGGCCGCCAACCGTTTTCGCCATTTACCGAGCAGACTTTGGTCGAGGTAAGTCGCAAGCTGGAGCAGGCTCAGGCAGAGGTCATCGCCAGCACGCCTAACGTACAGAAAGCGCTGGATGCTTTGCGCGAGAAGGAACTGGTATGGAAAGCCAATCGTGGTGAGTATGCGCTGGAGGATGCCGCCATGGCCGAGTGGCTGACCCGCGCTGCGCGCTAGCGGCCTTCGCGGTGGCCGCTGCCAGACAAATTCCGTAACATCGCGCCCCTTGTTTTTGTATCGCCCGCCCGGGCCGCACCACAGGATATCCATGAAACCCGCCCGACTACGCGCCGACCTGCTCGCTGGCCTCACCACCTCGTTCGCCCTGGTGCCCGAGTGCATCGCTTTTGCCCTGGTGGCCCACCTCAACCCTTTGATGGGCCTGTATGGCGCATTCATCATCTGTACCCTGACTGCGCTGTTCGGCGGTCGGCCCGGGATGATCTCCGGCGCCGCTGGCTCAATGGCCGTGGTGATCGTCGCGCTGGTGGTGCAGCACGGCGTGCAGTACCTGCTGGCGACGGTGTTGCTGGGCGGGGTGGTGATGATCCTGTTCGGCCTGCTGCGCTTGGGCAAACTGGTACGCCTGGTGCCGTACCCGGTGATGCTTGGCTTCGTGAACGGCTTGGCCATCGTCATCGCCATGGCTCAGCTGGAGCATTTCAAGGACGGTGAGCACTGGCTCAGTGGTGCGCCGCTGTACCTGATGATCGGGCTGGTAGCGCTGACCATGGCGGTGGTTTACGTGCTGCCGAAGCTGACCCGTGCAGTTCCGCCGGCGCTGGTGGCGATCCTGGGTGTTGGCCTGCTGGTTTACCTGCTCGGGCTGCCCACCCGCACCCTGGGTGACATGGCGCACATCGCCGGTGGCCTGCCGGGGCTGGCGCTGCCGGATGTGCCCTGGAACCTGGAAACCCTGAAGATCATCGTCCCCTACGCAGTGCTGATGGCCATGGTCGGGCTGCTGGAAACCCTGCTTACCCTCAACCTGACCGATGAAATCACCGAGAGCCGAGGCTTCCCGGACCGCGAGTGCGTGGCGCTGGGTGCGGCGAACATGGTCTCGGGCCTGTGCGGTGGCATGGGTGGCTGCGCGATGATCGGGCAGACGGTGATCAACCTCAGTTCCAATGGCCGTGGCCGGCTGTCCGGGGTGGTGGCCGGGGTGATGATCTTGCTGTTCGTGTTGTTCCTGTCGCCGCTGATCGAGCGCATTCCGCTGGCGGCACTGGTGGGTGTGATGTTCGTGGTGGCCCAGCAGACATTTGCCTGGGCGTCGCTGCGGGTGCTTAACAAAGTGCCGGTGAATGACGTGCTGGCGATCATTGCGGTCACTGTCGTGACAGTGTTTACCGACCTGGCCATGGCGGTGCTGTTCGGCATCATCATCGCGGCCCTTAACTTTGCCTGGCAGCATGCGCGGGAGTTGTATGCGGACTGCCATGAGGATGCGCAGGGCGGCAAGCATTATCAGGTACATGGCACGTTGTTCTTTGCCTCTACCACCTCGTTCCTCAACCAGTTCGATACGGCCAGCGACCCTGCTCAGGTGACGCTGGATTGCCAGCATCTGAGCTTTGTCGATTACTCGGCGATTGCGGCATTGAAGACCCTGCGTGAACGGTATGCCAAGGCGGGCAAGCAGCTGCGGGTGGTGCACTTGTCGGAGCGGTGCAAGAAGCTGTTGAAGCGGGCAGGTGAGCAGCACTGAGGGTGGGTGGTTGCCTGTGCCGGCCTCTTCGCGGCTTTAGCCGCGAAGAGGCCGGCACAGGCTAATGAGTCACTCCCCGCGGTTCTTCTTCACAATGGCATCGGCAATACTGGCCGGTGCCTCGGCATAGCGGGTGAACTCCATCGAAAAGCTCGCTCGGCCCTGAGTCATCGAGCGCATCGAGGTGGCATAGCCGAACATTTCGCCCAGCGGCACCTCGGCACGGATCACCTTGCCTGCCGGCGTTTCGTCACCGTCCTGAATCATCCCGCGTCGTCGGCTCAGGTCACCCAGAATGTCGCCCTGGTACTCCTCCGGCGTCACCACCTCCACCTTCATCACCGGCTCCAGCAGCACCGCGCCACCTTTCTGCGACAGCTGTTTGGTGGCCATCGACGCAGCGATCTTGTAGGCCATTTCGTTGGAGTCGACATCGTGGTAAGAGCCGTCATACACCGCCGCTTTCAGGTTGATAAGCGGGTAGCCGGCCAGTACGCCGTTTTTCATCTGCTCTTCGATACCTTTCTGTATCGCCGGAATGTATTCGCGTGGTACCACGCCACCGACAATCTCGTTGATGAACTCCAGGCCTTCCTTGCCTTCGTCGCCAGGGGCGAAGCGGATCCAGCAGTGACCATACTGGCCACGGCCGCCGGACTGGCGGACGAAACGCCCCTCGATCTCGCAGGTATTGCGGATTTTTTCGCGGTAGGCCACCTGCGGCTTGCCGATGTTGGCCTCGACATTGAACTCGCGGCGCATGCGGTCGACGATGATGTCCAGGTGCAACTCGCCCATGCCCGAAATGATGGTCTGGCCGGTTTCTTCGTCGGTGCGCACGCGGAATGACGGGTCTTCCTGGGCCAGCTTGCCCAAGGCGATGCCCATTTTTTCCTGGTCGGCCTTGGTCTTCGGCTCGACGGCCACGGAAATCACCGGGTCGGGGAAGTCCATGCGCTCCAGGATGATCGGCTTGTCCATGTCGCACAGGGTGTCGCCGGTGGTCACGTCCTTCATGCCGATCAGCGCCGCGATGTCGCCGGCGCACACGTCCTTGATTTCGGCGCGCTGGTTGGCGTGCATCTGCACCATGCGGCCGATGCGTTCCTTCTTGCCCTTGACCGAGTTCAGTACTGCGTTGCCCGAGCTGAGCACGCCGGAATACACCCGGGCGAAGGTGAGGGTGCCGACGAAGGGGTCGGTGGCGATCTTGAATGCCAGGGCCGAGAACGGCTCTTTATCGTCGGCGTGGCGCTCCAGGTGCTTATCTTCGTCGTCGGGGTCGGTGCCCTTGATCGCCGGGATTTCCGACGGGGCGGGCAGGTAGTCGATCACCGCGTCGAGCATCAGCGGCACGCCTTTGTTCTTGAACGAGGAGCCGAGGATGGTCGGTACAATTTCGTTGGCGATGGTGCGTTGGCGCAGCGCAGCCTTGATCTCGTCGACACTCAATTCCTCGCCTTCGAGAAACTTCATGGTCAGCTCATCGTTGGCCTCGGCGGCGGCCTCGATCATATGCGCACGCCATTCGTCGGCCAGCGCCTGCAGTTCTTCGGGAATGGGTTCTTCGCGGTAGCTGGTGCCCTGGTCGGCATCGTTCCAGTAGATGGCCTTCATTTTCACGAGGTCGATTTGGCCGACGAAGTTTTCTTCGCTGCCGATGGCCAGCTGGATGGGTACCGGGTGGTGCCCCAGGCGCTGGTCGATCTGCTTGACCACGCGCAGGAAGTCAGCACCCTGACGGTCCATCTTGTTGATGTAGGCCAGGCGTGGCACATGGTACTTGTTGGCCTGGCGCCAGACCGTCTCGGACTGTGGCTCCACCCCGTCAGCGCCGCTGAATACCACCACCGCGCCATCGAGCACGCGCAACGAGCGCTCCACCTCGATGGTGAAGTCGACGTGGCCGGGGGTGTCGATGATGTTGAAGCGGTACTTGTGCGCGAACTGTTTGGTCGAGCCTTGCCAGAACGCCGTGGTCGCCGCCGAGGTGATGGTGATGCCGCGCTCCTGCTCCTGGGCCATCCAGTCCATGGTCGCGGCGCCATCGTGCACCTCGCCCATCTTGTGGTTGACCCCGGTGTAGAACAGGATCCGCTCGGTAGTCGTGGTCTTGCCGGCGTCGACGTGTGCGACGATGCCGATATTGCGGTACAGCTCGATGGGCGTTGTGCGGGCCATGGCGGACTACCTGCGGATGGGCGGATTCCACCACGTTAGCAGACCGGTGGAATCCTGCCCTGCCGCCGGGCCGTCAGTCGGCCTGGGCTTGCAGCATCCATTGGCCATCCACTTCACGGGCCAGGCCGCTGGCTGGCAGCAGGGCCAGCAGGCGCGGGTGCAGGGCGGCTTCGGTGAAGGTCTTGAGGGTGCTCAGGTCCAGCGCGCCGACCAGATTGAGGTCGGCCTTGGTGTACGACAGCCAGGCCTTCTTCAGCGCTTGGGCAACATCGCTACCCGAGGTGCTGGCAAAGCGGCGGTGCCACTGACGGCCGTCGAAGGTGAAGCTGTGTGCGTGGCTGTAGGTGCTCTCGTCACCACCTTCGGCGCAGCGGTGGCAGCGGCACGGGCCTTCGCCGAAGGCATTGCGCAGGTAGCTGTTGAAGTCCACGACGGGCTTGAGGGACAGGCGTTTGTCGACATCGAACAGGTCGGCGATCAGGGGTTCTTCGGCGCTCACTCGGGATCCTCGTGTGGTGTGGCGTGCATCGGCGGGCACCCTAACAGATCGGGGCATTCAGATCACCTTTTGCAGGCCCGGCCTCTTCGCGGGCTCGCCCGCTCCCACAGGTGCTGTGCACACCCCGGGCAACATGCGATCCCTGTGGGAGCGGGCGTGCCCGCGAAGAGGCCGGTAGAGACAATAGAGATCACCTGCCGTACTCTACGCGCCCATACGCCTACACACCCACAGAGGTAACCCGCTTGAGCACCAAGTACCCGTACATCGCCACCGTGACCATCAGCGCCGAAGACCGTGGCGGCGACACCGAGGCCGCGGAAAACCCCAACATGCGCGTTGGCCTGGAAGCGGTGACCGAAACCCTGAAGAAGGTGCATTTCGTCGGTACGCTCGCGGCCCCCGAGAAATCGGCCACGCACATTTGCGTGACCCTGGAGAACGGCCTGACCTACTACGGCCCGATCGTCAACGGCCATGCCGAACTCGAAGGCGGCTGGATTGCCTTCGAGTCCGACATGCTCACCCCGCAAGAACTGGGGCTGTAAGCCTCAGTTCAGCTCGGCCAGGCACTGCTCGAGGATATCCAGGCCTTCTTCGAGCACCTCGGCCTCGATGGTCAGTGGTGCCAACAGGCGGATAATGTGCCGTGCCTTGCCGCTGGGCATCAGCAACAAGCCCTTGGCCCGCGCGGCGTCCATCACCTTGGCCAGTTGTGCCGGCGCCGGGCTGCCATCGGCATTGACGAACTCGATGCCACGCATGGCGCCCACGCCGGTCAGGCGGCCGATGAACGGGCTCAGGCCTGAGGCCTGCCAGCGCTGATGGCGGCTGACGATGGCCTGCTCCTGGCGCTCACCCCAGGTGGCGATGTTCTCGTCGGTCATCTGCGCCAGGCTGGCCAGCGCCGCCGCACAGGCAATCGGGTTGCCCGAATAGGTGCCGCCCAGGCCGCCCTTGGGCAGCGCAGCCATCAAATCCTTGCGCCCGACCACCGCACCCAGTGGCATGCCGCCGGCAATGCTCTTGGCCAGCAGCAACAGATCGGGTTCGATGCCAAGGCGTGGGAAGGCGAAGCGTTGGCCGGTGCGGCCGAAGCCCGACTGGATTTCGTCGATGATAATCAGGATGCCGCGCTCGTCGCAGAAGCGGCGCAGGGCCTGGGCGAAGGCGGGGTCAAGGGCGAGGAAGCCGCCTTCACCCTGCACCGGCTCGAAAATGAACGCTGCCACGTCTTCCACAGCCAGTTCGACGCTGAACAGGCGGTCCATGGCCTTGAGCGCCTGCTCGCAGGTCACGCCGGTGTCGGCGCTGGGGTAGGGCAGGTGGTACACCGGCCCAGGCAGTTCACCGACCCGCTGTTTGTACGGGGCGACCTTGCCGTTGAGGTTCAGGGTGGCCAGGGTGCGGCCATGGAAGCCGCCGTCGAAGGCGATGATGGCCCGTTTGCCGGTGGCGCCGCGGGCAACTTTCAGAGCGTTTTCGGCCGCTTCCGCACCGCTGTTGGTGAGCATGCCGGCCAATGGATAGCTGACGGGCACGAACCCGCTCAGTTGTTCCATCAGTGCCAGATACGGGCCGTGCGGGGCGGCGTTGAAGGCGTAGTGGGTCAGGCGGGTGGCCTGGGTCTGGATCGCCTCGACCACGGCGGGGTTGCAGTGGCCCAGGTTGAGCACACCGATACCACCGACGAAGTCGATGTAACGTTTGCCGTCGGTGTCCCAGACTTCGGCATTGCGGCCATGGGAAAGTGTGATCGGGTGAACGATGGCAATGGATTGGCTGATACTTTCCTGGTTCATGGGCACGCGGGACCTTGTTCGAGTTTCTTATTATCCAAGCGTGTTGGCGGGTTATTCCGCAAACGAATTATTCGATTGCGATCATTCCGTGGATTCGTGATCTTGCCGGCGCGGTCAATATCAATCGCCCTCAGCCACCCGCTCCCGAATCCACTGCACAAAGGCCCTGATCTTCGGCACTTCGGCCGCATGCTCGGCATGGGCGATAAAGTGCCGGCCATTGCTCGCCACCGGGTGGTCCCAGGCCACCACCAGCTTGCCCTCGCTTAGCTCCTCTGCCACCAGATAGCGCGGAATCAGGGCGATACCGCAGCCTGCAATCGCTGCGCGAATGCACAGGTAGAACGTGTCGAAACGCGGCCCGTGGTAGCTGTTCTGGCTATGCAGCCCCAGCCCCAGAAACCATTCGTGCCAGGCCTCTGGCCGTGACACGCACTGCAGCAGCCGGTGCTCGGTCAGCGCCTGGGCACTGTCGAAAGGGTGATTGGCCAATAGCTGCGGGCTGCACACCGGCACCACTTCTTCGCTGAACAACTCGATGCAGGTCGCCCCGGGCCAGGTGCCTTGGCCGAAGAAAAACGCGATATCGGCCTTGGCCTGCACCAGGTCGAACGGTTCCAGTTCGTTGCGCACGTCCAGGTGAATGCGTGGGTAGCGGTCGCCAAAACCCTTGAGTCTGGGCACCAGCCAGCGTGCACCGAAGGTGGGTTGGGTGGCGATGCGCAGCACTTCGGTTTCATCGCCGTAGCTGAGGATGTAGCGGCTGGAAATGTCGATCTGGGTGAGGATCTTGTTCACTTCGGTGAGGTACAGCGCGCCGGCCGGGGTCAGGTGCAGGCGGCGGCGAATGCGCTGGAACAGCGAGTGCGAGAGCATGTCCTCAAGCTGCGCCACCTGCTTGCTGACGGCGCTCTGGGTCAGGTGCAGTTCCTGCGCCGCGCGGGTGAAGCTGAGGTGGCGGGCGGCCGCTTCGAAGCACTGAAGGGCGGTGGTCGAAGGCATCAGGCGTTTGGACATGACGGGCAAATACCGAGCAAAAAAGGAAGGAGTTCATTCCAAAGCGGAATCATGTGGTTCGAAAAGGTCGTTTGTTGACCCCGGCCTATAGATTAATACTGACCTGGATCAACGATTACAACCGGTCGTGCGAAGAGGAGGTTTGTAACCGCTTCCGGCATCTGCAAAACAACAACAACGAACATCAGAAATTTATAAGAATTCTGCTCCGACCTTCAGCCGCTTCGCTGCGGCCGACCCATTCGAGGGTTCTTCATGGCTTCGCAACACAACAAGAAACAGCGTTCCCTGCAGCACGGCCTGACCTCCCGTCAGGTTTCCATGATTTCCATTGCGGGCATTATCGGCGCCGGCCTGTTCATCGGCTCCTCCAACGCCATTGCCACCGCCGGCCCGGCCATCCTCATCTCCTACGCCATGACCGGCCTGCTGGTCTTGCTGGTGATGCGTATGCTGGGCGAAATGGCCATCGCCAACCCTAACAGCGGCTCGTTTTCCACCTATGCCTCCGAAGCCATTGGCCCATGGGCGGGCTTTACCATCGGTTGGCTGTACTGGTGGTTCTGGGTGCTGATCATTCCGGTCGAGGCCATTGCCGGCGCTGACATCCTCCACGCCTACTTCCCTGGGGTGCCATCGTGGCTGTTCGCCTTCCTGATCATGCTGGTGCTGTCGGGCACCAACCTGATCAGCGTGAAGAACTTCGGTGCCTTCGAGTACTGGTTCGCCCTGGTCAAGGTGGTGGCGATCATTGCCTTCATCGTGGTCTGCACCTTGGCCGTGTTCGGCTTCTGGCCGCTGGCAGAGGTGTCCGGGGTCAGCCGACTTTGGGACAACGGCGGCTTCATGCCCAACGGCTTCGGGACGGTGCTGGGTGGTGTACTGATCACCATCTTCTCGTTCTTCGGTGCCGAAATCGTCACCATTGCCGCTGACGAAACCGCCAACCCTAAAGACAAGATCCGCCGCGCCACCAACCTGGTGGTGTACCGTATCGCCATCTTCTATCTGGCGTCGATTTTCCTGGTGGTGTCGCTGGTGGCCTGGAACGACCCTGAACTCAAGGCGGTCGGTTCGTTCCAGCGCGTACTGGAGGTGTTGAACGTGCCGGGTGCCAAACTGCTGGTTGACCTGGTGGTGTTGGTAGCGGTGACCAGTTGCATGAACTCGGGTCTGTATACCGCATCGCGCATGCTCTATTCGCTGGGTGCCCGTGGTCAGGCACTGAGCGTTACCAAGCGCATCTCCGGCTCCGGGGTACCGACCGTGGCGGTGATCTTCTCCACCCTGGCAGGCTTTGCCGGTTGCTTCGTCAACTATGTGTTCCCGGGCAAGGTGTTCGGCTTCCTGCTGTCCACCACCGGTGCCATCGCCTTGCTGGTGTACCTGGTGATTGCCGTGTCGCAACTGCGCATGCGTGCCCGGGCCGAGCGCGAAGGGCGGCCGCTGGAACTGAAAATGTGGCTGTTCCCGTGGCTGACCTGGCTGGTGATCGGCACCATCGTCATGGTGCTGGGCTACATGCTGTTCAGCGATGCCTACCGCTACGAAACCCTGATGACTGCTGGCGTCACCCTGTTCATCCTGCTGGTTTCGCTGACCCAGCGGCGTGCCAAGGTGGTTGCCCAGACGGCCTGATGTTTCTGCTTTAATGGGGGCGTTGCGCGCCCCCATTTCAATAAGCACAGGAAGCGTATGAACGACCAAGCCCTTTCCCTCCAGGCCCTCGCGGCACCCGACGGCACGTGTTATGGCTGCGGGTGCTCCCACCCCAGCGGGCTGCACCTGCAAAGCCACTGGGACGCCGACGGCGTTCATCTGATATGCCGCCATGCGCCCGACAGCACCTTCATCGGCTGGCCCGGCCTGGTTTACGGCGGCCTACTGGCGATGCTGGTCGACTGTCATTCCAACTGGACGGCCATGGCTTACCACTACCGCAATGAAGGCCGCGAGCCGGGCAGCCTGCCGCGCATCGACTGCGTCACGGGTACGCTCAACCTGACCTACCTGAAACCCACGCCCATGGGCGTCGAGCTGTTGCTCAAGGCGCGTGTGGAAGGGGAAGTAGGGCGCAAGAGCCGGGTGATCTGCGAGGTCTGGGCCGACGATGTGCTGACCGTGACCGCCGACTCGGTGTTCGTGCGTGTCGACACCGAAAAGCTCAAGCTCAAGGCCCACGGTCAGGCCTGAGTTGCCAGCGCTGATAAGTGGTCGGTGATGGTCAGCGGCCGGGGATGTCTCTAGAGTGACAGGTTCATTCCCCAGGCAAGGTTGATCATGACCGATCTCAGTGCTTTCCCGATTACCCGCAAGTGGCCCGCCAAACACCCAGAACGCCTGCAGCTGTATTCGCTGCCGACACCCAACGGCGTCAAGGTGTCGATCATGCTCGAAGAAATCGGCCTGGCCTACGAGGCGCACAAGGTCAGTTTTGACAACGATGACCAGTTGAGCCCCGAGTTCATCTCGCTCAGCGCGAATAACAAGATCCCGGCCATCCTCGACCCGAACGGGCCGGGTGGTCAGCCGCTGCCGCTGTTCGAGTCGGGGGCGATCCTGCAGTACCTGGCGGAGAAGAGCGGCCAACTGCTCAGTCAGGACCCTGCCCAGCGTTACCAGACCCTGCAGTGGCTGATGTTCCAGATGGGCGGCATCGGGCCGATGTTTGGCCAGGTTGGCTTCTTCCATTTCTTTGCTGGCAAGGAATATGAAGACAAGCGTCCGCGTGATCGCTATGTCAACGAGTCCAAACGGCTGCTGGGTGTGCTGGATCGGCACCTGAAAGGGCGGGAGTGGATGGTGGACGCGTACAGCATCGCCGACATCGCCATCTTCCCGTGGGTACGCAACCTGGTGGAACGTTACAACGCGCGGGAGTTGGTAGGCTTTGATCAGTTCAAGGAAGTGCAACGGGTACTGGCCGCCTTCCTTGAACGGCCAGCCGTGCAGCGCGGCCTGAAGATTCCTGCCTGACTGACCTAGAGGACCTGGTTCAACAACCAGTACAGCGACCCTGCCAGCACCATGGCTGCCGGCAGGGTCAGCACCCAGGCCATCAGCAGGTTGATCAGTGTGCGTTTCTGTATGCCTGAGCCGTTGGCGACCATGGTGCCGGCCACGCCAGAGCTCAGCACATGGGTGGTCGAAACCGGCAGCCCGAACACGTCCGCCGCGCCGATGGTGCACATCGCAACCACTTCAGCCGAGGCGCCCTGGGCATAGCTCAGGTGGGTCTTGCCGATCTTCTCGCCCACCGTCACCACGATACGCCGCCAGCCAACCATGGTGCCCAGCCCCAGCGCGATGGCCACGACCACCTTCACCCACAGTGGAATGTAGCGGGTGGCATCGTCCAGTTGGGCCTTGAACAGTTCTACATGGCTGCGGGTGTCGGCATCGAATGCCACCAGGTGTTTTTTCTCGATCAGGCGAATGGTTTCGCTGGTCAGGTACATGTCGTTGCGCACATTGGCCATGGCTTCAGCCGGCACGCGCTTGAGCGAGCCATAGCCTTTGACCTGGTCGCCGATCATCCCGGTCAGCGCCGCGAGTGCCGGCACCAGTTGCGGGCTGGCCTTGGGCTCGGCAATGAACAAGGTCAGTACTTGGCGCGGGTCGGCCGGGGCCGCTTGCGGGTCGCTGCGCACCAGCGCCTGGCGGGTTACTTCGGCGACGGCAGAAAACTGCAAAGCCTGTTCGTTGGGCATGGTCTTGTTCAGGGCATAGGCCATGGGCAGGGTGCCGACCAGGATCAGCATGATCAGGCCCATGCCTTTCTGGCCGTCGTTGGAGCCGTGGGCAAAGGATACGCCGGTGCAGGTGAGGATCAGGACGCTGCGGATCCACCACGGTGGTGGGGTGCGGCTTTCCGGCGCCTGATACAGTTCCTTGCGCTTGACCAGTGCGCGCAACGCCATCAGCAACAAGGCCGCGCAGGCAAAGCCGATCAGGGGTGAGAACAGCAAGGCATAGCCGACTTTGCTGGCCTGGGCCCAGTCCACGCCACTGGTGCCGTCACGCCCGTGCATCAGCGCGTTGGCCACACCCACGCCGATGATCGAGCCGATCAAGGTGTGTGAGGACGAGGCTGGCAGGCCCAGCCACCACGTGCCGAGGTTCCAGATGATGGCGGCCAGCAGCATGGCGAAGACCATGGCAAAGCCGGCCGAGGAACCGACCTGCAAAATCAACTCCACCGGCAGCAGGGCAATGATGCCGAACGCCACCGCGCCGCTGGAAAGTAACACGCCAAGGAAGTTGCAAAGCCCGGACCAGACGACCGCCACCGGTGCTGGCAGCGAGTGGGTGTAGATGACCGTGGCGACTGCATTGGCGGTGTCATGAAAACCATTGACGAATTCGAAGCCCAGGGCAATCAGCAGCGCCAGGCCCAGTAGAAGGAACGGTGTGACCGTGGTGATTACCGTTCCGCTGGCCGTTACATCCTGTTTCAGGCTCCAGACGGTATAGGCAATACCGGCCAGTAGCAGGCCGAAGAACAACACGAGGGTGGCGCGCCCTGGCGTGTGGGCAAGCTGCGGGCGGGAATCGCGCCGGGCCAGTTGCGGCTGGCTGGCCAGTGACGGGGTGGCCATGGGTGCTCCCGTTGGCGTTGGGCGTGGGTGCCGAAGGCTTTGAGCATAGAAACAATTCGTAACCCGGCCGTGACCTTGATCAATGAATTATCTAGGCTCAAGACAGACGGTAACGGCAGGGTCGCGCGATGATTCGCTACAAGAAACGCGAGGCGTACCCGCAGGGGCGGTGTTTGTGCGACCGTGTGTCATCCCCGATGAGCGAAATGCGATGCCTTTACAGTTAACCCCCGCCAACGACCGCCACTGCACCTTTGCCCGTGACCTCACGCGCCGCGCCATGTTGCCGTACTACCGCGAATACGACCTGTTGTGGATCGAAGAAGCCTTCGACGAGGCCTGGGGCTGGCGCGAGCAGTGGCTGGTGACCGAAGGCGACACCCTGCTGGGTTTCTGCAGCCTTAGCCAGGACCGCCAGGCGTTGTTCATCCGCGAGTTGCACCTGTTGCCCGAGCACCGTGGGCGCGGGGTCGGCAGCTGGGTATTGGAGCAGTTGGCGCTCTGGGCCAGGCAGCGGCGCCTGCCGCTGCTGCGGCTGATGGTGTTTCGCAGCAACCCGGCCCGTCAGCTGTATCAGCGCCACGGTTTCGTTGAAATGGGAGAAGACGATTGCTTTGTGCGTATGCAGCGAGCCATCAATTAATAGCCCAATGATGGCTTGTCGTGACCCCAGACCATGGGCATAGTGGATCCACATGTTTGTGCCGCCTACGGACGGTAGGGCGGGCATCTGGCATATCAGGGAAGAGGAGAGCCCCCAATGAATGGATTCGGTCCGCGGCTGCGGGAAGAGCGTGAACGACTGGGCATGACCCAGCGAGTATTTGGCGAAATCGGCGGTGTTGAACCCAACGCTCAGGGCAAGTATGAAAGCGGTGAGCGTACCCCTCGGGTCGATTACCTCGCGGCGTTGTCGGTTCGGGGCGTGGACGCGCTGTATGTGCTCAGCGGTATTCGTAGCCCAGCACAGCTGGAAGGTTTGAGTACCGATGAGTCTGGTTTGCTTGGGGCATTCCGGCAGTTATCGTTCGACGATCAGGCGGCGTTATGGCACCTGTTGGGGCGCTTGTCCAGCAACGGTCAACCCCGGCAAACAATGAGGCCGCTCGCCGTTGAACGTCAGGCGTTTCTGACGGAATCAATGCGTTAGGCCCACCGTGAAAAATTTTGTTAAGGTGGCGGGATCCAATCGCCCTGCTGACGAGGTGTGTGCTTGATTAGGGTCTTAGTGGTCGATGATCACGATCTGGTACGAACCGGTATTACGCGCATGCTCGCCGACATCGACGGCCTGCAGGTAGTGGGTGAGGGGGACTCGGGCGAGTCGGCGCTCAAACTGGCCCGTGAGCTCAAGCCGGATGTGGTGCTGATGGACGTGAAAATGCCCGGCATCGGTGGCCTGGAGGCTACCCGCAAATTGCTGCGCAGCCATCCGGACATCAAGGTAGTCGCCGTGACGGTGTGCGAGGAAGACCCGTTCCCCACGCGCTTGCTGCAGGCCGGCGCTGCCGGCTATCTGACCAAGGGGGCAGGCCTTGATGAAATGGTCCAGGCTATTCGGCTGGCCTTTGCCGGCCAGCGCTATATCAGCCCGCAAATCGCCCAGCAGCTGGCCCTGAAACCGTTTCAGCCGCAAGGTTCGCCGTTTGACGCGTTGTCCGAACGGGAAATCCAGATTGCCCTGATGATCGTCGGCTGCCAGAAAGTGCAGATCATCTCGGACAAGTTGTGCCTCTCGCCCAAGACCGTCAATACTTACCGTTATCGGATCTTTGAAAAACTCTCGGTCACCAGCGACGTCGAACTGACCTTGCTGGCCGTTCGCCACGGCATGGTTGACGCAAGCCTGTAAATCTCATGTCCCAAGTGTTTGATGCCAGCGCATTCCTGGCGACCTGCAGCGGTCGCCCGGGCGTTTACCGAATGTTCGACGGTGAAGCCCGGCTGCTTTATGTGGGCAAGGCCAAGAACCTGAAAAAGCGCCTGGCCAGCTATTTCCGCAAGACTGGCCTGGCGCCCAAGACCGCCGCGCTGGTAGCGCGTATTGCGCAGGTCGAAACCACCATCACCGCCAACGAAACCGAGGCGTTGTTGCTGGAGCAGAACCTGATCAAGGAATGGCGCCCGCCCTACAACATCCTCCTGCGCGACGATAAATCCTACCCCTATGTGTTCCTGTCCGATGGCGAGTTCCCACGGTTGGGCATTCACCGTGGGGCGAAAAAGGCCAAGGGCCGCTACTTCGGCCCGTACCCGAGCGCGGGGGCCATCCGCGAAAGCCTCAGCCTGCTGCAAAAGGCCTTTTCCGTGCGCCAGTGCGAGGACAGCTACTACGCAAACCGCACCCGGCCTTGCCTGCAGTACCAGATCAAACGCTGCAAAGGGCCCTGCACCGGGTTGGTGACCTCCGAGGAATATGCTGAGGATGTGCGCCACTCGGTCATGTTCCTGGAAGGGCGTAGCCAGCAGTTGGGCAACGAACTGAATGCCGAGATGGAAACGGCCGCCATGGCCCTCAATTTCGAGAAAGCTGCCGAGCTGCGTGACCAGATCTCCCTGTTGCGGCGCGTGCAGGACCAGCAGTACATAGAAGGTGGCAGTGGCGATGTCGACGTCATCGCCGCTTTCGTCAACCCGGGCGGCGCCTGCGTGCACCTGATCAGCGTGCGCGGTGGGCGAGTACTGGGCAGCAAGAACTTTTTCCCGCAGGTGGGTATCGAGGAAGAGGTGGCCGAGGTCATGGCCGCATTCCTCTCCCAGTACTACCTGGGCAATGCAGAGCGCGAACTGCCTGGCGAGTTGATCGTCAACGTGGTTCACGAAGACTTTGAAGCCATCACCGAGGCGCTGCACACGCTGCGTGGCCGCGAGCTGACCATCAGCCACCGGGTACGCGGCACACGCGCCCGCTGGCAGCAGCTGGCAGTGACCAACGCCGAGCAGGCGCTCAACGCCCGCCTGGCCAACCGCCAGCACATGGCTGCCCGCTTCGAGGCCCTGGCCGAAGTGCTGGGCCTGGATGAAGTGCCGCAGCGCCTGGAGTGCTACGACATCAGCCATTCCAGCGGCGAAGCCACCGTGGCCAGCTGCGTGGTGTTCGGCCCTGAAGGCCCGCTGAAGTCCGATTACCGTCGGTTCAACATCGAAGGCATCACCGGTGGTGATGACTATGCCGCCATGCATCAGGCGCTGACTCGCCGCTACGGGCGTATCAAGGACGGCGAGGGCAAGCTGCCCGATGTGTTGCTGGTGGACGGCGGCAAGGGCCAGCTGAACATGGCCCGCGATGTGATGCAGGAACTGGGCTTCAACGACCTGACCCTGCTTGGCGTGGCCAAAGGCGTTACCCGCAAGGCAGGCTTCGAGACCCTTTATCTGAACGACGTGCACCACGAATTTACCCTCAAGGGCGATTCTGCCGCTCTGCACCTGATCCAGCAGATCCGCGATGAAGCCCACCGTTTTGCCATCACCGGTCACCGCGCCCGTCGTGGCAAGGCCCGTCGCGTCTCCAGCCTTGAAGATGTGGCCGGGGTAGGGCCGAAGCGCCGCCGCGACCTGCTGAAACATTTCGGCGGCCTGCAAGAGCTCAACCGCGCCAGTATCGATGAAATCGCCAAAGCCCCCGGCATCAGTAAAAAGCTTGCCGAATCAATTTATGCCAGCCTGCATAGCGAGTAGAATGCCGGGCTCAACTTGCAGCCAGTCGTACCGATGAATATTCCAAACCTGCTCACCGTTCTACGCGTCCTGCTCATCCCGATTTTCATCCTGCTGTTCTATATGCCCTACCATTGGAGCTATATGGCCGCCAGCAGCGTGTTTGCCGTCGCTGCGGCCACCGACTGGCTGGACGGTTATCTGGCGCGTCGGCTGCAGCAGAGCACCCCGTTCGGTGCCTTTCTGGACCCGGTGGCCGACAAACTGATGGTGGCCGTGGCCTTGGTGCTGCTGGTGCAGACCCACGCCAACTTCTGGCTGACCCTGCCGGCTGCGGTCATCATCGGCCGCGAAATCGTGGTGTCGGCACTGCGCGAGTGGATGGCGGAGCTGGGCGCACGGGCGCATGTGGCGGTGTCCAACCTTGGCAAATGGAAGACTGCCGCGCAGATGCTGGCACTGGTTATTCTGCTGGCCAACCCACCGGCGGTGACTTTCTGGGTCATCCTGGGGTACGGGCTGCTGCTGGTGGCGGCGGGGCTGACGCTGTGGTCGATGGTGCATTACCTGCTGGCTGCCTGGCCGCACCTGCGCGAAGGTTCGGAGCAGAAATAAAAGTTTTTTTGAATCAAGGGGTTGACGCTGTTTTAGAAATCGCTAGAATGGCACCCATCACGACGCGGGAATAGCTCAGTTGGTAGAGCACGACCTTGCCAAGGTCGGGGTCGCGAGTTCGAGTCTCGTTTCCCGCTCCAAATTCGGTCCTCAGTGCATGGCTGGGGTCACAAAAAGAAGAGGCCTAAGGGCCTCTTTTTTTATGCCTGCATTTTTTCAATCCCTCCTTTCATGAACCTATCTCGGCAGGGCCGGCCTCTTCACGGGTAAACCCGCTCCCACAGGGATTTCACAGGGCTGAAGGTGGTGCGGTAACTGTGGGCGCGGGTTTGCCCGCGAAGAGGTCGGTACAGGCAGTTGTCATCAGTTTCTCATCAAGATTGTTCGACGGGTCTCCAGCATAGTGGCTGGGAATCTATGCCGGGTGATTGTGATGGTGGCAACTGAAGTGGGGGCGGACGATAAACCAGACTCGATTTCAACCCTGAGGGATTGGTGTGCCCTTACGAAGTCTGGTGAGCAAGTCATTCGTATCCGCAATGGCTGTGACGTTCTGTGTCTGGCGCATCGCGAGCGTTCGGCTTTCTTGTGCCTGGCGCCAGGTTGGCAAGGCTTGCTGGTTTTACGCCCGGGGTTGCAAGTGCTCAGTGGCAGTGCCTGGGTGCTGCCGTTGTCGCAAACGAATCTTTTCAAGTTGCAGTTGTTCATCGATCAAAGGGGCGTGCCTGAGGTACGACCTGCTCGAAGCGAGCCCTGGGCCGTGTTGAGCGAAGGTTGTGACCAAGGGCGAACTGCGCCGGCGCTGGAGTCCTGGTATCTCACCCTTGCGCTGCAAGGTGATGCGGCCTATCGAGCTTTCGCCCGTCATTTACGCTGTAGCGAGCGTTATCAGTTGCTCGGCTTTTTGCTGGAGCAAGGTTCGGGCGGTGAAAAGCTCCAGAACCTTGCAGGTCGTTATGGCGTATCGGTTTCACACTTCAGAAGGCTTTGCCGTCAAGCCCTGGGTGGTACAGCCAACTCCGAGTTGCGTGTGTGGCGTACGGCGCGAGCGCTTCTGAGCATGGCTGAAGGCGCTGCCTCCCTGACAGACGTTGCCTTGGAGTTTGGTTACGCCTCTTCCTCGCATTTTTCCAAAGAGATTCGAGAGCTGGTCGGCATTGCGCCGAGTAGTTTGATCGATATAACCGGCCTGTCTGGCGAATGAATTCATGAAGTTTAAAAGTATGTGTCCGCGGGCTGTCATGCTCGTGGTTTGTTGCGTGTTGCCTATGGCTTCATCGGTTGCCTCTGTTCGTGCCGCAGAGGGTTAGACTCTGTGTGAAACGTCTTGAACTCGGTGATGCTGCCTTTAGAGCAGCCTAGGAGTGTTCATTTGCAACCCGTAACGTCGGGCGAAACTCCGGCCGCGCCTCGGCTTTTTCGCCTTGCCTTACCTTCGTTTCAGACTTTTCACACAGGGCCTAAGATGCATCGAAGTCGAACGACCCGCTTTCATAAAAAGCTCATATCGGTGCTTCGTCAGCCGCGATTGCAGGCCCACCTTCAAACGCCCCATGGTCTCGCTGGCTTGTTTCATGCGGTGTTTGCAGCATTTCTCTTCGTCCAGAGCCTAAGGACGCTCAGACCCAGAAACCGAACAGCACCAACGCCGCCACACCCAGCCCGACCGCAACCGAACAACCGCCCAGCGACAACGCCGCCCGGCCCTGCCGGTACCAGCCGTCGTGGCCAAGCTGCCGAGCCGGTGCCAGCAGGCTGCGCCAACGCAATTCCGTCTCGTGGAACGCCTGCAAGTTCGCCTGGTCCGCGTCCAGCCAGCGACGAAAGTCGATCCGCTCGCACGCCGTTACCTGAGGGCTTTGCAAGCGCACATACCATTGCCCGGCAACACTTGCCAGTACATCCCGGCGCGAGCGGCCGGCCTGCAGGGCCTGTTCCATGTTCCGCTCGACACTGGCCAATGGCAGGTCGAGGCGGGCGGCAATGCTGGCGAAGTCCAGTTGATCGAGGCGGTTGAGCAGGAACACTTGCTGTACGCGCCGGGGCAGCCGCTTCAGGGCATGCAGCAGGGCGTGATCGGCATCATGTTCGGCAACCGGGCCTGGGTGCTCAAGGGGCAGTAGCAGACGGGTCATGGACAGCTCCTTGCTTTACAAGGGGGGAGGGGATGGGGGCATCTTCCTTGATGCGTGATCAGCGTAGACGAAACGAGATTGATTCTCAACTGCTGATTCCGCAAAGTTTTGTAATGAGCGTTCACGCCCTGAAACACCTTTGCTATCATGCGCGCCATCACGATCTTCATTAGCCTGAAGAGCCAAAAAAAAGACCCGGCAAAAAGCCGGGTCAAAAACCGTGATTAGCCTGATGAGGAGATAATCTGAGAGCGACCTAAGCTCCAGGTTATCCAGCGGATCTCGCGATCAGCTGAGTGCAATAATAATCGTTATCATTTGCCAGTCAAATGAATTTTCGTCCTTTCGGTAAAAAAGTTTTACCGATGCGCTTCCTTGTCCCGGCAATCGGGGCCTTTGCCGTTACGCGGCTATCACGTTTTCTCCCTTCTTTCTTGCCTATAAACCCGGTTCTGCGGCGCGTTTGTGCTCCAGCAGGGCGCGAGCCATGTCCATCATGTGCATCAAGGCGAAGGTCAGCTCGCGCTGGCTGCCGTGCTGGTGGGTGGCTGTTTCCTGGGCGGTGGCGGCAGCGCAGCGCAGCAGGGCGATGGCGTGCTCCTGGGCTTGGTCGCCGGTTACGCCCTCGTGCAAGGTCCAGATCTTGTTGTCCAGCGTGGGGCGTGGCGGGTTGGGGTTGAGGTAGTAGTCGAGCGCGCGACGGGCTGCTTCGCTGTCGAGATCTGTTTCGTCGTTTTTCGATGGTTTCATCCTGATACCTGCTAGAGCCAGTAAGTAAAGGGTGAACCCGATACTAATACCTAGAGTATTTTTATGCGTTGAGATAAATAATACTGAATGTTTATTGAGCGCCTGAAGGCAGTCCGTATCGTGCCAGCGATGAATATGGATAAATGGATTGCCCTCGTCCGCGACCGGATGGAGGAGCTAGGGCTCACCCAGGAGCAGCTTGCCGAGCGCGTTGGTGTGTCTCAAGGCAGTGTGGGGCATTGGGTGAACAAGCGGCGTCAGCCGAAGATCGAGTCGATGAACCGCACGTTTGTCGAAATTGGCATGCCCCATTACAACGTCAGTCTGCAGCTGCGCATTCAGGGCCAGGTTGGCGAGGAGCGTGGCGCCTACGGGGTGGATGATGCCGAGGACGACCTGGACCTCATGCAGTACATCGTGTGTTTCCGCTACCCGGTCAAGGACTGGAGTGAGTTGGGTGCTACAGATGCTGAGGAGCCCAGCGTGTTCGAACAGACGGATTACCTGGCCCAAGGCAAAGCATTCTGGCTGACAGTTGAGAATGACGCGATGAGCGCCGTCAGTGGTCGCAGTGTGCCACAGGGCATGCGGATGCTGGTTGATCCTGGGGTGGAGGTTGAGGCGGGGCGTTTGGTTATCGCTCGTCAGCCGGGCAAACCCGCGATTTTTCGCGAGTTGGCTGAGGACGGCGGGCAGCGGTACCTGAAGGCCCTCAATAACAACTACCCGACGCTGCTCTGTGAAGAAGGTTGCGAGTTTCTCGGAGTGGTCGTGCGAGTGCACGGTGCCTTCTAGAATGAAGGGGCTGCAAAGCAGCCCCCGCTGACCTCACTCTGTCAGCTCGACCAGCACCGTCCCTTCGCTGACCATATCCCCTTCCTGGCAGAACAACGCGTTCACCGTCCCGCCATGCGGCGCACGAATGCTGTGCTCCATCTTCATGGCTTCCAGCACCACCAACGCGGCACCTGCTTCCACCACTTGCCCCGGCTCGACCAATACCCGCACGATGCTGCCGTTCATGGGCGCGCCCAAGCCGCCTTGATGGCTGTGGCTGGCCTCGGCTTCGGCAATCGGGTCGAAGGCCTCGATGGCGTGCATCTCGCCATCCCAGTGCAGGTAAAGCGTGCCACCCCGGCGGATCGCCAGGTGCTGGCGGCGCACACCGGCCTGGTCATGCACCAGCTGTTCGCCCACCAGCTGGTAGGTGGACGTAGCGCTGCGCTCCAGGGCAACCGCCTGGTCCTGCCCGCTGCTTACCAAGTGCAGGCTGGTGCGTGCCGGCAGGCCCAAGCGCAAGCCGTTGCGCTCACCCCACGGCGAACGGCGGTCGTCCTCACGCTGATGCCCGGCCTGGCATTGCAGCCAGGCTTCGGCTGCTGCCTCCCAGAAGCTGGCCGGCAGTGCGTTTGGCGCTGGTAGCAACACCTCCTGGTGACGCGGAATGAAGCCGGTATCCAACTCAGCGTCAGCAAATGCCGGGTGGGCCAGAATGCGGCGCAGGAAGGCGATGTTGGTTTTCAGCCCGCCAATGGCGAACTCGTCGAGCATGGCCAGCAAGCGCAGGCGGGCCTGTTCGCGGTCCTCGCCCCAGGCGATCAGCTTGCCCAGCATCGGGTCGTAGAACGGCGACACCACGTCACCTTCACTGACCCCACTGTCCACCCGCCGGCCTTCACCCGGCGCCGACTCACGGTACAGCGCCAGCTTGCCGGTCGCCGGCAGGAATTCGTTGGCCGGGTCTTCGGCATACAAGCGCACTTCGATGGCGTGGCCGATCAGCGGCACCTGTTCCTGGGTAATCGGCAACGCCTCACCGCAGGCCACGCGAATCTGCCAGGCCACCAGGTCCAGGCCGGTGATGGCCTCGGTGACCGGGTGTTCCACCTGCAGGCGGGTGTTCATCTCCATGAAGAAGAACTCACCGCGAGCGTCGAGCAGAAACTCTACGGTACCGGCTCCTACATAGCCGATGGCCTGGGCTGCGCGTACTGCCGCCTCACCCATGGCCCGGCGCAGTTCAGGTGACAGGCCGGGAGCAGGGGCTTCTTCGACCACTTTCTGGTGGCGGCGCTGAATGGAGCAGTCGCGTTCGTTGAGGTACAGGCAGTTGCCGTGCTGGTCGGCGAACACCTGGATCTCTACGTGGCGAGGCTTGAGCACGTACTTTTCAACCAGCATGCGCGCATCGCCGAACGACGACTGTGCTTCACGCTGGGCAGAAGCCAGGGCGTCGGCGAGCTGGCTTTCTTCCTCGACCACTTTCATGCCCTTGCCGCCGCCGCCGGCACTGGCCTTGAGCAGCACCGGGTAGCCAATGCGTTCGGCAGCGGCGCGGAAGGTGTCCAAGTCCTGCGCTTCACCGTGGTAGCCCGGCACCAGCGGCACCCCGGCAGCCTCCATCAGCGCCTTGGCTGCCGACTTGCTGCCCATGGCATCGATGGCGCTGGCCGGTGGGCCAAGGAAGATCAGCCCGGCCTGTTCGATGGCGCGTGCGAAGCCTGCGTTCTCGGACAGGAAGCCATAGCCCGGGTGGATGGCCTGGGCGCCACTGGCCTTGGCGGCGGCCAACAGTTTTTCGACCAGCAGGTAGCTTTCGGCGGCCTTGGTGCCGCCCAGGTCAACGCGGATATCCGCTTCGCGGCTGTGCCGTGCGTCACGGTCGGTGGCGCTGTGCACGGCGACGGTGGTCAGGCCCATGGCCTTGGCGGTACGCATTACCCGGCAGGCGATTTCGCCGCGGTTGGCGACCAGCAGGGTGGTCAAAACGGGGCGGCTCATGGGCGCGGCTCCTTCTTGTCATCGGTTTGCCAGGCGGGGCGGCGTTTTTCCAGGAAGGCGCGCAGGCCTTCCTGGCCTTCGGCGCTGACGCGGATGCGGGCGATGGTGTTCTCGCAGTAGCGACGCAGGGCCGGGCTGAGTTCGCCGTCGTCCACTTCGCGCAGCAGGTCCTTGGTGGCGCGCAACGCCTGCGGGCTGTTCTGCAGCAGGTTGGTTACCCAAGACTCGACCTGAGCGTCCAGTTCGCTGGCCGGATACACCTCCGCCAACAAGCCCAGCTCGCGGGCCCGCACGCCACTGAAACGCTCGGCAGTGAGGGCATAGCGGCGTGTGGCGCGTTCCCCCATCGCCTTGACCACGAACGGGCTGATGACCGCCGGGGCCAGGCCGATACGTACTTCCGACAGGCACAGCTGGGCGTCTTCGGCGCCAATGGCCATGTCGCAGCAACTGATCAGGCCCAGCGCGCCGCCAAAGGCTGCACCTTGCACCACGGCCAGGGTAGGGGCCTTGAGGCGGTGCAGGGCGTACATCAGTTCGCCCAGTTCGTGGGCATCATCCAGGTTGGTGTTGAAATCCAGCTGCGCCGATTGCTGCATCCAGGCCAGGTCGGCGCCGGCGCTGAAGTGCCGGCCACGGCCGCGCAGCAGCACGAAACGCAGGCTGGCGTCCTCGGCCAACTGGTCGATGGCCACGATCAGCTCGCGGATCATCTGCGCATTGAAGGCGTTGTTCTTGTCCTCGCGGCTCAGCCACAGGGTGGCGAAACCGCGTGGGTCGCGGATCACTTCGAGGGTGCTGAAATCGCTCATGGGTCACATCCGGAAAATGCCGAAGCGGCTCTGTTCGATCGGCGCGTTCAGCGCGGCAGACAACGCCAGGCCAAGCACGTCGCGGGTTTGTGCCGGGTCGATGACGCCGTCGTCCCACAGGCGAGCGCTGGAGTAGTAGGGGTGGCCCTGGTGCTCGTACTGGTCGAGGATCGGCTGCTTGAGCCTGGCCTCGTCCTCGGCACTGAACGGCTGGCCGCTACGCTCACTTTGCTCGCGCTTGACCTGGGCCAGCACGCCTGCGGCCTGTTCGGCGCCCATCACGCCAATGCGTGCGTTGGGCCACATCCACAGGAAACGCGGGTCGTAGGCGCGGCCACACATGCCATAGTTGCCGGCGCCGAAGCTGCCGCCGATGATGACCGTGAACTTGGGCACCTGGGCGCAGGCCACGGCGGTCACCAACTTGGCACCGTGCTTGGCGATGCCGCCTTCTTCGTACTTCTTGCCGACCATGAAGCCGGTGATGTTCTGCAGGAACAGCAGCGGGATGCCGCGCTGGCAGGCCAGTTCGATGAAGTGCGCGCCTTTTTGCGCGGCTTCGGCGAACAGGATGCCATTGTTGGCCAAAATCGCCACCGGGTAGCCATGCAGGTGGGCGAAACCGCACACCAGGGTGGTGCCGAACAGCGCCTTGAACTCATCGAACACCGAGCCATCGACCAGCCGAGCGATCACCTCACGTACATCGAACGGCTGCTTGGCATCGGCCGGCACCACGCCATACAGCTCGTCGGCCGCATACAGCGGCGCCACCGGGGCCAGGCGCTGCAGCTTGCCCAGCTTGTGCCAGTTGAGGTTGGCCACGCTGCGCCGGGCGATCGCCAGGGCGTGTTCGTCGTTGTCGGCATAGTGGTCGGCCACGCCGCTGGTGCGGCAGTGCACATCGGCGCCGCCGAGGTCTTCGGCGCTGACCACCTCACCGGTGGCGGCTTTTACCAGCGGTGGGCCGGCGAGGAAGATCGTTGCCTGTTGGCGTACCATGATCGCTTCGTCGGCCATGGCCGGCACATACGCACCGCCAGCGGTACACGAACCCATTACCACGGCGATCTGCGGGATGCCCTGCGCGCTCATGTTGGCCTGGTTGAAGAAGATCCGGCCGAAGTGCTCGCGGTCCGGGAATACTTCGTCCTGGCGCGGCAGGTTGGCGCCGCCCGAGTCCACCAGGTAAATGCATGGCAGACGGTTTTGCAGGGCGATGGCCTGCGCGCGCAGGTGCTTTTTCACCGTCAGCGGGTAGTACGAACCGCCCTTCACCGTGGCGTCGTTGGCCACGATCATGCATTCCACGCCTTCGACGCGGCCGATACCCGCAATCACGCCCGCAGCCGGCACGTCTTCGCCGTACACCTCATGGGCTGCCAGCTGGCCGATTTCGAGGAACGGCGAGCCTGGGTCCAGCAGGCGGTCGATGCGCTCGCGTGGCAGCAATTTGCCGCGTGAAGTATGCCGCTCCTGGGCTTTGGGCCCGCCGCCCTGGGCCACCTGGGCAAGCAGGCCGCGCAGGGCCTGGACCTGTTCAAGCATGGCCGCGCTGTTGCCGGCGAACTCCGCCGAACGCGGGTTGATCTGGGTGTGCAAGGTAGCCATGTGCGCCCGTCCTTTATGTTCAGCGGGTTTCGTTGAACAGTTCGCGGCCGATCAGCATCCGGCGGATTTCGCTGGTGCCGGCACCGATTTCGTACAGCTTGGCGTCGCGCAGCAGGCGGCCGGCCGGGAATTCGTTGATGTAGCCGTTGCCGCCGAGAATCTGGATCGCCTCCAGGGCCATTTGCGTGGCGCGTTCGGCGGTGTACAGGATGACCCCGGCGGCGTCCTTGCGGGTTGTCTCGCCACGGTCGCAAGCCTGGGCCACGGCGTACAGGTAGGCACGGCTGGCGTTGAGCTGGGTGTACATGTCGGCAATCTTGCCCTGTATCAGCTGGAACTCGCCGATGCTTTGGCCGAACTGCTTGCGGTCATGAATGTAGGGGACCACCAGATCCATGCAGCTTTGCATGATGCCGGTCGGGCCGCCGGACAGCACCACGCGCTCGTAGTCCAGACCACTCATCAGCACGCGCACGCCACCGTTGAGCTGGCCGAGAATGTTCTCCTGCGGCACTTCCACACCGTCGAAGAACAGCTCGCAGGTGTTGGAGCCGCGCATGCCCAGTTTGTCGAACTTGTTGCTGCGGCTGAAACCTTTCCAGTCACGTTCGACGATGAAGGCGGTGATGCCGTGCGGGCCTTTGTCCAGGTCGGTCTTGGCATAGATCACGTAGGTGTTGGCGTCGGGGCCGTTGGTGATCCAGGTCTTGCTGCCGTTGAGCACATAATGATCGCCGCGCTTCTCGGCACGCAGCTTCATCGACACGACGTCGGAGCCGGCGTTGGGCTCGCTCATGGCCAGCGCGCCGATGTGCTCGCCGCTGATCAGCTTGGGCAGGTACTTGAGCTTCTGCTCATGGGTGCCGTTGCGGTTGATCTGGTTGACGCACAGGTTGGAATGGGCGCCGTAAGACAGTGCCACCGAGGCTGAGCCACGGCTGATTTCTTCCATCGACACCACGTGGGCCAGGTAGCCCAGGCCAGCGCCGCCGTACTCTTCCGACACGGTGATGCCCAGCAGGCCCATGTCGCCGAACTTGCGCCACATGTCGGCAGGGAACAGGTTGTCGTGGTCGATTTGTGCGGCGCGCGGGGCCAGTTCTGTCGCGACGAAGGCGCGGACCTGGTCGCGGAGCATGTCGATGGTTTCGCCCAGGGCGAAGTTCAGGGAGGGATAATGCATGCTGGGGCACCTTCTTGTTCTTGAAATTGGGTTACACCGTAGCTTGCGGATCCAACCCCCGACCCCTGTGGGAGCGGGCTTGCCCGCGAATGCGTCGGCAGGGTCACCGTCATTGCCTGATCGATCGCATTCGCGGGCAAGCCCGCTCCCACAGAGTTCGGCGCGCTGCCTGCAAGTGGGTGTCGTTCATCACCTTTACGTTAACGTAAACCTGCGGAGGGTTGCTGTCAATCCAGTCGTCACCTTTACGTAAACGTAAATCTGCGCCAGAGTATTCCCGCTGCTTCAGCCGTGCCCAGAACAACCACAAGAAGGGACACCCATGAGTCAACCGAGCTATACCCGCGGTCGCCAGGACCAAGCCTTGCTGACCCAGACTATCGGCCAGGCCTTCGATGCCACGGTGGCCCGCTGTACTGACAGCGAGGCGCTGGTGTCGCGTCATCAGGGCTTGCGCTACAGCTGGCGACAGCTGGCCGAGCAGGTCGATACCCATGCCCGCGCCCTGATGGCCCTGGGCGTCAACACCGGGGACCGGGTCGGCATCTGGTCACCTAACTGCGCGCAGTGGTGCGTCCTGCAACTGGCCAGCGCCAAGGTCGGCGCCATTCTCGTCAACATCAACCCCGCCTACCGCGTGGGCGAACTGGAATACGTGTTGCGCCAGTCCGCCTGCCGCTGGCTGGTGTGCGCCGATGCCTTCAAGACCTCCGATTATCACGCCATGGTCCAGGAACTGGCGCCGGAGCTGGCCAGTGCCACGCCAGGCGAACTGGCCTGCGAATGCCTGCCCGAGTTGCGCGGGGTCATCAGTCTGGCGGCCAACCCGCCTGGCGGCTTCCTGCCTTGGCAAGCGCTGGTTGAGAGGGCAGGGCAGACCTCGACAGAGGCCTACACCGCTCGTCAGCAAAGCCTGCAGTGCGACCAGCCGGTGAACATCCAGTACACCTCCGGCACCACCGGCGCGCCCAAGGGCGCCACGCTCAGCCACTACAACATCCTCAACAACGGCTTCATGGTCGGCGAAAGCCTGGGCCTGACCGTGCGCGACCGCATGGTGATCCCGGTGCCGCTGTATCACTGCTTCGGCATGGTCATGGCCAACCTCGGTTGCATCACCCACGGCAGCACCATGATCTACCCCAACGATGCCTTCGACGCCGAACTCACCCTGCGCGCCGTGGCCGAGGAGCGTGCCAGCATCCTGTACGGCGTGCCGACCATGTTCATCGCCATGCTCGATCACCCGGCTCGCCAAGGCATGGACCTGTCGACCCTGCGCAGCGGCATCATGGCCGGCGCCACTTGCCCGATCGAAGTCATGCGCCGGGTCATCGACCAGATGCACATGGCCGAAGTGCAAATTGCCTATGGCATGACCGAAACCAGCCCGGTATCGCTGCAAACCGGCCCCGACGATGAGTTGGAGCTACGCGTGACTACCGTCGGCCGCACCCAGCCGCAGCTAGAGAACAAGCTGGTGGACGCCGACGGCTGCATCGTCCCGCGCGGTGAGATCGGCGAGCTGTGCACCCGTGGTTACAGCGTGATGCTGGGTTACTGGAACAACCCCCAAGCGACGGCGGACGCCATCGACCCGGCGGGGTGGATGCACTCGGGCGACCTGGCGGTGATGGACGCGCACGGTTACGTGCGCATCGTCGGGCGCAACAAGGACATGATCATTCGCGGCGGCGAGAATATTTACCCGCGTGAACTGGAAGAGTTCTTCTACACCCACCCGGCGGTGGCCGATGCGCAGGTGATCGGCATTCCGTGCAGCCGATACGGCGAAGAGATTGTGGCCTGGATCAAGCTGCACCCCGGGCACAGCGCCACCGTGGAGGAGCTGCAGGGCTGGTGCAAGGCACGCATTGCACACTTCAAGGTGCCACGGCATATCCGTTTCGTTGACGAATACCCGATGACGGTGACGGGCAAGGTGCAGAAGTTCCGCATGCGGGAGATCAGTGTGGCGGAGATTTCGGCTGCAACGGCTGGTTGATGCATGGGCTCAACCGGCCTCTTCGCGGCTTTAGCCGCGAAAGGGCCGGCCCTGCCAGCACAAGATAGTGGTCTACCCTTAGGCTTTCACCGGTGGCTCCTGGCTCGGCGGGTCGCCCACCGTCGGTGGCACAGTCGGCTTGATCGGCAGCTCGTCCGGTTCTTCTTCCGGCATGCGCGGCGGCAAGCTGGGGTCGTCGATGTTGGGATCGGGGGTTTCCGGTGGAATGGGAATGTTCATGGCCTGACCTCGCGTGGGTGAATGAAGAGGTGCTGCAGGCTTCGACTTCGCGTAGCTGCCGTTCGCTCAATTTTTTTGAACCCCACGCCTGTGCCCGGCTCTGAACCCTTACCGCCACCAGCCTGAGGGAGCAAGGTCGATGTCACGTAACGAGCCCTTTGAGAGCGTGCCCACGGCGAATGATCATGCGGATCAGGCCATCAGCTTGTCCCAGGCGCTGCTGGCGCCGCGTATCGTGATCGAAGACACCCAACCCGTGCTCGAAGCAGGCACCTTCGCGGCCAAGGCCATCAGCGGCCAGCCGGTGGCGGTCAGCAGCAAAGTCTATTGCGATGGCCACGACCGCCTGGCGGTGATGCTCAACTGGCGCCAGGCCAACAGCCGCCGCTGGCATTGCGTGCCCATGCAGTCACCAGGCAATGACCTTTGGCTGGCCGACTTCACCCCCTCCGAGCTGGGCCCCCACCTGTTCAGCATCGAAGCCTGGGTCGACCCCTACGCTACTTACTGCCACGACCTGGAGAAAAAGTACCACGCCGGTGTCGAGGTAACGCTGGAGCTGGAAGAGGGCCGGTTGATGCTGGGCAAAGGCATCGACCTGTGCAACGGTGCCCTGCGGGAAGAACTGCAAGCCACGCAGCAACGCCTAGCCACGCTGGGCGCTGACGACCAGGTGGCGCTGTTCCTCGATCCCACAACGGCACGCCTGATGAGCGAAGCCGAGCACCGCAGCTACCTGGCCCGCAGCCGTGAATTTCCCGTTGATGTCGACCGCCCGGCAGCCCAGTTTGCCAGCTGGTACGAGTTGTTCCCACGCTCGATCACTGACGACCCCAAGCGCCACGGCACGTTCAATGATGTGCACGAACGCCTGCCGATGATCCGCGACATGGGCTTCGACGTGCTGTACTTTCCGCCCATCCACCCCATTGGCATGCAACATCGCAAAGGCCGCAACAACGCACTCACGGCCCAGCCGGGCGACCCGGGCAGCCCTTACGCCATCGGCAGCGCCGAAGGTGGCCATGACGCGATCCACCCGCAACTGGGCAGCCGCGACGACTTCCGCCGCTTGGTGGCTGCGGCGGCCGAGCACGGCCTGGAAATCGCCCTCGACTTCGCCATCCAGTGCTCTCAGGACCACCCTTGGCTCAAGGAGCACCCGGGCTGGTTCAGCTGGCGTCCGGACGGCACCATCCGCTATGCCGAGAACCCGCCGAAAAAGTACCAGGACATCGTCAACGTCGACTTCTACGCCCCCGACGCAGTGCCTGGCCTGTGGCTGGCCCTGCGCGATGTGATCATCGGCTGGGTGGAGGAGGGCGTAAAAACCTTCCGCGTCGACAACCCGCACACCAAACCGCTGCCGTTCTGGCAATGGCTGATTGCCGACGTGCGCGCCCGGCACCCGGACGTGATCTTCCTTGCCGAGGCCTTCACCCGGCCGGCCATGATGGCGCGGCTTGGCAAGGTCGGCTATGCGCAGAGCTATACCTATTTCACCTGGCGTAACACCAAACAGGAGCTGCGCGAATTCTACGAGCAGCTCAACCAGCCGCCGTGGAGCCAGTGCTACCGGCCCAACTTTTTCGTCAACACGCCGGATATCAACCCGTACTTCCTGCATACCTCCGGCCGCGCCGGCTTCCTCATCCGCGCCGCACTGGCCACCATGGGCTCGGGGCTGTGGGGCATGTATTCGGGCTTCGAGCTGTGCGAAGGCACGCCGCTGCCGGGCAAGGAGGAGTACCTGGATTCGGAGAAATACGAAATCCGCCCACGGGACTTCACCCAGCCTGGCAACATCATTGCCGAGATCGCCCAGCTCAACCGCATCCGCCGCCAGAACCCCGCGCTGCAAACCCACCTGGGCGTGGCGTTCTTCAACTGCTGGAACGACAACATCCTGTACTTCGCCAAACGCACGCCCGATCGTGACAACTACATCCTGGTGGCAATCAGCCTCGACCCGCACAACGCCCAAGAGGCGCATTTCGAGCTGCCGCTGTGGGAGCTGGGCCTGGACGACAACGCCGAAACCCATGGCGAAGACCTGATGAACGGCCACCGCTGGTCGTGGTATGGCAAGACCCAGTTCATGCGCATCGAACCCTGGCACCAGCCATTCGGTATCTGGCGTATCGAAAAAGCCTTGTAGGAGCGGCACAAGGCCGCTCCTACAAGGATCGCGAAGAACCAGGAAAATGAAAGGAGTCACCCATGGCCAAGCGTTCCCGCCCGGCAGCCTTCATCGACGACCCGCTGTGGTACAAGGACGCCGTCATCTACCAGCTGCACATCAAGTCGTTCTTCGATTCGAACAACGACGGCATCGGCGACTTCGCCGGCCTGATCAGCAAGCTCGACTACATCGCCGAGCTGGGCGTCAACACCCTGTGGCTGCTGCCGTTCTACCCCTCGCCACGGCGCGACGACGGCTACGACATCGCCGAATACAAGGCCGTGCACCCTGATTACGGCAGCCTGGCAGACGCCCGCCGTTTCATCGCCGAGGCCCACAAGCGCGGCCTGCGGGTGATCACCGAACTGGTCATCAACCACACCAGCGACCAGCACCCGTGGTTCCAGCGTGCCCGCCATGCCAAGCGCGGCAGCAAGGCAAGGGACTTCTACGTGTGGTCGGACGATGACCAGAAATACGACGGCACGCGCATCATCTTTCTCGACACCGAAAAGTCCAACTGGACCTGGGACCCGGTCGCCGGCCAGTACTTCTGGCACCGCTTCTATTCGCACCAGCCCGACCTCAATTTCGACAATCCCCAAGTGCTCAAGGCGGTGATCGGCGTTATGCGTTTCTGGCTCGACCTGGGCGTCGACGGCCTGCGCCTGGATGCCATCCCCTATTTGATCGAACGTGACGGCACCAACAACGAAAACCTCGCCGAAACCCACGATGTCCTGAAGGCCATCCGCGCCGAAATCGACGCCAACTACCCCGACCGCATGCTGCTGGCCGAGGCCAACCAGTGGCCCGAGGACACCCGCCCGTACTTCGGCGAAGGCGAAGGCGACGAGTGCCATATGGCCTTCCATTTCCCGCTGATGCCGCGCATGTACATGGCCCTGGCCATGGAAGATCGTTTTCCGATCACCGACATTCTGCGCCAGACGCCGGAAATCCCCGCCAACTGCCAATGGGCGATCTTCCTGCGCAACCACGATGAGCTGACCCTGGAAATGGTCACCGACCGCGAGCGCGACTACCTGTGGAACTACTACGCCGAAGACCGCCGCGCCCGCATCAACTTAGGCATCCGCCGGCGCCTGGCGCCACTGCTGCAGCGTGACCGCCGGCGTATCGAGCTGCTCACCAGCTTGCTGCTGTCGATGCCCGGTACGCCGACCTTGTACTACGGCGACGAACTGGGCATGGGTGACAACATCTACCTGGGTGATCGCGATGGCGTGCGCACGCCCATGCAATGGTCGCCAGACCGCAACGGCGGCTTTTCGCGCGCCGACCCGCAGCGCCTGGTGTTGCCGCCGATCATGGACCCGCTGTACGGCTACCAGACCGTCAACGTCGAAGCCCAGAGCCACGACCCGCATTCGCTGCTGAACTGGACGCGGCGCATGCTGGCGGTGCGCAAGCAGCAGAAGGCCTTTGGTCGCGGCAGCTTGCGCACGCTCACGCCCAGCAACCGGCGTATCCTCGCCTATATCCGCGAGCACACCGATGCCGATGGCAATACCGAGGTGATCCTGTGCGTGGCCAACGTTTCCCGTGCCGCCCAGGCCGCCGAACTGGAATTGTCACACTACGCCGACAAAGTACCGGTGGAGATGCTCGGCGGCAGCGCCTTCCCGCCGATTGGCCAGTTACCGTTCCTGCTCACCTTGCCACCCTATGCCTTCTACTGGTTCCTGCTGGCCTCGCACGACCGCATGCCCAGCTGGCACGTTCAGGCCACCGAGGGGTTACCCGAATTGACTACGCTAGTGCTGCGCAAACGCATGGAAGAATTGCTGGAAGCTCCGTCAAGCGACACCCTTCAAAACAGCATCCTGCCGCAATACTTGCCAAAACGGCGCTGGTTCGCCGGCAAGGAAGGGCCAATCGACGCAGTCAGGCTGTGCTATGGCGTACGCTTCGGCACCGCCACCACGCCAGTTCTGCTCAGCGAAATCGAAGTGCTCGGCGACGGCACGGCCAATCGGTATCAGCTGCCGTTCGGCCTGTTGCGCGAAGAGGACATCAACACCGCGCTGCCGCAGCAACTGGCCCTGTCGCGGGTGCGCCGCGCCCATCAGGTCGGCCTGATCACCGATGCCTTCGTCCTCGAACCCTTCATCCGCGCCGTGCTGCGCGCCTGCCAGGAGGGCATGCGCCTGTCGTGTGGCAACGGCGAGGGTGAGCTGCGTTTCGAAAGCACGGAGCCGTTGGCAGGCCTGGCGTTGAACGACGAAAGTGCAGTGCGCTACCTCAGCGCCGAACAGTCCAACAGCTCGGTGGTGATCGGCGACCGGGTGGTGCTCAAGCTGATCCGCCGGGTCAACCCGGGTATCCACCCCGAACTGGAAATGAGTGCCTACCTCACCGCTGCCGGCTTTGCCAATATCTCGCCGTTGCTGGCCTGGGTCAGCCGGGTGGACGAACAACATGCGCCCCATTTGCTGATGATTGCCCAGGGCTACCTGAACAACCAGGGCGATGCCTGGGCCTGGACCCAGAACACCCTGGAGCGGGCGATCCGCGACCAGATGGAGCCCACCGCCAATGATGCCGAGCCGCACACCGACGCGCTCGCCGAACTCAGCGGTTTCGCGGCCTTGCTTGGCCAGCGCCTGGGTGAAATGCATCTGCTGTTGGCGGCACCCTCTGACGATGAGGCGTTCCGCACGCGCCCCAGCGATGCCAGCGACAGCCAGCACTGGGCCACCCAGATCAGCGCCGAACTGACCCGTGCCCTCGACTTGTTGGCCCAGCATCGCGACAACCTTGACAGCGACAGCCAGGCCTTGGTCGACGACCTGCAGCAACAACGCGACGGCCTTGCCGAACACATTAGCCAGCTGGCCGTGCAGGCCCAGGGTGGCCTGCTGATGCGCGTGCACGGCGACCTGCACCTGGGCCAGGTGCTGGTGGTGCAGGGCGATGCCTACCTGATCGATTTCGAAGGCGAACCGGCCCGGCCGCTGGAGGCGCGACGGGCAAAACACAGCCCGTACAAGGATGTGAGCGGCGTGCTGCGATCCTTCGACTATGCTGCTGCCATGATCTTGCGCAGCGCGTCTGCGGTCGACCTTTCCGGCCCGGCGCGCCAGGCGCGTCAGCGGGTTGCCCGGCAGTACCTGCATCAGTCGCGCCACGCCTTCGTCGAAGCCTATGGCCTGGCCACCGCCGCCATGCCCCATGCCTGGCAACAGACCCAGGGCGAGCGCGCCGCACTGGAACTGTTCTGCCTGGAAAAAGCCGCCTACGAAATTACATACGAAGCCGAGAACCGTCCAAGCTGGCTGGCCGTGCCTTTGCATGGCCTGCATGGACTGATCAGTACCTGGGGAGAGTCAGAATGAACGTTACAACGCGTGAAAACGGTGGCCTTCGGCAACGGGACCTCGACGCCCTGGCCCGCGCCGAACACGCCGATCCATTTGCGGTACTCGGCCCCCATGGCGACGGCGCGGGCGGGCAGGTTGTTCGCGCCTTTCTGCCCAATGCCCTGAATGTGCGCATCCTGGCGCGGCATGACGGGCGCATCCTCGCCGAAATGGAGCAGGGTAGCCTGCCCGGGTTGTTCAGCGCGCACCTTGATGAGGCACAGCCCTACCTGTTGCACATCGGCTGGGCCGGCGGCGAGCAGGTGACTGAAGACCCCTACAGCTTTGGCCCACAGCTTGGCGACATGGACCTGTACCTGTTCGCCGAGGGCAACCACCGCGATTTGGCCGGGCGTTTCGGCGCCCAGCCGATCCAGGTCGAGGGCATCGACGGCGTGTGCTTCTCGGTGTGGGCGCCCAATGCCCGCAGGGTGTCGGTCGTCGGTGATTTCAACAATTGGGACGGCCGCCGCCACCCCATGCGCCTGCGCCACAGCGCCGGGGTGTGGGAGCTGTTCGTGCCGCGCCTGGGCGTGGGCGAAACCTACAAGTTCGAGGTGCTGGGCAAGGAGGGGATTCTGCCGCTGAAGGCCGACCCGCTGGCCCGCGCCACCGAATTGCCGCCGAGCACCGCGTCCAAGGTTGCCCATGCGCTGAGCCACGACTGGCAGGACCACGACTGGATGGCACAGCGCGCGCAGCGCCATACCTACAACGCGCCGCTGTCGATCTACGAGCTGCACCCCGGGTCGTGGCGCTGCGAGCTCGATGAAGCGGGCGAAGTCGGGCGCTATTACAACTGGCGCGAACTGGCCGAGCGCCTGGTGCCTTACGTGCAGCAACTGGGCTTCACCCACATCGAACTGCTGCCGATCATGGAGCACCCGTTCGGCGGCTCCTGGGGCTACCAGCCGCTGTCGATGTTCGCGCCTACTTCTCGCTACGGCAGTGCCGAGGACTTCGCCGCCTTCGTCGATGCCTGCCACCAGGGCGGCATTGGCGTGCTGCTGGACTGGGTGCCCGCGCATTTCCCCACCGATGAACACGGCCTGGCGCGCTTCGACGGCACCGCCCTGTACGAATACGACAACCCCCTGGAAGGCTACCACCAGGACTGGAACACCCTGATCTACAACCTGGGCCGCAACGAAGTGCGCGGCTTCATGATGGCCTCGGCCCTGCACTGGTTGAAGCACTTCCACATCGACGGCCTGCGGGTCGATGCGGTGGCTTCCATGCTGTACCGCGATTACTCGCGCAAGGCCGGCGAGTGGGTGCCCAACCGCTACGGCGGGCGCGAGAACCTGGAAGCCATCGACTTCATCCGCCACCTCAACGGCGTGGCCGCCCACGAGGCCCCGGGCGCGCTCATCATCGCCGAGGAATCCACCGCCTGGCCTGGTGTCAGCCAGCCGACCCAGCAAGGCGGGCTGGGCTTTGCCTACAAGTGGAACATGGGCTGGATGCACGACACCCTGCATTACATCCAGAACGACCCGGTGCACCGCACCTACCACCACAACGAGATGAGCTTCGGGCTGATCTATGCCTACTCCGAGCACTTCATCCTGCCCATCTCCCACGACGAAGTGGTGCATGGCAAGCATTCGCTGATCGACAAGATGCCCGGCGACCGCTGGCAGAAGTTCGCCAACCTGCGTGCCTACCTCACCTTCATGTGGGCGCACCCGGGCAAGAAGCTGCTGTTCATGGGCTGCGAGTTCGGCCAGTGGCGTGAGTGGAACCATGACAGCGAACTGGACTGGTATCTGTTGCAGTACCCCGAGCACCAAGGTGTGCAGCGGCTGGTAAGCGATCTGAACCGGCTGTACCGCGAGGTGCCCGCACTGCATGAGCAGGACTGTCAGCCGCAGGGCTTCCAGTGGTTGATCGGTGATGATGCGCAGAACAGCGTATATGCCTGGCTGCGCTGGAGCAGCAGTGGCGAGCCGGTGCTGGTGGTGGCCAACTTCACCCCGGTGCCGCGTGAGGGGTATCGGATTGGCGTGCCGTTTGGCGAGCGTTGGCAGGAGTTGTTGAACAGTGATGCCGAGCTGTATGCCGGGTCGAATGTGGGCAATCTGGGGGCGGTGGCCAGTGATGAGGTGGCTAGCCATGGGCAGCCATTGTCATTGGCTCTCAACTTGCCGCCGCTCGGGGTATTGGTAATGAAGCCCGCTTGATCTGTCGTTGGTACTGGCCCTTTCGCAGGCATGCCCGCGAAAGGGCCGGGCCTGCCTACCACCGCATCCGCACCCCAAGGCTACCAATCAACCCGTTCAGGTCATTGTCATCCACATCGCTGCTGTAATCTGCACTCACAAACAAGGCCACCGAAGGCGTCACCCGCGCCACCAGCCCCAACCCCAATTCCACCGTGGTCGAGTAGCGCGAGCTGGAGATCTTGTCGACCTGGTCCAGCTTCACCTCGTCGGCATTGCTGAAGTCATACCACACGTTGGTCCGCACATAGGGTTCGATCGGCATGCCGCGCACTTCGTAACGCCCGGACAATTTCGCACCCACCCGGCCACTCCAGCTCGGCTGGCTGTCAAAGGCCTGCAGGGTTTCTTCCTGCACCTGGTTCCCGGGGAAGAACTGTTGGTTGATCAACTGTGCCTGGGGTTCGATCACCCAGTTGCCGCCCAGGCGAATCGGGTAACCACCTTCCACCGAAAAGGTCATCGCGTGGCCGTTGTCGTCCACGCGCTGGCCGTTTTCGCCACGCCCCAGCACATCGATGCGCGAGCCCATGGCCACGGCGTCCAGGTGCCAGCCCTGTTCATGGGTCATGCTCCAGTAAACGCCCAGGCTTTCCCCGCTCAGGTTCACCGCATTGCGCTGCTTGTCGCCCAACAGTGGGCGCATGCCGTTGAAGCTGCTTTGCAGGTTGTTGTGCCCCACGAAAATCCCTGCGCGGTGCACATTACCCGCAGCCGTTTCACGCACGAACAGGTCCGGGCCGATCATCAGTTGCTGGCTGGGCGCCTCAAGCTGCTCCGGGGGTTGTGCGCCGTTGCGCGAGGTGCTCGGGAAAAACTGCGCCCACTGGCTGGCAACCAGGTCCGGTGCCGCCTGCCCGTGGCGTTCGCTCATCTTCTGTGAAAAGGCATTCAGCGTGCCGATGCTCAGGCCACTGGCGCTGACCGGGTCAAGCGACAGCTGCGGCACCGCAGCCTGCTGCAAAAAGCCGGGCGAGGTGGGGTCTCCCTGCAATTCGTACGCGAACGTTTCCACCGGGGTTGCCAGAAGCAGCGACGTGGAAACCGCGTAGAAAATGCTGTCGAAGCGCAAGGGGTTCGAGGTGCATTTCATGGCGGATCTCCTTTGTTTTTGAGAGTTACAGCCCGAGGACCTGGCCTGTTGTCACGAGCTGTACGGCAAAAACAGGGGGCGACCCAAACCAGCACGCCAGCCTTCGCAAGCGCGCACAAAGGCGCGAGCTAGAGGCCCGGCGCGAGATCTTTACTGCTAGATAATCTTCAGCTAAGGAGACGACGCCGCTTGCGTCAAGAAAGCGTGAAAGAACTGTTCACGCTTCGTGGTTGGGCTCAAGCCCTTGATTTTTTGAGCAAAGAAGTAGGGCATAGCCGGGTTAGCTATTTGCCGCGCCCCGGCTATGACGAATGATTGCTAGCGCTCACCTGCACTGCCAGGTGATTCAGTCTTCCTCGTGCTGCAACACCATCAGCAGCATCGACCGCCCTTTGACCTCGAACGTGCTGTCGAACTGCAAGTGCTGCCCCTTGCGCAGCTCCGGCCGGTCGGTATCGACCAGGCAGCTCCAGTATTCGCCCTCGGGCACTGCCGGCAACTTGAACGGCACGATGTCATGGTGAGCATTGACGATCAGCAATACCGTGGCCTCGGCACCGGGCCGGGCAATACCGCTGACCTGCGCACGGCCGTCGATGAGCATGCCCAGGCAACGCCCGTGCGGATCTTCCCACTGCTCCACGCTCATTTCGCTGCCATCGGGCGCCAGCCAAGTCACGTCCTTGACCCCGATGGCCTCATTGTAGTCGCCTACCAGAAAGCGCGAGCGGCGCAGCACCGGGTAGGCCAGGCGCAGGCGGGTGAGGCGTTTGACGAAGGCCAGCAGCTCCTCGCCGTCCTGGTCCAGGTCCCAGTTCACCCAGCCGATCTCGCTGTCCTGGCAGTAGGCGTTGTTGTTGCCGTGCTGGGTACGGCTGAACTCGTCGCCGGCAACGATCATCGGCGTGCCTTGGGCCAGCAGCAAGGTGGCGAAGTAGTTGCGCATCTGGCGCATGCGCAAGGCATTGATGCCCGGGTCGTCGGTTGGCCCTTCCACGCCGCAGTTCCACGACAGGTTGTTGTCGGTGCCGTCCTGATTGTTCTCGTCGTTGTCTTCGTTGTGCTTGTGGTTGTACGACACCAGGTCGCGCAGGGTGAAACCATCGTGGGCGGTGACGAAGTTGACCGAGGCATACGGGCGCCGGCCACGGTTGTTGAACATATCGCCCGAGGCGGTCATGCGCGAGGCAAAGTCGGCCAGCTGGCCTTCGTCGCCTTTCCAGAACGCCCGCACGGTGTCGCGGAAGCGGTCGTTCCATTCGGCCCAGCCCGGAGCAAAGTTGCCGACCTGATAGCCGCCGGGGCCGCAGTCCCAAGGTTCGGCAATCAGCTTGACCTGGCTCAGCATCGGGTCTTGTCGGCAGGCAACGAGGAAACCGTGGCGCTCGCTGTAGCCTTCGCGGTAACGGCCCAGGATGGTTGCCAGGTCGAAGCGGAAGCCATCCACATGCATTTCGCCGGCCCAGTAGCGCAGCGAGTCGGTGACCAGTTGCAACACGCAGGGGTGGCTCAGGTCCAGGGTGTTGCCGGTGCCGGAATCGTTGATGTAGTAGCGCTTGTCGTCCGGCATCAGGCGGTAGTACGAGGCGTTGTCGATGCCGCGCATCGACAGGGTGGGGCCACGCTCGTTACCTTCGGCGGTGTGGTTGTAGACCACGTCCAGAATCACCTCCAGCCCGGCGTCGTGCAGGTGCGCGACCATTTCCTTGAACTCGGCGATCTTGCCGCTGGCCAGGTAGCGCGGGTGGGGGGCGAAGAAGGCGATGCTGTTGTAGCCCCAGTAGTTGTTCAGGCCTTTGTCCAGCAGGTGCTGGTCGTTGACGAAGGCGTGGATTGGCAGCAACTCGATGCTGGAAACGCCCAGTTCCTTGATGTGCTTGAGCAACTCGTCATTGGCCAGGCCAGCAAAGGTGCCACGTAGCTCTTCCGGTACGGCCGGGTGGCGCATGCTGATGCCGCGGGTGTGCGCTTCGTAGATGATGGTGCGTTCCCAGGGGATGAGCACGCGCTGGTCGCGGCCCCAGGTGAACGCGGGGTCGATCACCTTGCATTTGGGCACGAAGGGCGCGCTGTCGCGTTCGTCGAACGACAGGTCGCCGTCGGGGTGGCCGATGGTGTAGCCGAACAGCGCCTCGGACCATTTCAGGCTGCCGACCAGCTGCTTGGCGTAGGGGTCGATCAGCAGTTTGTTGGGGTTGAAGCGGTGGCCGTTCTCTGGCTCGTAGGGGCCGTATACCCGGTAGCCATACACAAGCCCGGGGTGAGCGTCGGGCAAGTAGCCGTGGTAGATCTCGTCAGTGTACTCGGGCAGTTCGATGCGCTCGATTTCCTGTTCGCCGGTGGAGTCGAACAGGCACAGCTCGACCTTGGTGGCGTTGGCCGAGAACAGGGCGAAATTCACCCCAAGGCCATCCCAGGTGGCGCCAAGGGGGAAGGGCAGGCCTTCGCGGATGCGCGATGGGGCAACTGAGCGGGTTTTCTTTGGGGTGCGAGGGCTCATGGCAATCCTCAGGGGCCTTGGTGGAAGGGGAATTGTTTAGTCCTGCGCCGGCCTCTTCGCGGGCTTGCCCGCTCCCACAGTACCTCCACAGCGCTGGAGGTTGATGCTGTACGTGTGGGAGCGGGCGAGCCCGCGAGGAGGCCGGTGCAGGCTTAACCGGCAGCCGGTTTTTTCGCCGCCCGGGGCTTTTTCGCCGCAGCGGGTTTGACGCCCGGAAGGGCAGCTACCTTGGGGTCGGCAGGCGCTTTGGGCTCAGCTGCTACCTTGGGCTTGGCCGGCGCCCGCTTGCGCGGCTCCGCCTTCGGTGCCAGTGCCTCAGCCTCGGCTAGCTTGCGGGCCATGTCCCAGTGGCGCTCTTCCTCGCCTACAGGCTTACCCTCGGACTCCCAGATCTGGTAGGCGAATTCGCGAATACGTTTTTCATCGACACTCATCATGACGCTCCTGATGCTCAAGATTGTTGTATCAACAGGTTGACCGGAAACTCTGCCAGCACAGCGCTCAACATCAGCTCCCTAGAAGGGCTGACCGCCGCACAGGGGAAAAGTCCCGTCGAGTTGGCAGGCGACAAGGCAAACGGCAGTACCAGCCGGGTGTCGTCCCAGTTCTGCGCCGGGATCAACGGGGTTGCAGCGCCGCCCAGCAGGCCACTGGCCAGGCGTGGGGCGACGACGATGGCGCGTTCGCCTTCACCCAGACGGGCAAAGGCGATCACATGGTCTGCATGCCGGCCTTGCACCGTCAGCGGCAGGTAGGCGCCGCGGCGGAACAGGTCGGCGTGGGCCTGGCGGCAGTCCAGTAGCCGGGCGATCAAGGCCTGCTTGATACGGCCGTCGCGCCAGTGTGCCAGCAGCTCAGTGGTGGGCGTTGCATCGTCCAGAGTGGCCCGCCTGCAAGCGTAGTCCACGGCGCGGCGGTTGTCCGGATCGACCAGGCTGAAGTCCCAGTATTCGTTGCCCTGGTACAGGTCGGGTACGCCGGGCGTGGTCATGCGTAGCAAGGCCTGCACCAGGCCATTGAGGGCGCCGGGGCAGGCCAGCAGTTGCGCGGCATCGGCCACGGATTTGCGCAGTTGCTGGTTCTCGTTGTCCAGCAACAGGCTGTCGATGTAGCGGGCACAGGCACTTTCGTAGCCTTCGTTCGGGGCGCTCCAGCTGCTGCGCAACTTGGCTTCGCGCAGGGCTTTCTGCTGCCACTGGCGAATGCGCTCCGCATACTGGCGCAGGGCATTGCCATCGTGGAGGTCGAGGTCCAGCGGCCAGCTGCCGAGCAGGGTTTGCAGCAACATCAGTTCGTCGCCGGGGCTGGGGGCCTGACCATCTTCCAGCTGCGTACGTAGCGGTTCGGCCAGCTCGCGCCAATGTTCTACCCGGCTGGCCAGCCAAGGGCCACGCTCGCTGAGCACGGCCAGGCGTGCGCGGGTGTCTTCGCCGCGCTTGTGGTCGTGCGTGGCGGTGGCCAGCAGGTTGTCGGGGAAGTCGCGCAGGCGCCGTTGGGCTTCGTTGTGGAAGTGCATGGGCGAGGCGCTGAAACGTTCGGCCTCGAAGCCGACGTCGTTGCGCGACAGCAGCCGGGCACTGCGGTAGAAGGCGGTGTCCTCCACGGCTTTGGCAGCACTGGGTGCGGTCAGCTGCTGGAAGCGCACGCAGGCGTGACGCAACTGTTTACGGGCGCGGCCCGGTGGCAGGTGCCGCCAGCCTTGCCCGCCCAGCCATTGCTCAAGCTGCTCCAGCAGCGGCCAGTCGGCTTCGCCCAGGTCCTGCCGGGCATTGGCCAACGCTTGCTGGAAAAACCCTTCGTCTTCAGCCGGGCGCCCACAGGCGTTGAAGTAGGTGCGGTACACCGGGTAATGCGCCACCAGTGCCTGCAGGGCCCGGCGAATCGCACCCAGGGTCAGGTCGCGGGTCATCAGGTCGTTGCGGGCAACCTGCAATAGCGCTTGGGCCACCGATTCGCAGTCCCCTGCCAGGCTGGCGTTGAGCACCAGGTGGCGCGCCTGACGCACTTCTTCAGGGAAGTCCGGGCGCTCGGTCACGTTGGCCCACAGTTCCGTCAGCGGCGTTTCGCCGGTCGGGTCGTGTTGCAGCAGCGAGACCTGGTTCATGAACTCGTAGCCGGTGGTGCCGTCGGTGAGCCAGTCGCGGTGCAGGTGTTCGTTGGCGCCGAGGATTTTCTCCACGTAGATCGGGAAGTGCTCCAGGGCAGCCTGCAAAGGCCGGCGTGCCAACAGGCCATCGACGCGCCGGCGCAGCTTGCGGCAGTAGCCACGTGGGTCGGCAAGGCCGTCGATATGGTCGATGCGCAGGCCGTCCACCAGGCCGCGTTCGATCAGTTCGAACAGCTTGGCGTGGGTGGCCTCGAACACCGCCGCGCGCTCCACCCGCAGCCCGCCCAGCTCGTTGATGTCGAAAAAGCGCCGCCAGTTGATGTCGTCGGCGGCGGTGCGCCAGCTGGCCAGGCGGTAGGTCTGGCGCTCCAGCAGCAGGTGCAGGCGCTTGAAGCCGGCCTCGCTGCGGCTGTCGAACGCCAGCAGGGTCGAGTCGAAGTCGGCGCCCTCGCGTGCCAGGCGGGCCAGCTCGGCTTGCAGCGGGAGGGCATCGGCAAGCGGCGTGGCCGAGTCGCTCAAGGCGGTGAAGTGCTCGGCCAGGGCTTTCAGGGCCGGCTCCGGGCTGAGCGCCAGGATCCAGCCATAGTCGACTGGGCAGATCGGGAAGCGGTGCTCGTAATGCGCCACTTGCAGCAGGCCGTGATGCTTGTCGAATTCCAGCGGTATCTCGCCATGCTTCAAGGCCACGCCATAGTCGCTGCCCAGGAACGGCAGCAGCAGTTGCCCGGCCAGCAGCGGGTCGCTGGAATGCCACTGGATGTCGAAGAATTCTGCATACGGGCTGCGCCGGCCCCAGGCCAGCACGCTCTGCCACCAGGGGTTGTCGGCGCCGCCCACAGCCATGTGGTTGGACACCGTGTCGAGGATCAGCCCCATGCCATGCTGGCGCAGCGCGGCGACCAGCCGCTCCAGTGCCGCCTCGCCGCCCAGCTCGGGGTTGACGCAGGTCGGGTCGACCACGTCGTAGCCATGGCGCGAGCCAGCACGGGCTTTGAGGATGGGCGATGCATACAGGTGGCTGATGCCCAACTGGGCGAAGTACGGCACCAGCGGCACGGCATGGTCAAGGGTGAAGTCGCTGTGAAATTGCAGGCGCAGGGTCGCGGTCAGCGGCTTCATTGGTCACGCTCCCAGGCCTGTTCGCGGGCTTGGGCCAGCAATTCCAGGCGGCGTGCGGCATCTTCGTCATCGAGCAGATCGCGCACTGGCAAGGCGAAGCGCCGGCGCCAGTTGGGATGCCCGGCGGTGGTGCCCGGCAGGTTGGGCTGCTCGTCACAGCCGAGGAGGTCTTCCAAAGGCACCAGCACCAGTGGTGCGCGGGTATGGCCGACGTAGCGGATGGCGGCATCGATCAGCGCGTCGTTGTCCTTCAACGCACCGTAGTTGGCTTCCAGGGTGCGGCGCAGGCCGTCGTGCTCTTTCTGGCGGTCGTGGCGCCAGTGCAATTCGGTGGCGGCATCGATCAGCTGCAAGCGGTGGCTCCAGTCGATGTCGCGGTTTTCCAGCCAGCCGGCCAGGGGCGCCAGGTCGTGTGTGCCGGTGGTGGCCAGCGCGTTTTCCGGCCAGTCGAGAATCGGCTTGAACTGGCCGGGCTGGGTTTGCTCGAAGGGCAGCACGCGCATGCCCAGCACGGCTTTCTCTGCCAGGGTTTCGCGCAGGCCATCGGGCACGGTGCCCAGGTCTTCGCCGAGAATGATCGCCTGGTGGCGCACCGACTCCAGCGCCAGCAGGCGCAGCAGGTCGTCCAGTGGGTAATTGAGGTAGGCACCTTCACTGGGCTTGGCGCCCTGTGGGATCAGCCACAGCCGGCGCAGGCCCATCACATGGTCGATGCGCAGCCCGCCCGCGTGGGCGAGGTTGGCCCGCAGCATTTCGATGAAGGCGCGGTAGCCATTGCGCTTGAGGCCTTCGGGCGAGAACGCGCAGATGCCCCAGTCCTGCCCGGCGCGGTTGAGGATGTCGGGCGGCGCACCCACCTTGAGGCCCGCCAGCAGTTCGTCCTGGCGGCTCCAGGCCTGGCTGCCGGCACCGTCGGCACCCACGGCCAGGTCGGCGATCAGGCCAACGCTCATGCCGTTGCTGCGGGCGGCTTCCTGCGCTCGCTGCAGGCCCCGTTCGGTCAGCCATTGGCAAAAGGCATGGAACTCGACCTTGGCCGGGTAGGCGTTGGCAAAGGCTTCAACTTCAGGGTGGTACGGGTCGTGCCAGGCCTTGGGCCAGTTGCGCCAGTCGGCGCCCAGGCCATGCTCTACCGCCTGTGCTTGCAGTACCTCGAAGCGGCAGTGGTGCTCAAGCGCCTGGCCGCCGGCTTCGCGGAAGCTGTCGAAATCCGCGCGCAGTGGATGGTTGCCCTGGCTAAAGCCTTGGTACAGCGCTTCGAGCAGGCGCAGTCGGGCGCTGGCGGCGCGTGGCCAATCGACCAGTGAGCGTTGTTCCAGCTCTTCCAGTTGCTGCTCCAGGCCGCAGGCTTCGATGGCCATGCGCACCTCCCGTTCACCCAGCAGCGCAGCGGGGCTGGCGTACAGGGTGTTGAGCAGCAGGCGGCTGGAGGGCGAGTAGGGGCTGTAGTGCTCCTGGTCGATGGCCGACAGGGCGTGGATCGGGCTGATGGCCAAGGCATCGGCGCCGCGTTCGGCAGCGGACCGGGCCAATTGTTCCAGGGCCAGGCAATCGCCGTAGCCGCCGTCGCCGGGGCGGCGCAGGCTGTACAGCTGCACGGCCAGGCCCCAGCAGCGCGGCGGGGGTTGCGGCACCTTGTCTTCCAGGCTGTGACAGCGCGGCGGTGCCACGGCCACGGTGAAGCGGCGGCTGTCGATTTCAACGTGGTGGTAGCCGATGGGTAGCTCGCCGGGCAGGCGCGCCTGATCGTCGAGGCTGAGGGTACGCGAGGTGTGGTCTTCCAGGGTGCAGTGCGCGACGCTGGCCGCACTGAAGTAGCGTGCCAGCGCCAGTGGCTGGCCAAGGTCGGCGGTCAGCAGTGGTGGCAGGTGCTCGCTGTCTTCTGCTGCCTCCACAGCGCGCAGGCTGGCGGCAATCGCGGTGTCATCGGCGGCGGGGTGGCCCAGGCCTTCCAGAATATTGCGCAGCACTTCATCACTGACGCGCTGGGGCCGGGCGTTGGCGTCGACCCAGTCGCGGCTCAGCCCGACGCGGTTTGCCAAGCGGTGCAGGGCGGTTTCGCTCATGGACGCTCCAGATCAGGGGGAAGCAGGCTGACCACACAGCTGTAGGCCGCCAGTTGGCTATCGGGGTGTCGGGTGTCGCTGCTGTCGAACAGCCGAGTGGACGCTGCGGGTAATTCGATGGACTGCGGTGTGTCGCCCAGGTTCAGGTCAATACGCAGGGTGTTGCCATCGCCCAGGCGCCAGCGTGCGGTCAGCGCCTTTTCGCCGTGCACCTCGGTGCCCAGTGAACGGCTACCGGGCAGGTGCGGGATGACATGGCGGTGGCGCAGGTCGAGCAGTTGCTGGTACAGGCCGTGCCAGCCGGCGATCACTTCCTTGTTTTGCGGGCGTGACGCTTCGAAGGTCTGTTCGGCGTTGGGGTCGGGAATGCGTGCGCGTTGCTCGGGGTCGGCGAACGCGTTGAAGTGAGCGAATTCGCCGCGCCGGCCTTCGCGCACGGCGTCAGCCAGCTGATCATGAAAGTCGGTGAAAAACAGGAACGGCCGGCAGCTGCCATCGTCATCGCCCATGAACAGCAGCGGGATCATCGGTGCCAACAGCAGCAGGCCAGTGGCCGCCCGCAAGGCCGGCGGCGGGCACAGGCGGGTCAGGCGTTCGCCCAAGGCGCGGTTGCCGACCTGGTCGTGGTTCTGCAGGAACAACACAAAGGCACTGGGCGCCAGGTGCCCGCTGGGTTCACCGCGTGGCGTGCCATGGCGGTTGGCCTGGCCCTGGAACACGAAGCCTTCGGCCAGGCAGCGCGCCAGCTGGTCGATGGGGCGTTGCTGGTAATCGGCGTAGTAGCCTTCGGTTTCGCCGGTCAGCAGCACATGCAGGGCATTGTGGCCGTCGTCGTTCCACTGGGCGTCGAAGCCCTGCTCAAGCAGGCCGGCCTGGTTGTGCTCGTTCTCCAGCACCAGCCACACCTGGCGGCCAGGTTCCACGGCGGCGCGCACGCGTTGCGCCAGCTCGATCAGGAAATCGGGCTGGTCGATGGCATGCACGGCATCCAGGCGCAGGCCATCGCAACGGTAATCGCACAGCCACATCAGGGCGTTCTGGATGAAGTACTCGCGCACCTGCGGGCGGCGGAAGTCGATGGCGGCGCCCCAGGGCGTCTGCCGGTCTTCGCGGAAGAACGGGCTGGCGTACTGGTGCAGGTAATTGCCGTCGGGGCCGAAGTGGTTGTACACCACGTCCACCAGCACCATCAGCCCCAGGCCGTGGGCCTGGTCGACCAGTGCACACAGCTGCTCGGGGGTGCCGTAGGTGTTTTGTGGCGCGAACGGCAGCACGCCGTCGTACCCCCAGTTGCGCTCGCCGGGGAACTGCCCCAGCGGCATCAGCTCAATGGCACTGATGCCCAGCTCGGCCAAGCGTGGCAACTGTCGGGCAACCCCGGTGTAACCCTCGAGCAGGCCGACATGCAGCTCCTGGATCACCGCTTCGTGCCAGGGGCGACCTTGCCACGGGTGTTGCCAGGTGTAACCGGCCACATCCACCACCTGGCTCGGCCCCTGTACCCCTTCAGGCTGGTAGCGCGAGGCCGGGTCGGCAACCCGCAGTTCGCCGTCGATACGGTAGTGGTAACGGTCACCGGCCTGACACGGTGCAACGCCGGTGTACCAGCCATCTTCATCCGGCAGCAGCGCGATGGCCGGCTGCTGCTCCAGTTCCACGCTCACGCTGCGCGCATCGGGTGCCCAGAGGGCGAAGCGCGCCGACGTGGCGTCCAGCAAGTGTGCGCCATGCCTGTGCATCTTCTGACCCTCGCTCAGTAATGGCTCAACTGTGCCTGCTTGACCAGGTCCTCGTAGAGGCGGGCGTAGGGTTCCACCGCCTGGCACCAGTTGAACGGCTGAGTCATCGACAGGCAGCGCATGGCGTTCAGCAGGTCCTTCTTGCCGTACACATAGAAGGCGCGGCTGAGTGCCTGGCGGTAGCTCTCGACGGTGGACTCGTTGAACAGGAAGCCGGTAACGCCACACTCGATGGTGTCGGCCAGCCCGCCAGTGTTGCGCGCCACCGGCAGCGAGCCGAAGCGCTGTGCATACATCTGGCTGAGGCCACACGGCTCGTAGCGCGACGGCATCAGCAAGAAGTCGCTGCCGGCGAACATGCGCCGGGCGTCGGTTTCGTTGAAGCCGATGCGCACGCCGATGCGGCCCGGGTGGCGCAGCGCCAGCTCGCGCATGGCCTGTTCCTCTTCGGGCTCGCCTCGGCCGATGATCGCAATCTGCCCGCCTTGCTCGACGATGTAGTCGGCCACGCCCAAAGTCAGGTCCAGGCCTTTCTGGTAGACCAGCCGCGATACCACGGCGAATAGCGGACCGTCAGAATCCTCCAGGCCGAACAGCTCGCGCACTTCATGGGCGTTACGCGCCTTGCCTTCCCAGTCGTTGATGCTGAAGTTGTGCTGCAGGTGCTTGTCGGTGGCCGAGTCCCAGCTTTCATCGATACCGTTGGGAATACCCCCGAGCAGACCTTGCTGGGCCTTGCTGGCGAGGAAGCCGTCAAGGCCGCAGCCAAATTCGGGTGTGGTGATTTCCCGGGCATAGGTGGCGCTGACCGTGGTGATGTGGCTGGAGTAGGCCAGGCCCGCCTTGAGGAACGACAGCTTGCCGTAGAACTCCATACCTTCCTGCTGCATGGCGTGGTCGGGAATCGCCAGCTCCGGGCTGCATCCCCGGCTGTACACACCCTGGTAGGCCAGGTTGTGAATGGTGAACAGGGTAGGCGTGCTTAGCCCGCGCCAGTGCATGTAGGCCGGGGCCAGGCCGGCGGGCCAGTCATGGGCGTGCACCACTTCGGGTGTCCAGTGGATCTTGCCTTCGCCTGCGGCGATTTCGGCCGCAGCCAGGCCCAGGCGGGCGAAGCGGATGTGGTTGTCGGGCCAGTCGCGGCCATTGTTGGCACCATAGGGCGTGCCGTCGCGCTGGTACAGTTCGGGGCAGATCAGCACATAGATCACCAGGCCGTCGGCCATGTCCATGCGCCCGATCTTGCACGGCGGCAGTGCCGCGTGGCCGCCCAGTTCACCGACGATGTGGATGGGGTTGTCGCTATCCATCACCTGGCGGTAGCCGGGGATCAGCACCCGCACATCGTGCAGGTGCGCCAGGGCGCGGGGCAGGGCGGCAGATACGTCACCCAAGCCACCGGTTTTCACCAGGTCGGCGATTTCCGACGTCACGAACAGGATCTTGCGCTTGTTGGGGTTGTGCTGGCGCTGGGCGCCGGGTGCCGTGCCTGTCTTGGCGAAGTCCGGGGTTAGCGGCTCGCGGTTGTCCGGGTTGAATGAATCTACGTGAGGCTCGACAGCGGCACTGATCATACTTCTCTCCGTCCCTATGCTTTGGCCGGGTGCTGGCACCCGTGGCGATATATCGTGTGAGTTCTCTCTAATTCGGATCTGCGTAGTGCGTTCCATGCCCCTGAGTCGTGCGCGCAGGCACAGCGCTGTCGGCATTCCGGCCGCAGGCGAGTGGACTGGTTGGGGTGGGTGGGCCGTGGCTGGGAGTGCCCCATCCGTTTGGCCTACTTAATTCCTGACCTACCGGCTTTCCTTAAAGTTCGACTTTTTTACGTCACTCTTCCCTTGAGCAAATGGCGGGCCGAAAACCGAGTGTAGGAGAGAACGCGATAAAAATGTGACCCACTGGTCATTAATGTGAGGTGCGAAATAGACGCAAACGTTGGCGTATGTGGCTGGATGTGAAAAGGTTTGCCCGAGGCGTTTTGCGGGTGCGCCAAATTGTGGCTGGAATGGCAGCTTGCACCATAGTGGGGCGATGGAAGGGTGTTTGCGTCTTTGCCAGTGACCCGCGTAGGGGCCTGACCTGGAAAAGTAGAGTCAGCAGGTGGGAGCCCTACAGCCCCCACTGAGAGGAAGGAAAGATCAGAGGCTGACGGCCTTGCCGTCGGTACGCGCTTGCGCCAGCAGCAGGTTCAGTTGGGCGACCTGCTGGCGCAGCTGGTCACATTCGTCTTTCAGTTTACGCAGCTCATCACGGCGCACGGAGACATAGAGTGTCTGGGTTGGGGTTGCAGGCATCAAGGTACCCATGAGCACACCTCGCGGTTTTGGCTGGTGACAAGTCAAAGCGTAGACGCTTCACGCGGGGCGCATTCTGAATTCTTTTGCAGGGCTTGGGAACTTTTTTGTTTATCGTGGTCTCGCCGTTCGTCGCTGAACCCTCATGCGGTACGCTGGACTAATCTGGAAAGCTGGACTGTGTCGTCAACCATTTCGTAAGGGGAGCATCGGCTCATGCAACTGGGAATCGTCGGGCTGGGCCGCATGGGCGGCAATATCGCAAGGCGCCTGATGCGCGCCGGCCACCGCACCGTGGTACACGACCGCAACCGAGAGGCCATCACCGGGCTGGAAGGCGAGGGTGCTCAAGGCGCACACGACCTCGGTGCGCTGGTACAAAAACTGAAAGCGCCGCGCGCAGTGTGGGTCATGCTGCCGGCCGGCGAGCCGACCGAGCAGACCATCGCCCAACTGGCCGAACTGCTGGAGCCGGGCGATGCGATCATCGACGGCGGCAACACCTTCTACAAGGACGACATGCGCCGCGCCGCTGAACTGGCCAAGCGCGGCCTGCATTACCTGGACGTGGGCACCTCCGGCGGTGTGTGGGGCCTGGACCGTGGCTACTGCATGATGATCGGTGGTGAAAAGGACGTGTTCGAGCGCCTGGAGCCTTTGTTCAAGGCGTTGGCGCCGGGCGTGGGCGACATCCCGCGTACTCATGGCCGCAGCGGTGAGCATCAGCGTGCCGAACACGGGTATATCCACGCCGGCCCACCTGGCGCCGGGCACTACGTGAAAATGGTGCACAACGGCATCGAATACGGCCTGATGCAGGCCTACGCCGAAGGCTTCGACCTGTTGCGCAGCAAAGGCGGCAACGAGCTGCCCGAAGAACAGCGCTTCGACCTGAACGTGGCCGAGATCGCTGAAGTGTGGCGGCGCGGCAGCGTGGTCACTTCGTGGTTGCTCGACCTCACCGCCGATGCCTTGGTCGCCGACCCGCAGCTGTCGCAGTTCAGCGGCTCGGTGTCCGACAGTGGCGAGGGCCGTTGGACCATCGACGCCGCTGTGGAACAGGCAGTGCCGGTGCCGGTTTTGTCCAGCGCGCTGTTCGCCCGCTTCCGCTCGCGCCAGCAACAGGGCACCTACGGTGACAAGATCCTCTCGGCCATGCGCCTGGGCTTTGGTGGCCATGTCGAGAAGAAAGCCGAATGACCAAACAGACCATTCCTGCTGCACCGCCTTGCACCCTGTTTCTGTTCGGCGCCAATGGCGACCTGGTCAAGCGCCTGCTGATGCCGGCGCTTTACAACCTTAGCCGCGACGGTTTACTGGACCGCAACCTGCGCATTGTCGGTGTCGACCATAATCCGGCCAGCGCCGAGGATTTTGCCGCGCGCCTGCATGCGTTCATGGTCGAGCGGGACAAGGGCACGGCCAAATGCCTGGACGAGAAACTGTGGGCCCGCCTGGCCAAGCGCCTGGATTACCAGACTGGCGATTTCCTTGACCCGGCGACCTACCAGGCCATCGCCAAGCGTATCGAGAAGACCAGCCACGGCAATGCGATCTTCTACCTGGCAACCTCGCCGCGCTTCTTCCCCGAAGTAGCCCAGCGCCTGGGGCAGGCCGGGTTGCTCGACGAGTCTGCAGGGGGCTTTCGCCGTGTGGTGGTCGAAAAGCCGTTCGGCACCGACCTGGCCAGCGCCGAGGCGCTCAACGCCTGCCTGCTGAAGGTGATGGGCGAGCGGCAGATTTACCGCATCGATCATTACCTGGGCAAAGAAACGGTGCAGAACATTCTGGTCAGCCGTTTTTCCAATGGCTTGTTCGAATCGTTCTGGAACAACCACTACATCGACCATGTGCAGATCACCGCTGCGGAAACCGTCGGCGTCGAAACCCGGGGCGCGTTCTACGACAGCACCGGGGCCTTGCGCGACATGGTCCCCAACCACTTGTTCCAGTTGCTGGCGATGGTAGCCATGGAGCCACCCGCAGCGTTCGGCGCCGATGCCGTGCGCAGTGAAAAGGCCAAGGTGGTCGGCGCCATCCGCCCGTGGTCGGCGAAAATGGCCCTGAAAAACTCCGTGCGCGGCCAGTACGTCGCCGGCAAGCAGGGGCGCAAGCCGCTGCCCGGCTACCGCCAGGAGGCCAACGTCGCTGCCGACAGCCAGACCGAAACCTTCGTGGCACTGAAGGTCATGATCGACAACTGGCGCTGGGCTGGCGTGCCATTCTACCTGCGTACCGGCAAGCGCATGAGCGTGCGCGATACGGAAATCGCCATCTGCTTCAAGCCCGCGCCCTATGCGCAGTTTCGCGAGTCGGAGCTGGAGCGCCCCAAGCCCAACTACCTGAAAATCCAGATTCAGCCCAACGAAGGCATGTGGTTCGACCTGCAGGCCAAGCGGCCGGGGCCGGAGCTGGTGATGGAGAACGTCGAGCTGGGCTTTGCCTACAAGGACTTCTTCAAGATGACCCCGGCGACCGGCTACGAGACCTTGATCTACGACTGCCTGACCGGTGATCAGACCCTGTTTCAGCGCGCCGACAACATCGAGAACGGTTGGCGCGCGGTGCAGCCGTTTCTCGATGCCTGGGCGCAGGATGGCGAGGTGCATGAGTACCCGGCGGGTGAAGATGGGCCCGAGGCTGGCAATGAACTGCTGGCGCGGGACAAGCGCGAGTGGCATCGGCTGGGGTGAGGTTCTTGTTATGCCTGTGCTGGCCCTTTCGCGGGCGAGCCCGCGAAAGGGCCAGCACAGGCAACCACATCAAGGAGGTTGAATGCCCGCCCACATCGAAGACTACGCGCTGCTGGGCAACTGCCGCAGCGCTGCCCTGGTCAGCCGTGATGGCTCGCTCGACTGGCTGTGCCTGCCACGCTTCGACGCCCCAGCCGTATTCGCCGCACTGCTGGGCAACGAAGAAAACGGCCGCTGGCGCCTGGCCCCCAGCGACCCGGTCGAGCACAGTAGCCGGCGTTATCTGGACGATACCCTGGTGCTGGAAACCACCTGGGTCACCGCCACTGGCCGTGCCCGCGTGCTCGACTTCATGCCTTTGGGCGAGGTCAATTCGGTGGTGCGAATCGTCGAGGGCATCTCTGGTGAAACCAACTTCGAAATGGATCTGGTCATGCGCTTCGATTACGGGCGCAGCGTGCCCTGGGTGGAACGGCTCGACCCACTCACCCTCAGCGCCGTCGCCGGCCCTGACCGGCTGATCCTGTGCAGCACCGTGCCGCCGCATGCCCGCGACCACCATACCGTCGCCCGTTTTCGCGTTGGTACAGGTGAGCGGCATATCTTCAGCCTGCGCCATCAGCCCTCGCACCTGCCAGTGCAACCCGACCGCGACAGTGACCAAGCCCTGGCCCACACCATCGATCAATGGCAGGCCTTCGCCGCCCGTTGCCCGCAGGTAGGCCCCTACACGGCCTTGGTGCGCCGTTCGTTGCTTACCCTCAAGGCAATGACCTACGCGCCTACCGGCGGCATCGTCGCCGCCGTTACCACCTCGCTGCCCGAGCGCCTGGGTGGGGAGCGTAACTGGGACTACCGCTTCTGCTGGCTGCGCGACGCCACCATGACCCTGCTGGCGTTCATGAACCTGGGCTATTTCGACGAAGCCCAGGCCTGGCGGGAATGGCTGCTGCGTTCGGTGGCTGGCAACCCTGAACAGATGCAGATCATGTACGGCCTGGCTGGCGAGCGCGACTTGCAGGAATACACGTTGCCGTGGCTGGCCGGTTACGAGCATTCGCAACCCGTGCGGGTGGGCAACGCCGCTTCGCAGCAGATGCAGCTGGACATCTACGGCGAACTGGCCGATGCCATGACCCAGGCGATCAAGGGTGGCTTGCCGCGCCACCCGCGCAGCGCTGCCATTTCCCGCCTGATCCTGCCTTACGTCGAGCGCATCTGGCGCGAGCCGGACGAAGGCATCTGGGAAGTACGCGGTGGCCGGCAGCAGTTCGTGCACTCCAAAGTGATGGCGTGGGTCGCCTTCGACCGTGCTGCGGGGCTGGCCGACACCACGGAGGAAGGCCGCGAGCGTGGGCGGCATTATCGCCAGGTGGCCGATGAGATTCACCGTGAAGTCTGTGAGCGCGGCCTTGACGCCAGCGGTCTTTATTTCGTCCAGGCCTACGGTTCTTCAGAAATGGACGCCAGCCTGTTGCAGGTCGCCCTGACCGGATTTCTGCCGGCAGATGATCCACGCTTTTTACGCACGCTTGAACAGATCGAACAGCGCTTGCTGAAGAACGGCCTGCTGTTGCGTTACGACAGCGACAGTTGCAGTGATGGCCTGACGCCCGGGGAGGGTACTTTCCTGGTGTGCTCGTTCTGGCTGGCTGACGTGTATGTATTACTCGGGCGCCAGGCAGAGGCGCAGGCGCTGTATGAACGCCTGATCGGCCTGTGCAACGACCTTGGCCTACTGGCCGAGCAATATGACCCGGCCGGCCAGCGCATGCTTGGCAACTACCCTCAGGCGTTCAGTCATATCGGCATCATCAACACTGCGCTCAACTTGCACCGGGCACAGTGCCCGGTGCGTGACCGGGCGAGTTGCAGATAGGTGCGACGTGCACCAAGGGATTGCACCACGTTGGAGCAAGCGGAGTAGACTAGGCCAAACCCCTTAGGCACGGAGCACCCATGGGCATTCGCGGTAATGATCGGCAGATCGACAACATCGAGTTCAATGTCAGCGACATCGCACGGAGCAAGGCCTTCTACGGCAGCGTGTTCGGCTGGGCGTTCACCGATTACGGGCCCACCTACACCGAGTTCAGCGATGGTCGCCTTACCGGGGGCTTCACCACCGGCGAGCCGGTACGCCCGGGTGGTCCGCTGGTCATTTTGTACGCTGACGACCTGGAGGCCACGCAGCAGCGGGTCGAGGCGGCGGGGGCGAAAATCAGCCGGGCAACTTTTGCCTTCCCCGGCGGGCGACGCTTCCACTTCATCGACCCGGACGGTTATGAACTGGCGGTGTGGACGGCCCAGGGCTGATGGCCAACCACAAGATCGAAATCCGCCGGCGCAATATCGAGAAGATTCTGCAGGCGGCGGAAAAGGTGTTCGCCGAAAAAGGCTATGGCGCCACGTCCATGGGCGATATTGCCGAACAGGCCGAGTTGCCGCGCTCCAACCTGCACTATTACTTCAGCACCAAGGACGACCTGTTCCGCGCCGTACTGCAAGACTTGCTGGACGTGTGGAAGCAGGACGCGCTGTGCTTCGAGAACTTCGACGACCCCCGCGTGGTGTTGACCAGTTACATCCGCGCGAAGATGGGGCATTCGCGTTCGCGGCCGCTGGGTTCGAAGATCTGGGCCGAAGAAATGCTGCACGGGGCGCCGGTGCTGGGGGTGAACCTGGATGAAAGCCTGGTGCCCTGGGCCAAGTTGAAAGAGAACAAGATCCGCCGCTGGGTAGAGGAGGGGCGCATTCTGCCGGTGGAGCCGTCGGCGTTGCTGTACATGATCTGGGCTTCGACTCAGCATTACGCCGACTTTGGTTACCAGGTTGAATTGCTCAATGGCGGGGAGATGCTCTCGGACATGGCGTTCGAGAGTGCGGTGCAGACGGTGACCAGCGTGATCTTGCGGGGGATTGGGCTAGAGCCCTGAACCGGAAAATGGGGCCGCTGTGCGGCCCCAATTGCTCAGCTGGCCTCGCGATAGGGATTACGCGGATCCTGCGTCCAGTTCATGTACGGCTTGCCCGTATCCTGCGCCTGCATCTCGATGCAGCTTTCCACCGGGCAAGTGATCTGGCACAGGTTGCAGCCCACGCATTCCTCCTCGATCACACTGTAGGCATGCGTGCCGTCAGCCTTCAGCGTGCTGGCAATGGCCTGGTGAGATGTATCCTCACAGGCTATGTGGCAGCGCCCGCAACCAATGCAGGCCTCCTGGTCGATATGCGCCACCGATTTATAGTTGATGTCCAGGTACTTCCAGTCGGTGGTATGACCCACCGCTTGCCCGCGAAATGCTTCGATGTTGGCATGCCCATGCTGGTCCATCCAGCGCGCCAGGCCGTCCTGCATGTCCTCGACAATGCGGAACCCATGAAGCATCGCCGCCGTGCACACCTGCACGGCGCCGCTGCCCAGGGCCATGAACTCCGCCGCATCACGCCAGTTGCCAATGCCGCCAATGCCGCAGATTGGCAAACCGCGTGTTTCCGGGTCGCGGGCGATCTCCGCCACCATGTTCAGCGCAATCGGCTTGACCGCCGAGCCGCAGTAACCGCCGTGGGTGCTCTGGTCCCCCACGATGGGGTGGGCGACCATGCGGTCGAGGTCGACACTGGTGATGGAGTTGATGGTGTTGATCAGCGACACCGCATCGGCCCCGCCCCGGTGCGCGGCACGGGCCGATTGGCGGATGTCGGTGATGTTCGGCGTAAGCTTCACGATCACCGGCAGCGAGCAGTGCGTCTTGCACCAGCGGGTGACCATTTCCACGTACTCCGGCACCTGGCCGACCGCCGCGCCCATGCCCCGTTCAGGCATGCCGTGCGGGCAGCCGAAGTTAAGCTCGATGCCGTCGGCCCCGGTGGCTTCCACCAGTGGCAGGATGAACTTCCACGATTCTTCCACGCACGGCACCATCAGTGACACGATCAGTGCACGGTCAGGCCAGTCCTTCTTCACCTGGGTGATTTCGCGCAGGTTGATGTCCAGCGAACGGTCGGTGATCAACTCGATGTTGTTGATGCCCTGCACCTGGCGGTTGGCGCCGTAGTGTGCTGAGTAACGCGACGACACGTTGACCGCCGCCGGGTCCTCGCCCAGGGTTTTCCACACCACGCCGCCCCAGCCGGCCTCGAAGGCGCGGACCACGTTGTAGGCTTTGTCGGTGGGCGGCGCGGAAGCCAGCCAGAACGGGTTCGGTGCCTTGATGCCGGCAAACACAATAGACAAGTCGGCCATTTACGCTGCCTCCACGTTGAGCATGAGTCGGGCATGGATGGCTTCGGCGGCCAGCTTGCCGTGCTGTACGGCCTGGACGGTAAGGTCCTGGCCCAGGGCGGTGCAGTCACCGCCGGCATACACGCCCGGCAGGCTGGTTTGCAGGGTCTCGTCGACACGGATGCGCTCACCCTCGCGGACCAGCTGTGCAGCCAGCGGGTCGCCGAGGCTGGCATCGTCGAAGCGTTGGCCGATGGCCTTGAAGATGGCATCGGCGGCCAGCTCCAAGGTTTCGCCAGTGTCGCGCAGGCGGCCGTCGGCCAGCTCGGTACGGGCGAAGCGCATGCCGCGCACCTTGCCAGCGTCATCCAGCAGTACGGCATCGGGGCGGGCCCAGGTGTGCAGGCGCACCTGGTTGGCCTTGGCAATGTCTTGCTCGTGGCCGGTGGCGCCCATGTCGGCATTGCCACGGCGGTACACGAGGTTGACGTCGCGGGCGCCCAGGCGGCTCATCTGCACGGCCATGTCGATGGCGGTGTTGCCGGCACCGATCACCAGGCAGCGGTCGGCCAAGGGCAGTTGGCTCAAGTCATCGGCCTGGCGCAGTTCGCGGATGTATGCGGTGGCGGCGAGCAGGCCGGGGGCTTCTTCATCGGGCAGGCCCAACTGGCGCACGGCATTCAGGCCGAGGCCAAGGAATACTGCGTCGTACTGGTCGCGCAGTTCGCCCAGGCTGAGGTTGCCGCCCAGGCGCTGGCCATGGCGAATTTCGATGCCACCGATGCCCAGCAGGAATTCCACTTCACGTTGCGCATAGTCGTCGACCAGTTTGTAGCGGGCGATGCCGTACTCGTTGAGGCCGCCAGCCTTGTCACAGGCCTCGAACACCACCACGTCATGCCCGTGCATGGCCAGGCGATGGGCACAGGACAGCCCGGCAGGCCCGGCACCGACCACGGCGATGCGCTTGCCGGTAGCCGGGGAACGCTTGAACGGGTGTTCGGTGAAGTGGGCGTTGTCCAGGGCGTAGCGCTGAAGCTGGCCGATCAGTACCGGCGCACACTCCTGCGCGTTGTTGCGCACGCAGGCTTGCTGGCAGAGGATTTCGGTGGGGCATACACGGGCGCAACTGCCGCCGAGGATGTTGGCGGAGAGGATACGCTCGGCGGCGCCTTGCAGGTTTTCGTCACTGATGCGGTGGATGAACGAGGGGATGTCGATGTCGCTGGGGCACGCATTGACGCAGGGCGCGTCGTAGCAGTACAGGCAGCGCGCGCTTTCGACGGCGGCCTGGCGAGCGGTGAGGGGTGGGGCCAGGTCGCTGAAGCGCTCGGCCAACTGGTCGGCACCGGCCCTTGGGCGCGGCAAGTGTTTCAGGGCGTCGATCACGGTTGTAGCCTCTCTATTTTTATGGGGGCAGGCGACAGGGGCCGCTTCGCAGCCCCAAGGGCCTTAACGCTGCACGGGCGTCGGGCGCTGATGCTCGGCCCTGCGTTCCAGCACCTCATACACCGACGGGTACGCCGGCCGTTCCACATACCGCCCCGCGCCCGCTTCGGCACGCAGGTCGCCATCGGCCCACAGCACCTTGCCCTGGCTGATGGTGTGGCTGGGGATGCCACGCACGGTGCGGCCTTCGAAGATGTTGAAGTCCACCCGCTGGTGGTGGGTCTGGGCGGAGATGGTGCGGGTGCCCTGCGGGTCCCACAGCACCAGGTCGGCGTCGGCGCCAACGCGGATGGCACCCTTGCGCGGGAACAGGTTGAAGATCTTCGCCGTGTTGGTAGAGGTGAGGGCAACGAACTCATGCATCGACAAGCGCCCGCTGTTCACCCCGGCATCCCACAGCACCGCCATGCGATCCTCGATGCCGGCGGTGCCGTTGGGAATACGGCTGAAGTCGTCGCGGCCCATGGCTTTCTGCTCGGCGCAGAAGCAGCAGTGGTCGGTGGCGGTGGTGTGCAGGTTGCCCGACTGCAAGCCGCGCCACAGGGCTTCCTGGTGTTCACGCGGGCGGAACGGCGGGCTCATCACGTAGCCGGCCGCAGTGGCCCAGTCCGGGTCACGGTAGACGCTGTCATCCAGCAGCAGGTGGCCGGGCAGCACCTCGCCATACACCGGTTGCCCCTTGCCCCGCGCATAGGCAATTTCATCCAGTGCCTCGCGGCTGGAAACATGCACCAGGTACAGCGGCGTGCCGAGGGTTTCGGCAATGCGGATGGCGCGGCTGGCCGCCTCGCCCTCGACCTGGGACGGGCGCGACAGCGGGTGGGCTTCCGGCCCGGTCAGGCCTTGGGCCAGCAGTTTTTTCTGCAGGTGGTACACCAGCTCGCCGTTTTCGGCATGCACGGTAGGCACGGCACCCAGTTGCAGGCAGCGCTCGAAGCTGGCCACCAGGGTGTCGTCGGCGGCCATGATGGCGTTCTTGTAGGCCATGAAGTGCTTGAAACTGTTCACACCGTGCTTGGCCACCAGCTCGCCCATCTCTTCGGCCACCTGCTCGCTCCACCAGGTGATGGCGACGTGGAAGCCATAGTCGCTGGCGCTTTTCTGTGCCCAGCCGCGCCAGGTGTGGAAGGCCTCCAGCAGCGATTGCTGCGGATTGGGGATGACGAAATCGATGATCGAGGTGGTGCCACCAGCAAGACCCGCAGCGGTGCCGCTGAAGAAGTCCTCGCTGGCCACGGTGCCCATGAACGGCAACTGCATGTGGGTGTGCGGGTCGATGCCGCCGGGCATCAGGTACTGGCCACTGCCGTCAAGGATCTCGCAGTCGGTCGGGGGTTCGAGGTTTTGCCCGATGGCGCGGATCAGGCCATCGGCACACAGGACATCGGCGGGGTAACTCTCTTCGTGGGTAACCACGGTGGCGCCACGGATCAACAGGGACATGCCGTTTTCCTCGCAGGCTGACCGGTCTGGGCCGGTTCTTGGAATTGTCACGGGTGCAGGGCGGGCAGGGCGGTTAATCCTGTCAGTCCTGACAAGATTCGAGGCTAGATGCTGATTGGTGATTCATCAAGAAAATTTTCCTATTATTTTTGTGGTTTTTAAGTGACTGATATTTAACGATTAATTATTTAGTTAGCGCTGGTTTCGGGGCTTTCGGAGGTTTTTGACTTACTTGACAAGATGAAAATCTGGTCGAGATTTTTAAGCACGATTACGCGTGCGTACTCCGGCCATCGAGTTAGCCCGATGAGCAAACAACTAAAAGAAAATCTGGAGAAGGGCCCATGCAACAGAGCAGATCGGAAGTGGTCGAGCAAGATGGCCTGTTCGAGCTGTCCGAGGGCAGTGATGTCCTCGACAGCCCGCGCTATAACCACGACATCGCGCCCACCAAAGTGCACCAGCGCACCTGGAACAAATGGCACATCACAGCCCTCTGGGTAGGCATGTCCATCTGCGTGCCCACCTACACTTTGGGCGGCGTGCTCACGGCTTACTTCGGCCTCAGCGTGGGCGAGGCGTTGCTGGCTATCCTGCTGGCCAACGTGATCGTGCTGATTCCGCTTACCCTCAACGCGTTCCCCGGCACCAAGTACGGCATCCCGTTTCCGGTGTTGTTGCGCTCGTCCTTTGGCATCCTCGGCTCCAACGTCCCGTGTCTGATCCGCGCGGTGGTCGCGTGCGGCTGGTTTGGTATCCAGACGATGTTTGGCGGGCTGGCCATTCACCTGTTCCTCGGGTCGGTGTTCGATGACTGGAAAGCACTGGGCGGCACCGGCGAGGTGATCGGCTTCATGATCTTCTGGTGTCTGAACCTGTGGGTGGTGCTGCGCGGCGCCGAGTCGATCAAGTGGCTGGAAACACTGTCGGCACCGCTGCTGGTGGCGGTGGGCGTCGGGCTGCTGTTCTGGGCGTTGCCGCACATGTCGATGACCGAACTGCTGGCCCAGCCACCCAAGCGTCCGGAAGGGGCGAGCGTGGTCAGTTACTTCTGCGCCGGGCTTACCGCCATGGTCGGCTTCTGGGCCACGTTGTCGCTGAACATTCCCGACTTCAGCCGCTACGCCCGCAGCCAGAAAGACCAGATTCTGGGGCAGATCTTCGGCCTGCCGCTGACCATGTTCCTGTTCGCTTCACTGGGTGTGGTGCTGACCGCTGCCTCGGCATCGCTGGTGGGCGAAACGGTGTCCGACCCGGTCAGCCTGATCGGCAAAATCCACAGCCCGTTCTGGGTGGCCCTGGCCATGGCACTGATCGTGATCGCCACGCTGTCGACCAACACCGCCGCCAACATCGTGTCACCGACCAACGACTTCCAGAACATTGCCCCTCGCCTGATCGGACGCAGCCGTGCCGTATGGCTGACCGGCTTCATCGGTTTGGCGTTGATGGGGCATGAGCTGCTGAAAAAACTGGGCTGGATCGTGTCCGACCTGAGCCTGGAGAGCGTGTATTCCAACTGGTTGCTTGGCTATTCCAGCCTGCTCGGGCCGATTGCCGGGATCATGGTGGTGGACTACTTCATGATCCGTCGGCAGCAGCTGGACCTGGCCGGGCTGTACCGGGATGACGTGTATCCCGCGTGGAACTGGGCCGGGTTTGCCGCCTTTGCGTTGCCGGTGGCGCTTACCGTGATGGCCATTGGCAACAGCAGTTTCAGCTGGTTTACGACTACGGCTGGTTCACCGGCTCGCTGCTGGGTGGGGGGCTGTATTACGTCTTCGCCGGCGTGGCGGCGCGCAATCCGGCGCGGCTGGCCAAGCCCTTGCCTTGAGACCCAGTCTGCCTCTTCGCGGGCGCGCCCGCGAAGAGGCCCGAACAGACAACAAAAAGCCTGAAGGAGAAACCCGTGACTCCAGTTCAAGACATCCTGAAAACCAATGCCCACCACGTCGACAGCACCCGCCTGTGGCAATCGCTGATGGACCTGGCCCGCCTCGGCGCCACCGCGAAAGGGGGCGTTTGCCGCCTGGCCCTGACCGACCTCGACCGCCAGGCCCGCGACCTGTTCGTGCAGTGGTGCGAGGCCGCCGGTTGCACGGTCGGCATCGACGCCGTCGGCAACATCTTTGCCCGCCGCCCCGGGCGTAACCCCAAGCTGCCCCCGGTGATGACCGGCAGCCATATCGACACCCAGCCCACCGGCGGCAAGTTCGATGGCTGCTTCGGGGTGATGGCCGGGCTGGAGGTGATCCGCACCCTCAACGACCTGGGCGTGGAAACCGAAGCGCCGCTGGAAGTCGTGGTGTGGACCAACGAAGAAGGTTCGCGATTTGCGCCGTGCATGATGGGTTCAGGGGTGTTCGCCGGCAAGTTCACCCTGGAGGATACCCTGGCCAAGCGAGATGCCCAGGGTGTCAGCGTTGGCGAGGCGTTGAACGCCATCGGCTATGCCGGTCCGCGTGCGGTGCTGGGCCACCCGGTGGGGGCGTATTTCGAAGCGCATATCGAGCAGGGGCCAATCCTCGAAGATCAGGCCAAGACCATCGGCGTGGTGCTGGGTGCCCTCGGCCAGAAGTGGTTCGATCTGACACTGCGTGGTGTCGAGGCCCATGCCGGCCCGACGCCCATGCACCTGCGCAAGGATGCATTGGTCGGTGCCGCTGCGGTAGTGGAAGCGGTCAACCGCACCGCCCTCGGCCATCAGCCCCATGCCTGCGGCACCGTAGGATGCCTGCAGGCGTACCCCGGGTCGCGAAACGTGATCCCGGGTGAAGTGCGCATGACCCTGGACTTCCGCCACCTGGAGGGCGAGCAGCTGAATGCGATGATTGCCGAGGTGCGCGGGGTGATCGAAGCCACCTGTGCCAAGCATGGCCTGAGCCATGAACTGGTCCCCACGGCTGACTTCCCGGCGCTGTACTTCGACAAGGGCTGTGTCGATGCGGTGCGCGAGTCGGCCAAGGCATTGGGCCTGCCGCACATGGACATCGTCAGCGGTGCGGGGCATGACGCGATCTTCCTGGCCGAGCTAGGGCCGGCGGGGATGATTTTCGTGCCGTGTGAAAACGGCATCAGCCACAACGAGATCGAGAACGCCACGCCGGGTGACCTGGCGGCAGGGTGTGCGGTATTGCTGCGGGCGATGCTGGCGGCATCGGAGGCCATTGCCAGCGGGCGCTTGGCGGCCTAGCCTGGCGTGGGTTATGTGGCGTCTTTGAGATCGAGCGCCGGCCGCGCGGCGCTCGGTTTACGCGCCACCTCAAAATTCAAGGCTGGCACCTGTCAGCACCACGCCTATCTCTTGGCATAAATCACCCAACAGCTACAAGACAGCCATCGCGGCCTATGTGATAGCGCTGCAGGTCCTGCGCCAGGGTCAGTTGCCCGTGGTAGTGGGCGAGGGCTTCGTCACGCACGTTATCGATATTCGGGCTGCGTCTGGGATCGCTCTGGTAGCGGGCGCTGAAGTGCGTCAGCACCAGGTTGCGCACGCCTGCCGCTTCGGCAAAGCGCGCTACCGCTGCTGCGGTGCTGTGACCGAAGGTAACCCCGGTGCGCTCGACCACTGCCTGGGTGAACGTGGCTTCGTGCACCAGCACATCCGCGCCTTTGGCGGCATCGGCCAGCAATTCGGGGTTGTCGTTGTCCCCGCACACGATCACCCGGCGCGGCGGGCGCGAAGGGCGCAAGTAGTCGTTACCGTCGAGCCACTGCCCGCCATGCTGCGTCTTCAGGCCTTTGGCCAGCTCGCCCCACAGTGGACCGCGTGGAATGCCTTCGGCTTCCAGGCGCTGGATGTCCAGGCGCGGCTCGGGGTTGAGTTCGGTGAACACGAAAGCGACGCTCGGTACCCGGTGTGACAACTGCACGGTGGTCACTTGCAGGGTCTCGCTGCGCCATTCGGCCACGTCCTCCACGGCCAGCAGGCGCAGTTCGAAGGGCAGGAAGGTGTCGCTGGCCAACAGGCCCTGACGGACCCAGTCATGCAGTGCGGCGGGCAAAATCAGCTCCAGCGGCCGGGTGCGCCCGCTCATCCCGGCACTGGCCAGCAAGCCTGGCAGGCCAAAGCAATGGTCGCCGTGCACATGGGTGATGAAAATGGCACGCAAGTCACGGATCGACAGCGGCGTGTGCAGCAGTTGATGCTGGGTGCCTTCGCCACAGTCGACCAGGTACCAGTGGCTGCCACTGGCTTCGATCACGGCAGTGGCGCTGACGTTGCGCGCCTTGGTCGGCACCCCGGCAGAGGTGCCCAGGAACAGCAGGTCCATGCTCAGGGCTCCTTGCTCGTACAGGCTGGCGTCATCGAAGCGCGCATCCTTCGAGTCGATAAAGGGCGCACACCTTAACCGGATTGCCGCAGGCCGTCGATGGTGAGCTAGTCTGCCTGCCGCCAGATGAGCTTGCTGGTGTCATAGCCTTGCTCCCGCGCGATGCTCAGCAGTTGCTCGCGTTGCTGGTCGGTGACCGCCGGCGTGCGCGACAGCAGCCACAGGTACTCACGGTTGGGGTGGCCGACCAACGCCACGCGGTAGTCCTTGTCGTGGTACAGCACCCAGTATTCGCCCTTGGTCAGGCCGGGGGCCAGGCGGCTGAACCAGTTGTCGAAGCGTACCCACAGCTTGTCGGTACTGCCCGGTTGTTGGGCTTCGGCGACACCTTTGGCTTCATTCCACTGGCCGTCCTTTTCCTGGCAACGGTTGGTCACGTCGATGCGGCCATCGGTACGCAGGCCATAGTGCGCCTCGGACTGCACGCAGTTGCGCTGGAAGAACATCGGTAGCCGCGCCAGTTCGTACCAGGTGCCCTGGTAGCGTTGCAGGTCGACCTGCTGGGTATGCGGCGGTGCCGGGTGATCGTTACCGGCGCAACCGAGCAGGGCCAGGGTGATGCAGGACAGCAGCAACGGGGTGCGTAGTGCCATGGCGAAACTCCTTGGAACGGATGGGGGCTTACCTGTGCTTCGATGCGGGCGCAGGGCAAAAGTTGTACGGGATTGTGGCGGAGGGTGTACATAAGTCCCCGTCGAACGATTACAACCAGTAGGTCACCGCCCACCACCCCAGCCCACCCATGACCACTGTGTAAGGCAAGGCCATCCACACCATCCGCCCATACGACAGCCGGATTAACGGCGCAATCGCCGAGGTCAGCAGGAACAGGAACGCAGCCTGGCCATTCGGTGTCGCCACGCTGGGCAGGTTGGTACCGGTATTGATCGCCACCGCCAGCGTCTCGAAATGCTCGCGGCTCATGCCGCCATTGAGAAACGCCTGCTTCACTTCGGTGATGTAGATGGTGGCAACGAACACGTTGTCGCTGATTGCCGACAGCAGGCCGTTGGCCAGGTACAGCATGCCCGGCTGTTGCTCGGCAGGCAGCGTCAGCACCCAGCTGATCAAGGGGCTGAACAGTTGCTGCTGATGAATCACTGCCACCACGGCGAAGAACACCACCAGCAAGGATGTGAACGGCATGGCGTCCTGGAAGGCACGGCCCAGGCGGTGCTCATCGGTGATGCCGGTAAAGGCCGTGATCAGCACAATCACCATCAGGCCGATCAGACCAACCTCGGCCACATGCAGCCCCAGGCATACGATCAGGATCAGCGCAGCCAACCCTTGCACCCACAGCGCCAGGCGCTGGGCCTGGGTGCGCGCGTCGTCGTCTTCGGCGGCATAGGTGGCCAGCACCTGACGCACGGGTTCAGGCATCAGCGTGCCGTAGCCGAAAAGGCGAAGCTTCTCCAGCAGCACGCAAGTGAGCAGGCCGGCACCCAGTACCGGCAGCGACACGGGCGCCACCTTGAAGAAGAAGTCGGCGAAGTGCCAGCCCATTTCATGGCCGATCAGCAGGTTCTGCGGCTCGCCCACCAGCGTGCAAACACCGCCCAGGGCAGTACCCACCGCGCCGTGCATCAGCAGGCTGCGCAGGAAGGCGCGGAACTGGTCGAGGTCTTCGCGGTGCAATTGTGCCACTTGCTGATCGCTATCGAGCGCGCTGTCTTCACGCGGGTTGGCCCCGGAGGCGACACGGTGGTAAACGGCGTAAAAGCCAACCGCAGCGCTGATGATCACCGCCGTCACGGTCAGCGCATCGAGAAACGCCGAGAGGAATGCCGACAGCACGCAGAACAGCAGGGACAGGACTGCCTTCGAGCGAACGCCCAGCAGGATGCGTGAGAACAGGAACAGCAGCAGTTCCTTCATGAAGTGGATACCGGCAACCATGAACATCAGCAGCAGAATCACCGGGAAGTTGTGCTGCAGTTCCTCGTACAGCGCCTGTGGCGTGGTCATCTGCAGCAGCAGGGCTTCAATCAGCAACAGGCCGCCGGGCATCAGCGGGTAGCACTTCAGCGCCATGCCCAGGGTAAAGATGAACTCGAGTACCAGCGCCCACCCGGCCGCAACCGGGCCTACGGTTACCAGGAGCAGGGGGTTGAGCACCAGGAACAGGCAGATGACCGCCTTGTACCAAAGCGGCGACTGGCCCAGAAAACTGTGGGCGAGGGCGCCGGTCGGGGAGCGTGACATGTATTTGTATCCTTATAATTCGGCGATGGCGCACGGTGCCGGAACGGCGCGTCTTAGGCAAGGCGTGCAGTCCCGTTTTTGGCACAAGTGCGGTCATCGGGCTGGGTTACCATCCGAGCCATGAACCCTTCACCCGCAGGAGTGCCGCCCGTGACCGAGTACAGCGCATTCAAGGTCGAACTGACCGACAACATTGCCCACGTTCAGATCAACCGCCCGGAAAAGGTCAACGCGATGAACACCGCCTTCTGGGAGGAGATCATCGACATCTTCCAGTGGATCGACGACACCGATGCGGTGCGCGCGGTGGTGATCAGCGGTGCCGGCAAGCATTTCTCCGCCGGTATCGACCTGATGATGCTGGCGTCGCTGGCCGGGCAGATGGGCAAGGATGTGGGCCGCAATGCGCGCTTCCTGCGCAAGACCATCCAGCGCCTGCAGGCCTCGTTCACTGCCGTGGACAAGTGCCGCAAGCCGGTGCTGGCTGCCGTGCAAGGCTACTGCATCGGTGGTGCCATCGACCTCATCTCGGCCTGCGACATGCGCTACTGCAGCAACGATGTCCAGTTCTCGATCAAGGAAATCGACATGGGCATGGCCGCCGATGTCGGCACACTGCAACGTTTGCCACGTATCATCGGTGACGGCATGATGCGTGAGCTGGCCTTCACCGGGCGCAACGTTGCGGCGGACGAAGCCCTGCGCATCGGCTTGGTCAACCGGGTCTATGATGATCAGGCCGCATTGCTTGACGGGGTCTTTGCCATCGCCCGCGAGATTGCCGCAAAATCGCCGATCGCCGTGGCCGGCACCAAGGAAATGCTCAGCTACATGCGTGACCATCGCATTGACGATGGCCTGGACTACATCGCCACCTGGAACGCCGCGATGTTGCAGTCCGAAGACCTGCGTGTGGCCGTGACGGCGCACATGAGCAAACAGAAACCGACGTTCGCCGACTGATCGGGCCGGGGGACGTGCAGTAAAGGAACCCCCGATATGTCAGCACGCTGGACAACTGCAGTACTCGACCCGCAGATAACCGGGGGCGTGGCCGTGGCCCGCAGTCCGGAAGGGTTCCTGGTGGACGACAACGGCGCGCTGTTCCCCCGCGACTGGCTCAAGCGCCAGGATCTCGATGTACTGTGCGAGCATGGCATCGGCCACTTCGACGGCCAACCGGTGTTCCTGCTGGAGCTGCGCAGCGCCACTGACGTGCCCGGTTGCCACTGGCGTGGCCTGCGCGCGTTCATGCTTGAAGGCGACTTCGACACCTACAAGGTGCTGGGTTATGCCGCGCAGATCGGTACCTGGGCCCGCGAGCACCGCTTTTGCGGCAGCTGTGGCCAGGCGATGACGCAAATCCGCTGGGAGCGGGCGATGTACTGCCAGCCCTGCGATCTGCGCAGCTACCCGCGCATTTCGCCGAGCATGATCGTGCTGGTGACCCGTGGCGACGAAATCCTGCTGGCGCGCTCGCCGCGCTTCGTCACCGGTGTGTACAGCACCCTGGCAGGCTTTGCCGAACCGGGCGAGTCGGCCGAAGACTGCCTGGTGCGCGAAGTACGAGAAGAGGTGGCGGTGGAGGTGCAGAACATCCAGTACGTCGGCAGCCAGTGCTGGCCGTTTCCGCATTCGATGATGCTGGGGTTCCATGCCGAGTACGCGGGGGGCGACATCGTCATGCAGCCGGACGAGATCGAGGACGCCCGGTGGTTCAGTGTCCACGACCTGCCGCCGCTGCCGGCCGGGCGCTCCATCGCCCGTTATCTGATCGATTTGTACGTTGCGCGTCGCTTAGGCCTGCCCGAACCAGTGCTGCCACGCTAGGCGCACGGTCAACGCCAGCACCACGGTGATGAACACCGGGCGGATGAACTTGCTGCCGCCGCTGATCGCCGTGCGTGCGCCGAAGAAGGCACCGATCATCACCGACAGGCCCATGCACAGGCCGACGATGTAGTCCACCTGCCCGGAAATGATGAACACCGTCAGCGCTGCGATGTTGCTGACGAAGTTCATGCTGCGCGCCACGCCGCTGGCGCGGACCAGGTCGATGGGGTAGAGCAGCAGGGTACTGACGGTCCAGAAGGCCCCGGTACCCGGCCCGGCCACGCCATCGTAGAAGCCCAAGGTGAAGCCTTGTGGCATCTGCCATTTCTTCTTGATCGGTGCATCGGCATCCAGCGGCGCTTTTGGCGTGCCGCCAAACAACAAGTAGATGCCGCAGGCGAAGACGATGACCGGCAGCATCTTGTTAAGCCATTCGGCCGGCATGTAGTGGGCAACCACTGCGCCAATCGATGCCCCGACCAAGGTGGCGAACAGCGCCGGGCGCCATTGTGCCGGGTGGAACAGCTTGCGTTTGTAGTAGGTGAAGCCGGCAGTGGCCGAGCCGAAGGTGGAGCTGAGCTTGTTGGTGCCCAGTACCAGGTGGGGCGGCATGCCGGCGGTGAGCAGGGCCGGGGTGGTCAGCAGGCCGCCGCCACCGGCGATGGCATCGATGAAACCGGCGACGAAGGCGACCAGGGCCAGGATCAGCAGGGTTAGGGGTTCTACGGTGAGTTCGAAGGGCATGGGAGGCTTCAGGCAGTTGGTGCAGTCAAGGCCGCTATAGTAATGCCGGAAGCCCGATTTTGTCAGTTAACATGTGTTCCCACTTGAGATGTTCTATTTTCAAAAGCTATTGTTTTCTTAGGTTTTTACTTTGTTCTGCAAGTGATAAAGATGAATGGGGTGTGGGTTCTCTGTTTCTTGAGTATGCAGGCAAAATGCTGTCTAGGGTTTTTATCAGAGACTCATAAGCACTAAGTGCTAGATGGTATTCATTGATGCCAAATTGATCTCCTATGCTGTCGTGTTTAATTTCCCCCGAGGGGTGGAGGTATTTATCTTGTTCGGTGGGTTTTAGGCTGCGTACGAATTCTTCGTTCTCGGCTTTGGCGGTGGTAATGGCCTTTATGCCTTTGCCTGCTTTTGATATCAATTTGAGTTCATGTTTGTTTAGGCTGTTGTCGGCGATGGGTTTATATTTGTCAAGCACTGGGTTTTCTTCGATTGCCTGAAGTGAGATATCGCGGCGTTCTGAAAGTGTTTTGCTCCTGAAGAGGTTCTTGAAGAACCTGCCATGGCCTGAAGGGTCCTGATAGTTAACTGGATCTCCGGAGCAGTAAGCATATGCGTTCAGGCCACCCCTTTCAAAAGGGCTAGCGCTATCAGGCGAGTGAAATCTCATTAATATGCAATTGTAAGCTCTATAGCCAATGCCAAGATGATAGTTTCCGGTTATAGGGTCAACAGTTTGCCCGTTGAAGCCGAGTGTTGGCATGGCTGGAGTAGACGCCTTGAAGCCATAGCACGAGTATGCATAGTGCTGCAGTTTGTTGTGGGAACGATTAACTGATCTGGTTGGGTTTTGGGTAAAGGCCATGGGCGTCACCGTGCCATGAAAAGGCAGTACACTGTCGGGCGTTCAGGGTAGAAGTGCAACTGGCAAAAATGATGGGTCTACGGAGATTGCCAAAGGCTAGTGGCTGTTTTTTGTTGTGCGTTATTTATCTTTGCAGTGCAAACGGACCTCTGCGCGAAGGTGGGTCGTTTCGCGATGAGGTCCGGAATGGTAATGACATCAGCTACGTATAAACGCCAGCAGATCCGCATTGATCACATCGGCATGGGTAGTCGGCATGCCATGCGGGTAGCCCTTGTAAGTCTTCAGTGTGCCATTGGGCAGCAGCTTCGCTGACAACACCCCGGAATTCTCATACGGCACGATCTGGTCATCGTCCCCATGCATCACCAGCACCGGCTGCCGGATGCCCTTCAAATCCTCGGTGAAGTCCGTCTGGGAAAACGCCACGATGCCATCGTAATGGGCCTTGGCACTGCCGATCATGCCTTGGCGCCACCAGTTGCCGATGATTCCTTCGCTGGCTTCGACACCAGGGCGGTTGTAGCCATAGAACGGCCCGGCCGGCACATCCCGGTAGAACTGCGCCCGGTTACTGGCCACCTGGGCCTGAAACCCGTCAAACACCGACTTGGGCAGGCCGCCGGGGTTGGCGGGTGTTTGCACCATCAGTGGTGGTACAGCGGCGATCAGCACGGCCTTCGCCACCTTGTCTTCCGGGTGCCGCGCTATGTAGCGCACCACCTCGCCACCACCGGTCGAGTGGCCGACATGCACGGCGCCCTGAGTGCCAAGGTGAGTAACCACGGCAGCCGTATCATCGGCATAGTGGTCCATGTCATGGCCGTCCCATACCTGGCTGGAACGCCCATGGCCACGGCGGTCGTGGGCGACCACGCGGAAACCCTGGGCCAGGAAGAACAGCATCTGCGCGTCCCAGTCATCGGCGCTGAGCGGCCAGCCGTGGTGGAAGTGGATGACCGGTGCGTCGCGTGGGCCCCAATCCTTGTAGAAAATCTGCACCCCGTCCTTCGTGGTTACATAGCTCATGGTCGTGTCTCCTGTGTGCAGGAACCTAAGGGAGCTATTGAGAATAGGAGAGATTTTCGGGCTGCAAGCACCGGCCGTCTTCAGGCGCGGTCGCGCATCCGGTACCAGGCCTTGGCGGCAGCTTCCAGCGGTGCTGCCAGCAGGTCGCCACCGGGGAAACGGCCGTTGTCGATGCCTTGGTACAGTGCCAGCAGGTCAGCGTCACCGAGGATTGCATCACTGACCGCCCGTGCCGCTGCCAGGGTTGGCAGCACGCCATGGCCGGAGAAACCTTGCAGCCAGTAGCGTTGGCCCTCGCGGCCGACGTCCGGGGTGCGCTGGATACTGCAGTCGATATGGCCGCCCCAGGCATAGTCGATGGCCACCCCGGCCAGTTGCGGGAAGACGCGCTCCAGGTAGGGCCGGGTGGCGCTGGCGACGTCCTTGGGGATGCCGCCCAGGTAGGTGCAGCCGCCACCAAACAGCAGGCGGTGGTCCGGCGTAAGGCGGAAGTAGTCGGGTACGAACTGGTTGTCGATCACGCAGCTGTTGCGCGGTAGCAGCGAACGGGCGAAGCCGGGGTCCAGTGGCGCGGTGGCCACCTGATAGGAGCCGACTGGCAACAGGCGGCGCGACAGGCTGCGGTCGAGGCGGTCGATGTAGGCGTTGCAGGCCAGCACCAACACGTTGCAGCGCACTTCGCCTTTGTCTGTTCGGGCAACGTAGCCATCGCCTGCCTGCAGGTAGCGGAGTACCTGGCTTTGTTCGTAGATATGGCCGCCAGCGGCTTCGATGGCGCTGGCCAGGCCTTGTGCCAGCTTCAGCGGGTTGAGGTGGGCGCCTTTGGCATCATACAGCGCGGCCTGATAGCGCGGGCTGTCGATCCATTGCGGCAGCTCTTCACGGCCGATCAGGCGCAGGGCGTCGTAGCCCCATTTGTGCTCAGCCTCGTGCAGGGCTTCTTCAAGCAGTTTCACCCGGCGCGGTAGCACGGCGGTCCATAGGCTGCCCAGCCGGTAATCGATCTCGAAGCCGTGGCGCTGGGGGAGGTCGCGCATTTCGTCAGCGGCCCAGCACATGCTGGCCCACAGCCGTTGGGTACGTTCGATGCCCAAGGCCTTTTCCAGCGGCGGCATATCGCACGACCAGCCCAGTAGCGCCTGGCCGCCGTTGCGCCCGGAGGCGGCCCAGGCCACGCGGCTTGCTTCCAGCAGCGTCACGCGCTTGCCAGCCTGGGTAAGGCGCAGGGCGGTGTGCAGGCCACTGAAACCGGCGCCGATGATCAGCACATCGGTGTCGTGGGTGCCTTGCAGGGTTTGGCGTAGGGGGATGTTGGCGGGGTAGGTCTGGGCGTAGTAGCTGGCGACGTGCTGGGCGGACTGCTTGAACATGCATAGACCTCATGAAAATTATTGTGATTATTTTCATGAAAACTTAGCAGGTAAAATTCATGGTGCCAATCTGTCAGTCCAGTTTGTGGTTTACCCGCGAAGCGGCCAGTCCTGAAATGGCATAAACCTCAGGTTGTCGCTTTTCTCCGAGGCTGACGCGGCTTGCTGGCGGCCGACTTGCTGCCAGCCGTTTTGCTTTTCCCGCCACCGCGCCGCTTCTTCTTCCAAGGCGCCGCCGCCCCGGCAGCCGGCCCGCTGATGGTCATGCGCATGCCGCTGCACCGCTCGACCAGCTTGCCCATCCACGCCGACTGCCGGGCGACGAATTCTTCCAGGCTCATCTCGCCACTTTGCACCATGTCCAGCGCCTGCTCCCAGATCGCCGTGGTACCAGGGTCGGCGATGGCGCGGGGTACGGCATCGATCAGGCTGAAGGCCGCGGGCGTTGCGGCCAGTGCCTTGCCATTCTTCACCAGGTAGCCTCGGTCAAGCAGGCCCTGGATGATACTGGCGCGGGTGGCCTCGGTGCCGATGCCGGTGGTTTCCTTGAGCTTCTGCTTCAGCCGTGGATCATCCACCAGCTTGGCCACGTTCTTCATCGCCTTGATCAGGTCGCCTTCTGTGAAAGGCTTGGGCGGCTGGGTCCACAGGTCTTTCAGTTGCAGGCCTTGTACATTGCAATCCTGGCCTTCGCGCAGTGCCGGCAGTACTTGGGCGGGTGGCGCTTCGCGGCCCTTGGCCGGAGTCAACGCCTCGGGCAGGGCGCGGCGCCAACCCGGCTCGACAATCTGCTTGCCCACCGCGCGCAGGGCATGGCCGGCACAGTCGAAGTCGGCCTGGGTCCGGTCATACTCATGGTTGGGCAGGAACTGCGCCAGGTAGCGGGCGCGGATCAGGGTATACACCGCCTTGTGCTTGGCCGGCAGGCGCGACGGGTCGCTGGCGGCGGCGGTGGGGATGATGCCGTGGTGGGCGCTGACCTTGGCGTCGTTCCATGCCCGCGAGCGGCGCTGCGGCTCCAGGTAGGGCTGTAGAGGCGCCAGGCTGGCATCGGCCCGTTGCAAGGCGGCGAGGATGGCCGGCGCTTCGGCGTGCTGGCTTTGCGGCAGGTAACCGCAGTCGCTGCGCGGGTAGGTGATCAGCTTGTGGGTTTCGTACAGGGCCTGGGCGATGTCGAGGGTTTCCTGGGCGCCGAGGCCGAACTTTTTCGAGCACAGCTCCTGCAGGGTGCCGAGGTCGAAGGGGAGTGGTGCGGCTTCACGCACGCGCTCGGTGGCAACCTTGACGGCGCGGGCCGTGCCGGCGTTACCGATGTCGGTGGCCGCTTGTTGTGCCAAGGCGTGCTTCAGGCAGCGGCCTTGGTCGTCGCAGGCGTCCTCGGGGGCGCGCCATTGGGCATTGAAGTGTTGGCCGGCGTGTTCCAGTTGCACATCGATGGCCCAGAACGGCACGGGCACGAAGTCGGCGATGCTGCGGTCGCGGTCGACCACCAGGCGCAAGGTGGGCGTTTGCACCCGGCCCACCGGCAACACGCCCTGGTAGCCGGATTGGCGGCCCAGCAGGGTGAACAGCCGGCTCATGTTCATGCCGATCAGCCAGTCGGCGCGCGAGCGGCCCAGCGCCGAGTGGTACAGGTTGAAGGTTTCGTGGCCGGGCAGCAGGCGGGCCAAGGCCTTGCGGATGGACGCGTCGTCCAGTGCCGACAGCCACAGGCGTTGCACCGGGCCGCGATAGCGGCAATGTTCGACCAGTTCGCGGGCGATCATTTCGCCTTCGCGGTCGGCGTCGGTGGCGATCACCAGTTCCCGCGCTTCGCCAAGCAGGCGTTTGACCGCTTTGAACTGGCTGGCGGTCTTGGGCTTGACCAGCATCTTCCACTTGTCCGGGATGATCGGCAGGTCGGCCAGGTTCCAGCGCTTGTAGCGTTCGTCGTAGCTGTCGGGCGGGGCGGTTTCCAGCAGGTGGCCGATGCACCAGGTGACGCAGACGTCGGTGCCTTGCCAGCAGCCGTCGCCCTTACGGTTGGCGCCGAGCACTTTGGCGATGTCTTTTGCCTGGGAGGGTTTTTCGCAGAGGAACAGGCGCATGGCCGGGAACGCTTCATCGGGGGTGATGGGCACTAGGATGCGCAAGCGGGGGCGCGGAGGCAAGTTTTGTCTGGATGGATGTACAGGTTTTTGTCAGTGAGCGTGCCATTGACCTGTGCCGGCCTCTGCGCGGGCTTGCCCGCGCAGAGGCCGGTGCCGTTGTGGGTCAGGCGCGCGAGTCGCGCACCATGTCCACGTGCGGGATGCCGGCTTCGAGGAATTCCTCGCTGACTACGCGAAAGCCCAGGCGCTCGTAGAACGGCGTGGCATGCACCTGAGCGCTGAGCATCTGCTGCTTCAGGTCGCGGTTCTGCGCTTCGACGATGACTGCGTTCATGAGCGCGTCACCCACTTTCAAGCCGCGCCAGTCCTTCAGCACCGATACCCGGCCGATAGTCCCGTCTGGCAGCAGGCGGGCAGTGCCGATCGGGTAGTCGCCTTCCAGGGCCAGGAAGTGTGCAGCGGTCGGGTCATCCGAGTCCCACTCCAGCTCCGGCGGTACATGCTGTTCGGCAATGAACACCGCCTCACGGATACGGCGAATGTCGGCGTTGTCTTTGTGCCAGTCGGCGAGGCGAACGCTGATCTTATTCATTGGCGAATCCCAGGCTTCCTTGTTTGACCAGCTGCTGTACCAGCATAAGGCCATCTTCGTCTTGCAGCCAGTCTGCCAGGTTGTCGATATGCAGGGCATCGGCCGCGCACACCAGCTTCAGCAGCTCGCGCAGTTTGCCCGGCAGCGGGCAGCTGCGGCCGCTGGCGAACAGCAGCAGGTCGTCTTCGAATTCCGACCAGGCCAGGCGTGCGCTTGGGTTGCGGATCAGGATGGCGCCTTGTTCCAGGGCATCGATCAGCTCTTCTTCGCTCAGCTCTTCGCCAACGATCTGCTCGGGGTAACGCGGCTCGGTCATGAACTGACCGAACCAGGTCAGCAGCAGGTCCTTGTCGTTCATGTGCTTGTCGAGCAGCGCCTTGAGGCGGTCGAGGGCGTCGTGCTGGATCTGGTGCGGGTCGCTGGCCGGCTGGGCGTCGGCATCGCTGTAGCGCTCTTCGTCAGGCAGGAACTGGCCCAGGAAGTCGGTGAAGTGGGTCAGCACTTCGGCGGCGCTTGGGGCGCGGAAGCCGACCGAGTAGGTCAGGCAGTCGTCCACGGCCACGCCGTAGTGGGCCAGGCGCGGTGGCAGGTAGAGCATGTCGCCTGGCTCCAGGGTCCATTCTTCACTCTGCTCGAACTCGGCCAGGATACGCAGGTCGGCGTGCTCCAGCAGCGGGCTGTCGCTGCTGCACATCTGGCCGATCTTCCAGTTACGCTGGCCGTGGCCCTGCAGCAGGAAGACGTCGTAGTTGTCGAAATGCGGGCCAACGCTGCCACCCGGGGCGGCGAAGCTGATCATCACGTCATCGATACGCCAGCTGGGCAGGAAGCGGAAGTTTTCCAGCAGTTCGGCCACTTCCGGGACGAACTGGTCCACGGCCTGTACCAGCAGGGTCCAGTCTTTTTCTGGCAGCTCGGCGAAGGTGTCTTCGTTGAACGGGCCGCGGCGCAGCTCCCACGGGTGGGCGCCGTGCTCCAGCACGATACGCGACTCGACTTCGTCTTCCAGGGCCAGGCCGGCCAGTTCGTCGGGGTCGATGGGGCTGATGAAGTCCGGGAAGGCCTGGCGCACCAGCAGCGGCTTCTTCTGCCAGTAGTCGCGCATGAATTCGCGGGCCGAGATGCCGCCGAGCAGCTGCAGTGGAGTATCAGGATTCATGTTCAACCTATTGAAAAAACGTAATTTTCGTACGGGAATAAAAACGCCCGGCCAGGCCGGGCGTTGTACGCGACGGTCAGCTTAGATGCGTTTGGCCTGTGCTGCCGCGTTACCGATGTAGGTAGCGGGGGTCAGCAGCTTGAGCTCGGCCTTGGCGTCGGCTGGCATGTCCAGGCCGTCGATGAAGGTCAGCAGTGCGTCCGGGGTGATGCCCTTGCCACGGGTCAGCTCTTTGAGCTTCTCGTAGGGGTTTTCGATGTTGAAGCGGCGCATCACGGTCTGGATCGGCTCGGCCAGCACTTCCCAGCAGGCGTCCAGGTCGGCGGCGATGCGGGCTTCGTTCACTTCCAGCTTGCCGATGCCTTTCAGGCTGGCTTCGTAGGCGATGACGCTGTGGGCAAAGCCCACGCCCAGGTTACGCAGCACGGTGGAGTCGGTCAGGTCACGCTGCCAGCGCGAGATCGGCAGCTTGCTGGCCAGGTGCTGGAACAGCGCGTTGGCGATACCCAGGTTGCCTTCGGAGTTTTCGAAGTCGATCGGGTTGACCTTGTGCGGCATGGTCGACGAGCCGATTTCGCCAGCGACGGTCTTCTGCTTGAAGTAGCCCAGCGAGATGTAGCCCCACACATCACGGTCGAAGTCGATCAGGATGGTGTTGAAGCGGGCAATGGCGTCGAACAGCTCGGCGATGTAGTCGTGCGGCTCGATCTGGGTGGTGTACGGGTTGAACTGCAGGCCCAGCTCGTCTTCGATGAAGGCGCGGGCGTTCTGCTCCCAGTCGATCTGCGAGTAGGCCGACAGGTGGGCGTTGTAGTTGCCCACGGCGCCGTTGATCTTGCCCAGCAGCGGCACGGCGGCAACCTGGGCGATCTGGCGCTCCAGGCGGTACACCACGTTGGCCAGTTCTTTGCCCAGGGTGGTCGGCGAGGCTGGCTGGCCGTGGGTGCGCGACAGCATCGGCACGTCGGCGTGGGCGTGGGCCAGGGCACGGATGGCGTCGGCGATCTGGCGCATCAGCGGCAGCAGCACGTCGTCACGGCCGGCGCGCAGCATCAGGGCGTGGGACAGGTTGTTGATGTCCTCGCTGGTGCAGGCGAAGTGGATGAATTCGCTGACCTTGGCCAGCTCAGGCAGCTTGGCGGCCTGCTCCTTGAGGAGGTATTCGATCGCCTTGACGTCGTGGTTGGTGGTGCGCTCGATTTCCTTGACCCGCTCGGCGTGTTCCAGCTTGAAATCGGTGGCCAGGCTGTCCAGCAGGGCATTGGCTTCGGCGGAGAACGCCGGCACTTCGCCGATCTGCGGGTGGGCGGCCAGGCGCTGCAGCCAGCGCACTTCGACCAGGGCGCGGAAACGGATCAGGCCGAATTCGCTGAAAATGGGGCGCAAGGCCTGGGTTTTGCCGGCATATCGGCCGTCTACAGGGGAAACCGCAGTGAGCGAAGAAAGCTGCATGGGGTGTTCTCGGACAGTCAGGCTTTTGGAAGGGCGCATATCATACATGAAAATCGCGCCCGAGTCGGGTGGCTGACCAAAGGTCGGGCCTATAAAAGCGTCTTCAGGAAGGCGAACGCATCATGTCGTACAGTTCGTTCAGCAACTTGCGTCGGCTGAACACCAGCTGCCAGCGGTGCCCGCCCAGCTGGCGCCACAGGCGCGCGGCGCGGATGCCGGCCAGCAGCAGGGCACGGATCTTGGAAGCGTTGCTGGCCTGCTGCAGGAAACGCATGTCGCCATGCACCTGGATGCGCTGGCGCAAGGTGCTGAGCGTGTCCTGGTACAAGGCTCCACTGGAAGCAATGACGTTTTCATGAACCAGGCCGAAATGCTCGGCCTGGGACTGGATTTGCGGCAAGCGGTTGCCGATGGTGTCGAGCAGGTCGCCACGCTTGTTCAGCTGACGCTCCAGGCCCAGCATCGACAGGGCATAGCGCAGCGGCTCGCGCTGCAGGCTGCTGGGGTCGCGCTCCAGGGCGCCTGCCAGTGCACGGTAGCCGTCGCGCAGGTTCAGGTCGTCGCCGCCGAACACCTCCAGGGTGTCCTTGGGGTCACGCACCAGCAAACTGCCGAGCATGCAGCCAATGTTGGCCTCGCTGGCCTGGCCGGTGCGGGCGATACGGTCAACCAGCACGGCAGCCTGGAATACACCGCCCAGGGCAATCAATTGCTCCTGCAGGTTGCTCATGCGCGCGGGCTCCACGGCTCGGCGGCTTCGATCACACCACCGCCCAGGCACACTTCGCCGTCGTAGAACACCACCGACTGGCCCGGGGTGACGGCGCGCTGCGGCTGGTCGAACACGGCGCGGTAGCCGGTTTCGGTCAGCTCAAGGGTGCATTGCTGGTCGCTCTGGCGGTAACGCACCTTGGCAGTCAGCTGGCGTGGGCGGCTGAGGTCGATCGGGTTGACCCAGAAAATTTCCGAGGCGAGCAGGGCGCGGGAGAACAGCCATGGGTGTTCGTTGCCCTGGCCGACCACCAGCACGTTGCGGGTCAGGTCCTTGTGCAGCACGTACCACGGCTCGTCACCGGCGTCTTTCAGGCCACCAATCCCCAGGCCCTGGCGCTGGCCGATGGTGTGGTACATCAGGCCATGGTGGCGGCCGATCACTTCACCTTCGGTGGTTTCGATATCGCCCGGCTGGGCCGGCAGATACTGCTTGAGGAAGTCGCTGAAACGGCGCTCGCCAATGAAGCAGATGCCGGTGGAGTCCTTTTTCTTGGCGGTGGCCAGGCCGTGCTTTTCGGCGATGGCGCGCACCTCGGGCTTTTCCAGTTCGCCGACCGGGAACAGGGTGCGGGCGATTTCCTTGCCGCCGACGGCGTGCAGGAAGTAGCTCTGGTCCTTGTTCGGGTCCAGGCCCTTGAGCAGTTCGGTGATCTCACCGGTGTCGCGGCGGCGTACGTAGTGGCCGGTGGCGATCAGGTCGGCACCCAGCGACAGGGCGTAGTCGAGAAACGCCTTGAACTTGATTTCGCGGTTGCAGAGGATGTCTGGGTTGGGCGTGCGGCCAGCCTTGTACTCTTCAAGGAAGTGCTCGAACACGTTGTCCCAGTATTCGGCGGCGAAGTTGGCGGTGTGCAGCTTGATGCCGATGCGGTCGCACACGGCCTGGGCATCGGCCAGGTCTTCGCGGGCGGTGCAGTATTCGGTGCCGTCGTCTTCTTCCCAGTTCTTCATGAACAGCCCTTCCACCTGGTAGCCCTGCTCCATGAGCAGAAGGGCGGAGACGGAAGAGTCCACGCCGCCGGACATGCCGACGATGACGCGGGTCTTGGCGGGGTCTTTGAGTGCTGGGCTGGTCATGGGTACCGGTGTGTATCAGAGGGGAAAAACGCCGATTCTATCAAACCCGCGACGTTGCGTCAGTCGCGTAGCAATTCGAGGCTGTGCAAGGGGCCTTTGAGGTAGTCGTCGAGGCAGCGCGGCACCAGCTCGCTGCGCCAGCGCGTGGGGTCGGCCAACAGTTCGTCTTGGCTCAGCCACACGGCGCGGACGATGTCGCTGTCCAGGGCCAGGTCGGCATGGTGGCGCACGGGGCGGGCGGCAAAGCAGATGCGCTGGTAGGTCACGCCGTTGCTGGGGGCGGTGTAGAGGTAGATGCCGACTACACCGGTGAGCTCGACTTCCCAGGCGGTTTCTTCCAGGGTTTCGCGCAGGGCGGCCTGGGGCAGGGTCTCGTTGGGTTCCAGGTGGCCGGCGGGTTGGTTGAAGACGTGCTGGTTGGCTTTGAATTCTTCGACGAAGAGGAACTTGCCTTCGTGTTCGACGATAGTGGCGACGGTGATGTGGGGTTGCCAGGTCATTGGTGAGTCCTTTTGCATGATTGGGCCGCAAAGCGGTCTCATTTCCCAGAAAGCACAAACCCCGGTGCGTGGCCGGGGTTTGTGTTGTTACTTCAAGCGAACCTTACAGGGCGGCAATGGCGCTGTTCAGGGTCTGGCTTGGGCGCATCACCTTGGCGGTCAGCTCGGCATCCGGGGCATAGTAGCCACCGATGTCGGCTGGCTTGCCCTGAACGGCGTTGAGCTCGGCGACGATAGTCTCCTCGTTCTCGGTCAGGGTTTTTGCCAGCGGGGCGAAGCGTGCCTGCAGGGCAGCGTCGTCAGTCTGGGCAGCCAGGGCCTGGGCCCAGTACAGGGTCAGGTAGAAGTGGCTGCCGCGGTTGTCGATACCGCCAACTTTGCGCGAAGGCGACTTGTTGGTGTCGAGGAACTTGCCGGTAGCCTGGTCCAGGGTGTTGGCCAGAACCTTGGCACGCGGGTTGTCGTAGGTGTTGCCCAGGTGCTCCAGGGAAGCGGCCAGGGCCAGGAACTCACCCAGCGAGTCCCAACGCAGGAAGTTCTCTTCAACCAGCTGCTGCACGTGCTTCGGAGCCGAACCGCCGGCGCCGGTTTCGAACAGACCACCGCCGTTCATCAGTGGCACGATCGACAGCATCTTGGCGCTGGTGCCCAGTTCCATGATCGGGAACAGGTCGGTCAGGTAGTCACGCAGCACGTTGCCGGTCACCGAGATGGTGTCCTTGCCTTCGCGGATGCGGGCCAGGGAGAACTTGATGGCGTCGACCGGAGCCAGAACGCGGATGTCCAGGCCGGTGGTGTCGTGATCTTTCAGGTACTTCTGCACCTTCTCGATCATCACGCCGTCGTGGGCGCGGGCCGGGTCCAGCCAGAACACCGCAGGGGTGTTGCTCAGGCGGGCACGGTTGACGGCCAGCTTGACCCAGTCCTGGATCGGCGCGTCTTTGGTCTGGCACATGCGGAAGATGTCGCCAGCTTCGACGTTCTGCTCAAGTACGACGTTACCTTTGCCATCGACCACGCGCACAACGCCGTCGGCCTTGATCTGGAAGGTCTTGTCGTGGGAGCCGTACTCTTCGGCCTTTTGCGCCATCAGGCCAACGTTCGGCACGCTGCCCATGGTGGTTGGGTCGAAGGCGCCGTTTTTCTTGCAGTCTTCGATGGTGGCCTGGTAGATGCCAGCGTAGCAACGGTCCGGGATCACGGCCTTGGCGTCTTGCAGTTCGCCAGCGGTGTTCCACATCTTGCCCGAGTCACGGATCATGGCCGGCATCGAAGCGTCGACAATGACGTCGCTCGGTACGTGCAGGTTGGTGATGCCTTTGTCGGAGTTGACCATGGCCAGGGCTGGGCGCTGGGCGTACAGGGCCTGGATGTCGGCTTCGATTTCGGCCTGCTTGTCGGCTGGCAGGTCCTTGATGCGGGCGTACAGGTCGCCGATGCCGTTGTTGGCGTTGAAGCCTACTTCAGCCAGTGCGGCGGCGTGTTTGGCCAGCACGTCGTTGTAGAACTCTTCTACGATGACGCCGAACATGATCGGGTCGGAAACCTTCATCATGGTCGCTTTCAGGTGCACCGACAGCAGTACGCCGGAGGCCTTGGCATCGGCGATCTGCTCGGCGATGAAGGCTTTCAGGGCCTTGCGGCTCATGGTGGCGCAGTCGATGATTTCGGCGGCCTTGACGGCGGTCTTTTCTTTCAGGACGGTGGTGTTGCCGTCTTTGGCAACCAGCTCGATGCGCAGGCTGTCGTCAGCTTCGATCAGGGCAGCTTTTTCGCTGCCGTAGAAGTCGCCCTGGGTCATGTGGGCAACGTGCGACTTGGAGTCGGCGGCCCAGGCGCCCATCTTGTGTGGGTGCTTGCGGGCGTAGTTCTTCACCGACAGCGGCGCGCGGCGGTCGGAGTTGCCTTCGCGCAGCACCGGGTTCACGGCGGAACCCTTGATGCGGTCGTAGCGGGCGCGGGACTCTTTCTCGTCCGCGGTGGCCGGCTCGTCGGCGTAGTCAGGAATGTTGAAGCCCTTGCCTTGCAGTTCCTTGATCGCGGCTTTGAGCTGCGGTACCGAGGCGCTGATGTTCGGCAGCTTGATGATGTTGGCTTCAGGGGTGGTAGCCAGCTGGCCCAGTTCCGCCAGGTGATCGCCTACTCGCTTCTCTGCGCCCAGTTGCTCCGGGAAGGCGGCAAGGATACGGCCGGCCAGGGAGATGTCGCGGGTTTCGACGGCGATGTCAGCCGAAGCGGTGAAGGCTTCGACGATCGGCAGCAGCGAGTAAGTGGCGAGGGCGGGGGCTTCGTCGGTGAAGGTATAGATGATCTTGGAACGGGTGGGCATGCGGGTTAACTCTCTGTGTGCTGAGCGTGCTCGAGTCTCGTGGTGCGCAGGGTAGGCGCATCGCCCTGGCAACGCCATGAGCGGAAAGTCGAGAGGCTGCGAGCGGTGATGGTGGATGCATCAGTCGAGCGTCAAGTGCTGAGCTGCGGTAACAGCCCAGGCTTTACGGCCATTCATGGCCTAGGGCGGTCCGCATTTTCCTGGGATTCGCCCCGATGACCCTTCGGTCGCGGCGGAGTATACCAAACCATTCGGGCTAATCAGCAAGGCCAAGTGATATCGGCCCATTTATAAGACCAAAGACTAAGCGGCAATGTGGCGGGTTGTCGCATGCCTTGCAGGTCGGCAGATGTGGTTTAGGCTCATTGCATCGCATGATGTCCAAACCACACCCGACAGCGGAGTAGTGCAAGCATGGGATACCAGAAAATCAAGGTTCCGACCGACGGCACCAAGATCACCGTCAATGCAGACCATTCGCTTAACGTGCCTGACCACCCGATCATTCCTTACATCGAAGGTGACGGGATCGGCGTCGATGTTTCGCCCGTGATGATCAAGGTGGTCGATGCCGCCGTGCAGAAGGCCTACGGCGGCAAGCGCAAGATTGCCTGGATGGAAGTGTACGCTGGCGAGAAGGCCACCCAGGTGTATGACCAGGACACCTGGCTGCCTCAGGAAACCCTCGACGCCGTGCGTGATTACGTGGTGTCGATCAAAGGCCCGCTGACTACTCCGGTGGGTGGCGGCATCCGCTCGCTCAACGTGGCGCTGCGCCAGCAACTGGACCTGTATGTGTGCCTGCGCCCGGTGCTGTGGTTCCAGGGTGTACCGAGCCCGGTGAAAAAGCCTGGCGACGTCGACATGGTGATCTTCCGTGAGAACTCCGAGGATATCTATGCCGGCATCGAGTGGAAGGCCGGCTCGCCCGAGGCCAACAAGGTGATCAAGTTCCTCAAGGAGGAAATGGGCGTCACCAAGATCCGCTTCGACCAGGACTGCGGCATTGGCGTGAAGCCGGTCTCGAAAGAAGGCACCAAGCGCCTGGTGCGCAAGGCCCTGCAATACGTGGTGGACAATGACCGCGAGTCGCTGACCCTGGTGCACAAAGGCAACATCATGAAGTTCACCGAAGGTGCCTTCAAAGACTGGGGGTACGAAGTGGCCCGGGATGAGTTTGGCGCCGAACTGCTCGATGGCGGCCCGTGGATGAAGTTCAAGAACCCCAAGACCGGCCGCGAGGTGATCGTCAAGGACGCCATCGCCGACGCCATGCTGCAGCAGATTCTGCTGCGCCCGGCCGAGTACGACGTGATCGCCACCCTCAACCTCAACGGTGACTACCTGTCCGACGCGCTGGCGGCGGAGGTAGGCGGTATCGGTATCGCGCCGGGCGCCAACCTGTCCGACACCGTGGCCATGTTCGAGGCCACCCACGGCACTGCGCCCAAGTATGCCGGGCAAGACAAGGTCAACCCGGGGTCGGTGATCCTGTCTGCAGAGATGATGTTGCGGCACATGGGCTGGACCGAGGCGGCCGACCTGATCATCAAGGGCACCAATGGCGCGATTGCGGCCAAGACCGTGACCTACGACTTCGAGCGGCTGATGGACGGGGCGACGCTGGTGAGCAGCTCAGGCTTTGGTGATGAAATGATCAAGCACATGTAAGGCAAGAGAAAACCGGTCGCCAGGGTAAAAGGGCGACCGGTTTTTTCGTACTACGACACGGGGCGGCGATCAGGCGCGTACGGTTTCGCTTGCGGCCTGGCCTTGGGCTTTGGCAGCCGCAGCGGCAGCGGCGTCCATTATCTTCACCGCGTGCAGGCCTTTGGGGCCCTGGATGATCTCGAACTCCACGGCCTGGCCCGCCTTCAGTGTCTTGTATCCGTCCATCTGGATGGCCGAGTAATGAGCGAAAAGGTCATCGGATTTACCTTCCTCGTTGATGAATCCGTAGCCCTTGGCATTGTTGAACCACTTGACTTTACCGCTTGCCATCCCTATGTCCCTCTGCAAAGGACTCCATCACTGGAGTATCATCCACTTCATCCGCATACGAACCTTGCGAAAAATCTGGTTGACTGCGCGGATCTTTATCGACCACGGTGGGTTCTTATTGGTTGTAACACCGTTTTACCGATAGTCAAGGTCGCCCGGCGCCTGCGCCATTCGTGGCCTGTGCGGTCAACCCACAACCTTAACCTGACGCTCATGATGAAATTCTTTCCATGCATGCACCTAGTGAGATTCGACTAACATTCAATCAGGATCGCCCGCAATCGAATGAGGACGACGGCTCAGGTCTTGCAGTTCAGGAAGCCAAGCCGATCCTGCAGGCGCCACCGATGTACAAGGTGGTTTTGTTCAACGATGACTACACGCCGATGGATTTCGTCGTCGAAGTGCTCGAGACGTTCTTCAATCTGAACCGCGAGCTGGCGACCAAGATCATGCTGACCGTCCACACCGAAGGGCGGGCAGTGTGCGGATTGTTTACCCGTGACATCGCCGAAACAAAGGCTATGCAGGTCAACCAATACGCCAGGGAAAGCCAGCATCCGCTACTCTGTGAAATCGAGAAGGACGGTTAATCGCCGACCACTTGGGTATGAGGTGAAGCTATGTTAAACCGCGAGCTCGAAGTCACCCTCAATCTTGCCTTCAAGGAGGCCCGTTCGAAGCGTCATGAGTTCATGACCGTCGAGCATCTGCTGCTGGCACTCCTTGACAATGAGGCTGCCGCGACCGTTCTGCGCGCCTGTGGCGCCAATCTCGACAAGCTCAAGCACGACCTGCAAGAGTTCATCGATTCCACTACGCCGCTGATTCCTGTCAACGACGAAGACCGTGAAACCCAGCCGACTCTGGGCTTCCAGCGGGTGCTGCAGCGTGCCGTGTTCCACGTGCAAAGCTCTGGCAAGCGCGAAGTGACCGGCGCCAACGTGCTGGTGGCGATCTTCAGCGAACAGGAAAGCCAGGCTGTGTTCCTGCTGAAGCAGCAGAGCGTGGCCCGCATCGACGTGGTCAACTACATCGCCCATGGCATCTCCAAGGTGCCGGGGCATGGTTCGCAATCTGAAAGCGACCAGGACATGCAGGACGACGAGGGTGGTGAAACCTCCTCTTCGAGTAATCCGCTCGACGCCTATGCCAGCAACCTGAACGAGCTGGCCCGTGCTGGTCGTATCGACCCGCTGGTGGGCCGCGAGCAGGAAGTGGAGCGCGTGGCGCAAATCCTGGCACGCCGGCGCAAGAACAACCCGTTGCTGGTGGGTGAGGCGGGCGTCGGCAAGACGGCTATCGCCGAAGGTCTGGCCAAGCGCATTGTCGATGGCCAGGTGCCCGACCTGTTGGCACAAAGCGTGGTGTATTCCCTTGACCTGGGCGCGCTGCTGGCCGGTACCAAATACCGTGGCGACTTCGAGAAGCGCTTCAAGGCGCTGCTCGGCGAGCTGCGCAAGCGCCCGCAGGCGATCCTGTTCATCGACGAAATCCACACCATCATCGGTGCCGGTGCGGCATCGGGCGGGGTGATGGATGCCTCCAACCTGCTCAAGCCGCTGCTGTCGTCGGGTGAGATCCGTTGCATCGGCTCGACCACCTTCCAGGAATTCCGCGGCATCTTCGAGAAGGACCGCGCCCTGGCACGCCGCTTCCAGAAGGTGGATGTCAGCGAGCCGTCGGTCGAAGATACCGTGGGCATTCTGCGCGGCCTGAAAGGGCGCTTCGAGAGCCACCACAACATCGAGTACAGCGACGAAGCCCTGCGCGCCGCCGCCGAACTGGCCTCGCGCTACATCAATGACCGGCACATGCCGGACAAGGCCATCGATGTGATCGACGAAGCCGGTGCCTACCAGCGCCTGCAGCCGGAGGCCATGCGCGTCAAACGCATCGATGTGCCTCAAGTCGAGGACATCGTCGCCAAGATCGCGCGGATTCCGCCGAAGCACGTCACCAGCTCCGACAAGGAACTGCTGCGTAACCTTGAACGTGACCTGAAGCTGACCGTGTTCGGCCAGGACCAGGCCATCGACTCGCTGGCTACTGCCATCAAGCTGTCCCGTGCTGGCCTGAAGTCGCCAGACAAGCCTGTCGGTTCATTCCTGTTCGCCGGCCCTACCGGCGTCGGCAAGACCGAAGCGGCGCGCCAGCTGGCCAAGGCGCTGGGCGTTGAGTTGGTGCGGTTCGACATGTCCGAGTACATGGAGCGCCACACCGTATCGCGTCTGATCGGTGCGCCTCCTGGTTACGTAGGGTTCGACCAGGGTGGCTTGCTGACCGAGGCGATTACCAAGCAACCGCACTGCGTATTGCTGCTCGACGAAATCGAGAAGGCCCACCCGGAAGTCTTCAACCTGCTGCTGCAAGTGATGGACCACGGTACCCTGACCGACAACAACGGGCGCAAGGCCGACTTCCGTAACGTGATCCTGATCATGACCACCAACGCTGGCGCGGAAACGGCAGCGCGGGCCTCGATCGGCTTCACCCATCAGGACCACGCGTCCGATGCCATGGAAGTGATCCGCAAGAGCTTCACGCCAGAGTTCCGCAACCGCCTGGATACCATTATCCAGTTCGGCCGCCTGAGCACCGAGACGATCAAGAGCATCGTCGACAAGTTCCTTATCGAACTGCAGGCGCAGCTGGAAGACAAGCGTGTGCTGCTGGAAGTCAGCGATGCCGCACGCGGCTGGCTGGCGGTGTCGGGCTACGACGTGCAGATGGGGGCGCGGCCGATGGCGCGGCTGATCCAGGACAAGATCAAGCGGCCGCTGGCCGAGGAGATCCTGTTTGGCGAACTGGCCGAGCATGGTGGTGTGGTGCACGTCGACCTGCGCGATGGCGAACTGGTGTTCGACTTCGAGACCACGGCTGAGGTGGCGTGATACAAGGGCCGCTTTGCGGCCTATCGCGAGCTATGCTCGCTCCTGCGGGGGGTATCGCGACCCCATGTAGGAGCGAGCGCAGCTCGCGATGGCCGCGACGCGGTTCTGACAGGTACAAAAAAGCCCGGCACATGGCCGGGCTTCTTCATGGCTTGAGCTTAGCGCGCACGGTAAGTGATGCGGCCCTTGCTCAGGTCGTATGGGGTCAGTTCGACGCGGACCTTGTCGCCAGTGAGAATACGGATGTAGTTCTTGCGCATCTTTCCGGAGATGTGCGCGGTTACGACGTGCCCGTTTTCCAACTCCACGCGGAACATGGTGTTGGGCAGGGTGTCGACGACAGTACCTTCCATTTCGAAGCTGTCTTCTTTCGACATGCAGTAGAGCCCTCGGATCCAGTGTTGGCCCGACGCATATCCGCATCGGGCAAAAAAGTGGCGTGGATTATGCCCGAAAACTGCGTGTCAAGCCAATGCTTTCAGTTGAGGGTGACCCAGCGCTGGTTTATCAGCAATTCGATGGGCCGATACTGCGTCTTGTAGTTCATTTTCTTGCAGTTCTTGATCCAGTAACCCAGGTATACCGCCTCCAGGTCCTGGCGCAGGGCTTCGGTGATTTGCCACAGGATGGCAAAGCGGCCCAGGCTGCGTCGCTCTTCGTCCGGTTCGTAGAAGGTGTACACCGCCGACAGGCCGTTGGGCAGCAGGTCGCATACGGCCACTGCCATCAAGCGGCCTTCCAGGCGAAACTCGTAGAACCAGCAGAACGGCAGGTCGCGCACCAGAAAGGTGGAAAACTGGTCGCGGCTGGGCGGGTACATGTCACCGTCGGCGTGGCGTGTTTCGATATAGCGCCGGTACAGTTCGAAGTACTCTTCCTTGAACGTTGGGCGCGCCGCCGTCACGGTCAGGTCGGCATTGCGCTTGAGGATGCGCCGTTGCTGGCGGTTGGGGATAAAGCGCGCCGCCGGGATGCGTGCCGGCACGCAGGCGTTGCAGTTCTGGCAGTGCGGGCGGTACAGATGGTCACCACTGCGGCGGAAGCCCATTTCCGACAGGTCGGCGTACACGTTAACGTCCATCGGCTGGCTGGGGTCGAGGAACAGCGTGGTGGCCTGCTCCTCGGGCAGGTAGCTGCAGGAGTGGGGCTGAGTGGCATAAAACTTCAACCGCGCCAACTCTGTCATGATCAACCCCCTCGGTGAGACTTTGTTTTAAGTGTAAGCCAGCTACGGGAACTCGCCTAGGCAACCCACGTGGCGCTGTTGGGCTGGTCGAGGTGGCGTGCCAGGTAGCCGGCGAATTCGGCGCGGCTGATGGCGTGGGCGCCCAGGCTGTGCAGGTGGTTGGTGGGCATCTGGCAGTCGATCAGCACAAACCCGGCCTGGCGCAGGTGGTTGACCAAGGTCACGAAGCCGACCTTGGAGGCGTTGTCGGCGCGGCTGAACATCGATTCACCGAAGAACAGCTGGCCCATGGCCAGGCCATACAGGCCGCCGACCAGTTCGCCGTCCTGGCGCACTTCCACCGAGTGGGCAATGCCGCGTCGGTGCAGTTCGCAGTAGGCGTTGCGCATGGTGTCGGTGATCCAGGTGCCGTCGGCGTAGTCGCGTGGCGCGGCGCAGGCGGCGATTACAGCCGGGAAGTCGGTGTCGAAGCTGACCTGGTAGCGGCCTTGGCGCATCAGCTTGGCCAGTGAGCGTGATACGTGCAACTGGTCGGGCAACAGCACCGTGCGCGGGTCGGGTGACCACCACAGGATCGGTTGGCCATCCTGGTACCACGGGAAGCAACCGTGACGATAGGCCTGGACCAGGCGCTCGGGGGTAAGGTCGCCGCCGGCGGCCAGCAGGCCGTTGGGGTCGTGCAGGGCCTTTTCCAGGGGCGGGAAGGTCAGCGAGTCGCGGGTCAGCCAGGTAAGCATGGTCTATCGTGCGGTGGGGGAGGGGAGAGGGCAGCATGGCTTGCACGCATGGCAGGGTCAATGGTTGTGGCTTCTTTGCGGGGGATGAATTCAGGCAATTTCCTACACATTCATGAAACCGCAGGCACCATCCGCTACATTTGCTGTCACACCTGTGCAAAAACACAGCATAAGCCTTTGTCACAAAAGAAAATGCATGCTCAAATTGCAGGTATATGAAAGTCGCCCCCGGCCAAACCCCCATACGGCGTGCCGCCATGGCGGCTGTCGGGCAGTAATGTTAAAAGTAGTGGTTCATTGGCCGCACCGCCGGCCGATCACTATTGGACGCGCAGCACGCGCAGGAATAGACGCGTTTTGAAGAAATCCACCGCAACCCCAGCTCCCTTGCCCGTGCCCCTGTGGCGGCAGCAGCTGCATTATCGCCTCAAGGAAGGTGCGTTGATCGCTGTCGGCGCCCTGTGCCTGTACCTGTGGATGGCCCTGCTGACCTACGACACCTCGGACCCGGGCTTCAGCCACACCGCCACCGTCGACCAGGTGCAGAACGCCGCCGGGCGTGCCGGCGCCTACTTCGCCGATATCCTGTTCATGGTGCTGGGTTACTTCGCCTATATCTTCCCGCTGCTGCTGGCGGTGAAGACCTGGCAGATCTTCCGCGAACGCCACCAGCCGTGGGACTGGAGTGGCTGGCTGTTCTCCTGGCGGTTGATCGGCCTGGTGTTTCTGGTGTTGTCTGGGGCGGCGCTGGCGCATATCCACTTCCACCCGCCGGCGAGCCTGCCGTTCTCTGCAGGTGGCGCATTGGGCGAAAGCCTTGGTGACCTGGCGCGCAACCTGCTGAACGTGCAGGGCAGCACGCTGATGTTCATTGCCCTGTTCCTGTTCGGCCTGACGGTGTTCACCGACTTGTCGTGGTTCAAGGTGATGGACCTGACCGGCAAGATCACCCTCGACCTGTTCGAGCTGGTGCAGGGCGCCGCCAACCGTTGGTGGGAAGCCCGCAACGAGCGCAAACGCCTGGAGGCGCAACTGCGCGAGGATGAGCCGGTGATCAAGCCCGCGCCGATGGCTGCCGAGAAGCGTGAGCCGGCCAAGCCGGCGTTGCGTGAGCGCATTTTCAAACGTGAAGAAGCGCCGGCCCCAGTCGTTGAGCCCCGTGAGCCGACGCTTGGTCGTGAGCCTGTTGTGCCACCACGTGAGGCCGCCCGTGAGCCCGTAGTGCCCCGTGAAACCGTGGTCCCGCGCGAGCAGCACGCCGCCCCGACCATCGTGCCACCCGCCGCCGCCAAGGCCCCGGAGCCGAGCAAGCGGGTGATGAAGGAGAAGCAGGCACCGCTGTTCATCGACAGCGCGGTAGAAGGCACCTTGCCGTCGATTTCCATCCTCGACCCTGCCGAGCAGAAGAAGATCGAGTATTCGCCAGAGTCCCTGGCCGGTGTCGGCCAACTGCTGGAAATCAAACTCAAGGAATTCGGTGTAGAAGTGGCGGTGGACTCGATCCACCCCGGCCCGGTGATTACCCGTTACGAAATCCAGCCGGCCGCTGGCGTGAAGGTCAGCCGCATCGCCAACCTGGCCAAGGACCTGGCGCGCTCGCTGGCCGTGACCAGTGTGCGCGTGGTCGAGGTGATCCCCGGCAAGACCACCGTGGGTATCGAGATCCCCAACGAAAACCGGCAGATGGTGCGCTTCTCCGAGGTGCTGGCCACCCCGCAGTACGACGAGCAGAAGTCCCCGGTCACACTGGCCCTGGGCCACGACATCGGCGGCAAGCCGGTGATTACCGACCTGGCCAAGATGCCCCACCTGCTGGTGGCCGGTACTACCGGCTCCGGTAAGTCGGTGGGTGTGAACGCGATGATTCTGTCGATTCTGTTCAAGTCGAGCCCGGAAGACGCGCGGCTGATCATGATCGACCCGAAAATGCTCGAACTGTCGATCTACGAAGGCATCCCGCACCTGCTGTGCCCGGTGGTCACCGACATGAAGGACGCCGCCAACGCCCTGCGCTGGAGCGTGGCCGAGATGGAACGGCGCTACAAGCTGATGGCGGCCATGGGCGTGCGTAACCTGGCCGGCTTCAACCGCAAGATCAAGGACGCCCAGGAAGCCGGCGAAATCATCCACGACCCGCTGTACCGCCGCGAGAGCATGGACGACGAGCCGCCAGCGCTGAAAACCTTGCCGACCATCGTGGTGGTGGTGGACGAGTTCGCCGACATGATGATGATCGTCGGCAAGAAGGTCGAAGAGCTGATCGCCCGTATCGCCCAGAAGGCGCGGGCAGCCGGTATCCACCTGATTCTCGCCACCCAGCGCCCGTCGGTGGATGTCATTACCGGCCTGATCAAGGCCAACATCCCGACCCGCATGGCGTTCCAGGTGTCGAGCAAGATCGACTCACGCACCATCATCGACCAGGGTGGTGCCGAGCAGCTGTTGGGTCATGGTGACATGCTGTACATGCCACCGGGCACCAGCCTGCCAATCCGCGTCCACGGTGCGTTCGTTTCCGACGACGAAGTGCACCGTACGGTCGAGGCGTGGAAGCTGCGTGGCGCGCCGGATTACAACGACGACATCCTCAACGGTGTGGAAGAAGCCGGCAGTGGCTTCGATGGCGGCGGCGGTGGTGGTGGTGATGGTGAAGATTCGGAGAGCGACGCCCTGTATGATGAGGCCGTGCAATTCGTGCTGGAAAGCCGCCGCGCGTCCATCTCGGCAGTGCAGCGCAAGCTGAAAATCGGTTACAACCGCGCCGCCCGCATGATCGAAGCCATGGAAATGGCCGGTGTGGTCACCCCCATGAACAGCAACGGCTCGCGGGAAGTGATTGCCCCGGGCGGCCCGCGCGACTGAAGAACACCTTGCCGGGCGCCAACGGTGGCGCCCGGCCTTTTCAATGCTCAATGAGGATTCCCATGCGCGCGATTCGCATGCTGTTGGTTTCTGCCCTGACCCTGGGCTCGGTTACTGCTTATGCCGGTGAGCAAGACGTACAACGCCTGACCCAGCTGCTGGAAAAGTCGCAGACCATCGAGGCCAATTTCTCCCAGCTGACCCTCGGCGCCGATGGCACCAGCCTGCAGGAAACCTCGGGCAAGATGGCGGTCAAGCGCCCGGGCCTGTTCTACTGGCACACTGATGCGCCGCAGGAGCAGGTCGTGGTTTCGGACGGAAAGAACGTCACCCTGTGGGACCCGGATCTGGAACAGGCCACCATCAAGAAGCTCGATGTGCGACTGAACCAGACCCCTGCGCTGCTGCTGTCCGGTGATGTGTCGAAGATCAGCCAGAGTTTCGACATTGCTTCCAAGGAGCAGGGCGAGGTGATGGACTTCACCCTCAAGCCGAAGACCAAGGACACCCTGTTCGACTCGCTGCGCGTGTCGTTCCGCAAAGGCCTGATCAATGACATGCAGCTGATCGACAGTGTCGGCCAGCGCACCAACATCCTGTTCAATGGCGTCAAGGCCAACCAGGCGGTGCCGGACAGCCAGTTCAAGTTCGACATCCCCAAAGGCGCGGACGTGATCAAGGAGTAACCAGAGCCCGTCATGGACCTGTTTCGAAGCGAACCCGTCGCCCAGCCCCTGGCCGCTCGCCTGCGCCCGTCCAACCTGGACGAGTACGTGGGCCAGGAGCACCTGCTGGCGCGCGGTAAGCCGTTGCGCGAGGCGCTGGAGCAGGGTGCGCTGCACTCGATGATCTTCTGGGGGCCGCCGGGGGTGGGCAAGACCACCCTTGCGCGGCTGCTGGCGCAGTTTTGTGACGCGCATTTCGAAACCGTGTCGGCGGTACTGGCCGGGGTGAAAGAGATCCGCCAGGCCGTTGAAGTGGCCAAGCAGCAGGCCGGCCAATATGGCCGCCGCACCATCCTGTTCGTCGACGAAGTGCACCGCTTCAACAAGTCGCAGCAGGATGCCTTTTTGCCCTACGTGGAAGACGGCACGCTGCTGTTCATCGGTGCCACCACTGAAAACCCCTCCTTCGAGCTGAACAACGCGTTGCTGTCGCGGGCGCGGGTGTATGTGCTCAAAAGTCTGGACGAGGCGGCATTGCGCAAGCTGGTGAACCGTGCGCTGACCGAGGAGCGCGGGCTGGGCAAGCGCAACCTGCGGGTGGGCGACGACGCCTTCAAGATGCTGATGGCTGCCGCCGATGGCGATGGGCGGCGCATGCTCAACTTCCTTGAGAACGCCTCGGACCTGGCCGAAGACGGCAGCGAGATTGACGTCGAGATGCTGCAAAGCCTGCTCGGCGATAGCCGCCGTCGTTTCGACAAGGGGGGGGAGGCGTTCTACGACCAGATCTCCGCGCTGCACAAGTCGGTGCGCGGCTCCAACCCCGATGGCGCCCTGTACTGGTTTGCGCGCATGCTCGACGGCGGTTGCGACCCGCTGTACATCGCCCGCCGCGTGGTGCGCATGGCCAGCGAGGATATCGGTAACGCCGACCCGCGAGCCCTCAGCCTGTGCTTGGCGGCGTGGGACGTGCAGGAACGCCTGGGCAGTCCCGAAGGCGAGCTGGCCGTGGCCCAGGCCATCACCTACCTGGCCTGTGCGCCGAAGAGCAACGCGGTGTACATGGGCTTCAAGACCGCCCTGCGTGAAGCGGCCGAACATGGCTCGCTGGAGGTGCCACTGCACTTGCGCAACGCCCCGACCAAGCTGATGAAACAGCTGGGCTATGGTGACGAGTACCGCTACGCCCATGATGAACCCGACGCTTATGCCGCCGGTGAAGATTACTTCCCTGATGAACTGGAGCCGCGTCAGTACTACCAGCCAGTGCCCCGTGGCCTGGAACTGAAGATTGGCGAGAAGCTACGCCACCTGGCCGAGCTCGACCGCAACAGCCCCCGTCAACGGAGAAAACCGTGATTGCACTCATCGCTGCGGTCAGCGCGGGCGGTATCGCCGGTACCTTGTTGCGCTTCGCTACCGCCAACTGGGTAGCGGCCCACTGGCCACGGCACTTCTATGCCGGTACGCTGGCGGTCAACCTGGTTGGCTGCCTGTTGATCGGCCTGCTCTACGGCCTGTTCCTGCACAAGCCGCTGGCGCCGGTCGAGCTGCGCGCCGGCCTGATTGTCGGCTTCCTCGGCGGCCTGACAACCTTTTCCTCCTTCTCGCTCGATACCGTGCGCCTGATGGAAAGCGGGCAGGTGCCCCTTGCCTTGGGCTATACCAGTATCAGCGTGGTGGGCGGGCTGCTCGCGACCTGGGTCGGCCTGTCCCTGACCCGATTCTGAACCAACACCTACTTATAACGAGAGAACGATATGCTCGATTCCAAACTGTTACGCGGCCAACTTCAGGAAGTGGCGGATCGCCTGGCCTCCCGTGGCTTCAGCCTGGATGTCGCGCGCATCGAATCACTGGAAGAGCGCCGCAAGGCAGTGCAGACTCGCACCGAGCAGCTGCAAGCCGAGCGCAACGCCCGTTCCAAGTCCATCGGACAGGCCAAGGCCAAGGGCGAAGACATCGCGCCATTGATGGCCGACGTCGAACGCATGGCCAATGAACTGGCTGCTGGCAAGACCGAACTGGACGCCATCCAGGCCGAACTGGACGGTATCCTGCTGACCATCCCCAACCTGCCGGACGCCAGCGTACCGGTCGGTGCCAGCGAAGACGACAACGTCGAAGTGCGCCGTTGGGGCACGCCGAAGGCCTTCGACTTCGAAATCAAGGACCACGTCGCCTTGGGCGAAGTCAGCGGTGGGCTGGACTTCGAAGCCGCTGCCAAGCTGTCTGGCGCCCGTTTTGCGGTGCTGCGCGGCCCTATCGCCCGCCTGCACCGCGCCCTGGCGCAATTCATGATCAACCTGCACACCGGCGAGCACGGCTACGAGGAGCACTACACCCCGTACCTGGTGCAGGCCCCGGCCCTTCAAGGCACCGGCCAGCTACCGAAGTTCGAGGAAGACCTGTTCAAGATCACTCGCGAAGGTGAGGCGGACTTCTATCTGATCCCGACCGCCGAAGTGTCGCTGACTAACCTGGTGGCCGGTGAAATCCTCGACGCCAAGCAGCTGCCGCTGAAGCTGGTTGCCCACACCCCGTGTTTCCGCAGTGAAGCCGGTGCTTCCGGCCGTGACACCCGCGGCATGATTCGCCAGCACCAGTTCGACAAGGTCGAGATGGTGCAGGTGGTAGAGCCGGCCAAGTCGATGGAAGCCCTGGAAGGCCTGACCGCCAACGCCGAGCGCGTACTGCAGCTGCTGGAGCTGCCATACCGCGTGCTGGCCCTGTGCACCGGCGACATGGGCTTTGGCGCCGTCAAAACCTACGACCTGGAAGTGTGGGTGCCGAGCCAGGACAAGTACCGCGAAATCAGCTCGTGCTCCAACTGCGGCGACTTCCAGGCGCGCCGCATGCAGGCCCGCTGGCGCAACCCGGAAACCGGCAAGCCAGAGCTGGTGCACACCCTCAACGGCTCCGGTCTGGCGGTAGGCCGTACCCTGGTTGCCGTGTTGGAAAATTACCAGCAGGCCGATGGTTCGATCCGGGTGCCAGACGTGCTGAAACCGTACATGGGCGGCGTCGAGGTTATCCGCTAAATGGATTACCTGCCGCTGTTCCACAAGCTGCAAGGCGGCCGTGTGCTGGTCGTCGGTGGCGGTGAGATCGCTTTGCGCAAGGCGCGCTTGCTGGCGGATGCCGGTAGCGTGCTGCGCGTGGTGGCGCCGGATGTCGACGGCCAGTTGGCCGCGTTGGCCCGGGAAGGTGGCGGTGAGGTGCTGGTGCGTGGCTATCAGGCCGCCGACCTGGTCGGCTGCCGGTTGGTGATTGCGGCGACCGACGATCCTGGGCTGAACGCCCAGGTGTCGGCGGATGCGCAGGCCCTTAGCCTGCCAGTCAATGTGGTGGACGCACCGGCCCTGTGCACGGTGATCTTCCCGGCGATTGTCGACCGTTCACCCTTGGTGATTGCGGTTTCCAGTGGCGGTGACGCCCCGGTGCTGGCGCGGTTGATTCGCGCCAAGCTGGAGGCCTGGATTCCGTCGGCCTATGGTGAGCTGGCCGGGCTGGCAGCGCGTTTCCGGCACAAGGTCAAATCCTTGTACCCGGATGTCAACCAGCGCCGGGGCTTCTGGGAAACCGTGTTCCAGGGGCCGATTGCCGAGCGCCAGCTGGCTGGGCAGGGCGCTGAGGCCGAACGCCTGTTGCAGGCGATGGTCGACGGCGCGCCGGTGCAGCAGGGGGGGGAGGTGTACTTGGTAGGTGCGGGCCCGGGTGATCCGGACTTGCTTACCTTCCGTGCCTTGCGCCTGATGCAGCAGGCTGACGTGGTGCTTTACGACCGCCTGGTAGCCCCCGCGATCATCGAGATGTGCCGGCGTGATGCCGAGCGTATCTACGTGGGCAAGCGTCGCGCCGACCATGCCGTGCCGCAGGATCAGATCAACCGTCTGCTGGTCGATTTGGCTCAGCAGGGCAAGCGTGTGCTGCGGCTGAAAGGTGGCGATCCGTTCATCTTCGGCCGGGGTGGCGAAGAGATCGAAGAGCTGGCCGAGCATGGCATCCCGTTCCAGGTGGTGCCGGGCATTACCGCGGCCAGTGGCTGCTCCGCCTATGGCGGTATTCCGCTGACTCACCGCGACTACGCTCAGTCAGTGCGCTTCGTAACCGGCCACCTTAAGGATGGCACCAGCAACCTGCCGTGGAATGATCTGGTAGCGCCGGCACAGACCTTGGTGTTCTACATGGGGTTGGTGGGGTTGCCGACCATCTGTGCCGAGCTGATTCGTCATGGGCGGGCGGCCAGTACGCCGGCTGCGTTGGTTCAGCAGGGCACTACGCGTAATCAGCGGGTGTTCACCGGTACCCTGGCGGATTTGCCGGAGCTGGTGGCGCGGCATGAAGTGCATGCGCCGACCCTGGTAATTGTGGGGGAAGTGGTGCAACTGCGTGAAAAGCTGGCCTGGTTCGAAGGGGCGCAAAACAGCTGATATCGTTGGGGCTGCAAAGCAGCCCCGGCTATCTTAAGCCTGCCAAATCCCTTTACCTGCCAACCGCTCCCGATCATGTGCCAGGCTGAAGTCTTGCAACGGCCCTTTGGGCACGATCCCGGTCGGGTTGATGGTCTTGTGGCTCATGTAATAGTGCTTCTGGATATGCTCCATATCCACGGTGCCCGCTACCCCAGGCCACTGATACAGCTCGCGAAGCCAGTTCGACAGGTTGTGATAGTCGCTCAGACGGCGCAGGTTGCACTTGAAATGCCCGTGGTACACGGCATCGAAGCGCACCAGCGTGGTAAACAGGCGCACATCGGCTTCGGTCAGGTATTCACCTGCCAGGTAGCGATTGCGGCTTAGCACGTCTTCCAGATAGTCCAGCTCATTGAACACATCGTCGAACGCCGCTTCGTACGCCTCCTGCGTGGTGGCAAAGCCTGCACGGTACACGCCGTTGTTCACGGCCGGGTAGATGCGCTCGTTAAGCGCCTCGATGGTTGGGCGCAGCGGTTCGGGGTACAGGTCCAGTGTATTGCCGGTCAGCTCGTTGAACGCGCTGTTGAAGATGCGGATGATTTCCGACGATTCATTGTTGACGATGCGCTTCTCTTTCTTGTCCCACAGCACGGGTACAGTCACGCGGCCGGTGTAGTGCGGGTCATCCTGGGTGTAGCGCTGGTGCAGGTACTGTAAGGCGTCGAGGTGGTCGCCCGTGGAGCCTTGCTGCACATCGAAGGTCCAGCCGTGATCCTGCATCAGCCAACTCACTACCGACACATCGAGCAAGGGCTCCAGGCCTTTGAGGGCGCGGACAATCAGGGTGCGGTGGGCCCATGGGCAGGCCAGCGAGACGTACAGGTGGTAGCGGCCGGCCTCAGGGGCGGGCAGTTGGTTACGGCGTTGGGCGTTTTCGCGTTTGAACGTGCCGTCCTTGCCGTTTTCATACCACTGATCATGCCAGCGGCCGTCGATCAAAAGGCCCATGAGTGAGCTCCTCGGAACAAAGGTGTTTGTCGTTGGAGCCCAGTCTAGGCCAAATCGTTCGAATAAATAGCGCAAATAACCGGGGATTATGATCGGTTAAATCGATTTGTTGCGTGTCTCCCAATAGCCTTGGGCGGTTGTGAAGGCCTGCTCGCGGTCCTGCCCCAGGCCACGCAGGGCCAGGGCCATGGTGGCGATCAGGGCCTTCTCGCCATAGCTGTCTACAACTTCGCCCCGCCAGAACGCCAGCAAGTGTTCGGCTTGCAGGCTGGCCGGCTTCACATGGCGGCGTTCGCTCAGCGCTGGCCACTCTTCGTCCCACGCTTCGCCTGCCGTGGTGCCGTACAGGTGGCTGATGACATCGGGGTTTACTTCGATCTCGCCGCCATCGCCCTTGATTACCACCGCATGGTCGCCCAGCAGACGGCTAGCCTCGCGGTGCACGGCCTGGTAGCCGGGGTGGAAGATACTTTGCAGGCCACAGCGTGCGCCCAGCGGGTTAAGCACACGCGCCAGTGAGTGGATGGGTGAGCGCAGGCCGAGGGTGTTGCGCAGGTCGATCATGCGTTGCAATTGCGGCGCCCAGTCGTGCAGCGGGAAAAACGCCAGCTGATGCTGGTCGAGGGTGCTGCCGACAGCGGCCCAGTTGCGGCACAGCGGGATTTGCAGCAGGTCGAGCAGTTGCTCGGTGTACATGCGCCCGGCGGTGTGTGCGCCGCCACCGTGCATCAGGATGCGCACGCCGTTGCCGGCCAGGCATTTGGCCGCCAGCAGGTACCAGGGCAGGTGGCGCTTTTTGCCGGCGTAGGTGGGCCAGTCCAGGTCTACCGCAATGTTCGGCGCGTGCAGGTGAGCGCGTAGCGCTTCGGTGAAGCCCGCCAGCTCTTCGGCGCTTTCTTCCTTGTGGCGCAGCAGCATCAGGAAGGCACCCAGCTGGGTGTCTTCGACCTTGCCTTCCAGCAACAGGGTCATGGCCGCGCGGGCTTCTTCACGGGTCAGGCCACGCGCGCCGCGTTTGCCTTTGCCGAGAATGCGCACGAATTCGGCGAACGGGTGTTCGGCCGGGGTTACCAGGGTAAGTGGGCGAGGTTCGTTCATATGCAATTGGTCGGCTTGGGCAGGCCCGCCAGCTTGGCGGCAAGTTTGGCGGGGGTGCCGTTGAACAGGCGATTCAGGTGGGGGCTGTTGCCCTTTTCCGGGCCCAGCTTCAGGGCTGTGTACTTGATCAGCGGGCGTGTGGCTGGAGACAGCTGGTACTCCTGGTAGAACTGGCGCAGCAGTTCGAGGATTTCCCAGTGGTCAGCGGTCAACGGGATGCCCTCGCGCTCGGCCAAGGCCTCGGCGGCAGCGTGGGACCAGTCTTGCAGGTCGACCAGGAAGCCGTCCTTGTCCAGGGCGATCGCTCGATCGCCGATGATGAGGTTATTCATAGCCAGCTGTTGACCTTGTCGTAGTGCAGCGACAGTTCGACGAACCCGGCGTAGTCCACGGACTTGGCCAGGTCGTTGCCGACTGCGCGGGCCTGCACGTCTTCTTCCAGGGCGTACAGGCGCTGGGCCAGGCCGGCAGCTTGCAGCAGGTGGTGCGGCTCGCTGCCGCTGCGCAAGGCATACACCGCATCGCCGCACAGCAGCAGCGCGTCGTCGGCACCGAGCAGGCGCAGGCAGCTGGCCAGGCGCTCGTCGCCGAACGGGGAGTGGGCAATTACATGCAGGGTCGTCATCAGAGCGTTACCACCTGGTCGAAACGGGCGATCAGCGCGGTTAGCGCTGCGTCATCGAGCACTTGCACCGGCAGCTTCAGGGCGTCGGCTGCCAGGCCTCGGCGGGTGAGGCTGTGACTACAAGCGAACAACTCTTCAACGCCAAACATGGGGAGTGCTTGCAGGTTGGCGGCAAGGTTCTTCTGCTGCACGGCGGTGGGTTGCTGGTCTAGGGCGAGCTGGAAAACGCCATCGTCGAGGAACAGCATGCCCAGCGGCAAGTCGAACGCGCCGCCGGCGAGAGCGATGTCCAGCGCTTCGCGGGCGGATGGGCCGTTCCACGGTGCCTGACGGCTGATGATCAGTAGAGATTTGGCCATTTCAGTCGCCTCCGAAGCAGACAAGGCGGTCGGCAACTTGCGCGGCCTCATGCAATTGGCCAAGCCCAGACAATTCCCAGGGTTTGGGCAGGTTCACGGCCGGGCGCTGGTAGCGGTTGGCCTCGGCCTCGTCGAGCACGCCACGGCGCAGGGCGGCAGCGATACACACCACGGCGTCCAGTTGTTGAGCCTCGATGAAGGCGCGCCACTGGCCCGCCACATCCAGTTCGTCCTGGGGCGCGACCACGTTGGCCGAGGCACTGTGCACCCCGTCCTGATAGAAGAACAACCGGGCAATCTCATGCCCGCTGGCCAGTACCGCCTCGGCATAGCGCAAGGCGCGCCGCGAGGAAGGCGCATGGGCCGGAGAGAACACCGCGATAGCGAATTTCATGGGTAACTCGTGCAAAGGAATGGTGCCATGATAAAACAAAAAAGCCCGCGCCCGCTTGTGCATGGCGGGGCGGGCTTTCTGTCAGGGCTGAAAGGCTCAGGCGTGTTCCTTGCTCTCCGGCAGGAACCAGTTCAATACCAGGGCACAGATACCGCCCGTGGCTACACCCGACTCCAGCACATTGCGGATCGCCGCCGGCATATGCGCCAGGAATTCCGGCACCTGTGCCACACCCAGGCCCAAGGCCAGCGAAACCGCAATAATCAGCAGTGCGCGGCGGTCCAGCCGAGTGCTAGCCAGAATATTGATCCCCGAAGCCGCAACTGCACCGAACATCACCATGGCCGCCCCACCCAGCACCGGCTCCGGCACCGCCTGAATCACCCCGGCAACGCTCGGGAACAGGCCCAGCAGTACCAGCATCACGGCAATCCAGATACCGATATGGCGGCTGGCAATACCGGTCAGCTGAATCACGCCGTTGTTCTGCGCAAAGATCGAGCTGGGGAAGGTGTTGAACAGGCCAGCCAGCAGTGAGTTGGCCCCGTTGACCAGCACGCCGCCCTTGATCCGCTGCATCCACACCGGCCCTTCGACCGGCTGGTGCGACACCTTGCTGGTGGCGGTAACGTCACCGATGGCTTCCAGCGACGTCACCAGGTAAATCACCAGCATTGGAATGAACAGCGCCCACGAGAAGCCCAAACCAAAGTGCAGTGGCGTAGGCACCTGGAACAGCGCGGCTTCATGCATGCCAGTGAAGTCCAGGCGGCCCATGTAACCGGCCAACGCATAACCAACCGCCAAGGCGATGACGATGGCGCAGCTGCGCATCCACACCACCGGGACTCGGTTGAGGATCACGATAATCGCCAGTACCACGCCCGACAGCAGCAGGTTATCGCCATTGGCGAAGGTGCCGTTGGCCATGGCGCCAAAACCGCCACCCATGCTGATCAGGCCGACCTTGATTAGCGTCAGGCCGATCATCAACACCACGATGCCGGTCACCAACGGGGTGATAAGACGCTTTACGAAGGGCAGGATGCGCGAAACGCCCATCTCCACGAACGAGCCTGCGATCACCACGCCGAAGATAGCCGCCATCACGCCTTCTACCGGCGTGCCTTGCTTGACCATCAGCGCACCGCCAGCAATCAGCGGCCCGACGAAGTTGAAGCTGGTGCCCTGAACAATCAGCAGCCCGGCGCCGAACGGCCCGAAGCGCTTGCACTGGACGAAGGTGGCAATCCCCGAGATCACCAGCGACATGGAAACGATCAGGTTGGTATCACGCGCCGAAACACCCAGCGCCTGGCAGATCAGCAGGCCAGGGGTCACGATCGGCACGATGATCGCCAGCAGGTGCTGCAGGGCCGCCAGCAGGCCGATCACCAGCCGTGGCTTGTCTTCTAGGCCAAGCACCAGTTCGTTGGCAGGCGCCGCCGCGCCTGGGCTGTGTTCGTGTGAGCTCATTGCTGGAAGCTGCCCCGGAAGAAAAAAGGAGCGCATTCTACGGGGTGATGGCGGATTGCGGTAGAGAAAAGCACGATGGCGGCATGATCGGCGACCATACGTCTAATTATCTGACTTTTTGGTCAGTTATTGGTTGTGCTTTCCGGGGCTTGGTAGCGCCCACAAAAAAGCCCGCCGAAGCGGGCTTTCTCGCACATTCATCAATCAGTCATCACGGCCCATGATGCCGAACAGCTGCAGCAGGCTGACAAACAGGTTGTAGATCGACACATACAGGCTGATGGTCGCCATGATGTAGTTACGCTCGCCACCATGAATGATCGCGCTGGTCTGGAACAGGATGCACACCGACGAGAACAGCACGAAGCCAGCGCTGATCGCCAGTTGCAGGCCGCTGATCTGGAAGAAGAAGCTGGCCACGACAGCACCCAGCAGAACGAAGAAGCCAGCAGTGATGAAGCCACTGAGGAAGCTCATGTCCTTGCGGGTGATCAGCACATAGGCCGACAGACCACCAAACACCAGCGCAGTCATGGCAAACGCGGAGCTGACCACTTCAGCACCACCGGCCATGCCCAGGTAGCGGTTGAGGATCGGGCCGAGGATGAAGCCCATGAAGCCGGTGAGGGCAAAGGTAGACACCAGGCCCCAGGCCGAATCACGCAGTTTGTTGGTGAGGAAGAACAGCCCGTAGAAGCCGATCAGCACCACGAACACGTTCGGGTAGCCGACGCGCATCTGCTGGGCGACGAAGGCCATGACACCGCTGAAGGCGAGGGTAAGTGCCAGCAGGCTGTACGTGTTGCGCAGGACCTTGCTGATCTCCTGCTGCTCGACCTGCTGGCCGTGGTGTACGGCGTAATCCTGTTCGCGCATGGCGACACTCCTTGGTAAAACCTGTGGTTTCGAACGTTCAGATGCTAGGAGTCTATCAGAGCTCCCGCAACCCGCGACACAGAGAGTTTGACAGCGTGTTTCATTACGGTATTATGGCGGCCGCAAAACGAGCTGGAAGCGTGGCCGAGTGGTTTAAGGCAACGGTCTTGAAAACCGTCGATGGGCAACTATCCTAGAGTTCGAATCTCTACGCTTCCGCCATATTCAAAGCCCTGATTATTCAGGGCTTTTTGCGTTTTTAGGGCCTGTAAAAAGGGCCTATGGAACAGGTCAATTCAAAGGAGTGAGTGGATGTACGTCGTGTCTTTTACCCGTTTGGTTGCAGCCCTTGGCATGATGATGAGCCTGGGGGCAGTTGCAGAAGACAGGGTGCCCGAGCCCAACAAAGCCAATTGCTCGGGTGAAACCTATGAGCAGATCCTGGCCAGCCTTTCCAAGGAATGGGACCGCAATGAGTTCATCGCGAACTGCAAGAGCTTCCATGCAGCCAGAAAGATGACCGAATGGAAGTTCGAAAAAAGTCCGCCTGACGACTTTTAAGTCGAGAGAAGCCCTGAGTTCATCAGGGTTTTCGCGTTATGGCTTGCGCAAAATCACATCAATTCGATGCCAGTTGACCGTTCCGGAATCGATGACCATGACTGGTTCGGTACCTTTCCATCCGTGTATGGCGCAAACCGTAATGCCAGAGGGTAGTAAGTTGACGGGGCCCGATTGGTGGCTTGATTGTTTCCACGGGTTACCGGCCTGGTTACGAAAACCTCACCAGTGCTGGTACAGTCTCTGTGTAGGCTGTGCCTCCTCACAAATCCTGTCATTCGCACTCGGAAGCCGCTGTTCCTGAATCGTCTGGAGCATGGGTGGAATTACAAGGGCCATGTCATGCTGACCATCTCCAACAACGTGCATCTGCCGGATGCCGAAATCGAGCTGACCTACATCCGTGCGCAAGGCGCGGGTGGGCAGAATGTCAACAAGGTGTCCAGCGCCGTGCACCTGCGCTTCGACATCCCGGCCTCATCGTTGCCCGAGTTTTACAAAGAGCGGCTGCTGGCGCTGCGTGACAGTCGCATCACCGGTGACGGCGTGTTGATCATCAAGGCCCAGCAATACCGCACGCAGGAGCAGAACCGTGCTGACGCATTGGCGCGTCTTGCCGAGTTGGTCATCGCTGCCGGCAAGACCGAGAAGAAACGCCGCCCCACCAAGCCGACTCTCGGCTCGAAGACCCGCCGCCTTGAAGGCAAAGCCAGGCGGAGCACCGTCAAGGCGGGGCGGGGCAAGGTGGAGTTTTAGTGCGGGTGGTGGAACGTTGCTGGCAAGTGTCGGTATCGCCTGAGTGAACAATGACAGTGGCTGTTGGTTGGGGCCATGGGGCTGCTAGGCAGCCCATCGCAGGCAAGCCACCGAGATTGCGTCTTGCCAGAAGGTTTCGCCGATCACTTGATCAGCGGCACACCACTCAACGTCTGCAACTCGTCAAAGTCGATATCCGCACAGATCTCGACCACTTTCAGCCCTTCTGGCGTCACTTCCAGCACAGCCAAATCGGTGTAGATGCGGCTCACGCAACCAATACCCGTCAGCGGATAAGTGCACTCAGGTACCAGCTTGCTTTCGCCGCTCTTGGTCAGGTGGTCCATCATCACGAATACCTGGCGGGCGCCGGTGGCCAGGTCCATTGCGCCGCCTACGGCCGGGATCGAACCTTCGGCACCGGTGTGCCAGTTGGCCAGGTCGCCCTTCACCGACACCTGGAAGGCGCCCAGTACGGCGATGTCCAGGTGGCCGCCGCGCATCATCGAGAACGAGTCGGCATGGTGGAAGAAGGCACCGCCAGTCAGCAGGGTCACGTGCTGCTTGCCGGCGTTGATCAGGTCATCGTCTTCCTCGCCCGGCGCCGGGCTTGGGCCCATGCCCAGCAGGCCGTTTTCACTGTGCAGGAACACTTCCTTGTCGCCCAGGTAGTTGGCCACCAGGGTGGGTGCGCCAATGCCCAGGTTGACGTAGGCACCTTCCTGAATGTCTGCGGCCACGCGTTGGGCCATCTCGGTGCGGGAGAGCTTTTTGGTGATGGTCATGGCAGGCCTCAGACAGCGTTGGCGATCGAAGAAGCGGCAGCACCGGTAACGGCGACCACGCGCTGGACGAAGATACCCGGAGTGACGATGTGTTCCGGGTCCAGTTCACCGAGTTCGACAACCTGGTCGACCTGGGCGATGGCGGTCTTGGCGGCCATGGCCATGATCGGGCCGAAGTTGCGGGCGGCCTTGCGGTAGGTCAGGTTGCCCCAGCGGTCGCCCTTGTGCGCCTTGATCAGCGCGAAGTCGGCGTGCAGCGGCATTTCCAGCACGTACATGCGGCCGTCGATTTCACGGGTTTCCTTGCCTTCGGCCAGCAGGGTGCCGTAGCCGGTCGGCGAGAAGAACGCACCGATGCCCGAACCCGCTGCGCGGATGCGCTCGGCCAGGTTGCCTTGCGGCACCACTTCCAGCTCGATCTTGCCGGCGCGGTACAGTTCGTCGAACACGTAGGAGTCGGACTGGCGCGGGAACGAGCAGACCACCTTGCGCACGCTGCCCGCCATGAGCAGGGCGGCCAGGCCGATCTCGCCGTTACCGGCGTTGTTGCTGATGATGGTCAGGTCGCGGGCACCGGTGGCGATCAGGCCGTCGATCAGCTCGGACGGCATGCCCGCCGTGCCAAAGCCACCGACCATGATGGTCGAACCGTCGGTAATCCCTTCCACCGCGCTGGCGATGGACTCGTACGTTTTATTGATCAAGGCGAGCTCCTGGTTGTTCCTGGAGTTGTGGTTGTCGGGCTGGCCGGAGCGCATGACGCGATGGGGCCTGTCAGCGCTTGAAATGACTTGCTGACTTTCGCTATAGCGTGCCGCAAGATAGGGCAACAGTAGAGGGGGTTTGGCTGAATTTGTGCGATTATCGAACTGTTGTGCGATGTGCGAGCAGTTTCGGAAACTATTTGCCCCACTAAAATTGAACGTGTTATCCCTTTGTTGTTGCCCCTCGCTGGTGCGCTCTGCGCTTCTCTGCCACGGTTCTGCACTGATCAAGTGCAAACAGCTCGCGAAATCATCGAATAATCACCCCAGCCGCGTTGGCGTGCGACTTGCTATCAAATTGCCATTCGATGTCGCGTATGGTGAAGATAATGTCGCTTTCCAGTGGTTCGATGCAGTTGTCGTCGCGTGAGAAGGGCTGGCTGCCGTGGTTTGGTAAAACCGGCAAATTCAGCATGGGGTGGGCCTGCCGCCTTAACCGGGCCAGTTACCCGCAGCTCGAGCAAACCTTCGAAGCCATCGCCCACACCCGTGTGCAGTTGCTGCATGAGTGGGCGTGCGAGCAGTGGGAGCATCTGGCCGAGCTGGCCGATCAACTGGCGCCCGGGCTCGCTCAAGTCGATAGCGCGATGTTGCGCAGCACGCTGGCCCAGGCCGAGGACTTTTCCGAACTGTTTGTCGTCGATGCCCACGGCACTGTCATCGCTTCGACCTGGCCCCAGCGTGGCACGCCGCGTATCGAGCATATGTCAGCCCTGGCACAAGGGCTGAAAGCCCCCTTCCTGCACGGGCCCTACAGCGACCCACTGACCTTGCAGATCGGCCCGTCATCCTCGCGCTTTCACGACGAAGTCACGCTGATGTTCTACCAGCCCCTCAGGTACGCGGGCAAAATGCTCGGTTGCCTGTGCGGCCGGGTGCCCAACGACGTGCTGGGCGATCTGATCCAGCGCGAGGCCGGGCATATTTACCCCGAGTCGGGTGACAACTACCTGTTCATGGCGCAATCGCGCTTCGACCTTTCCATTCAGCCTGGCACCGCGCTGTCCCGCTCGCGGTTCGAAGACGCCACCTTCACCCATGGCGAAAACCTCAAAAGCGGCGTGCGCACGCCCTGGACCACGGTGCAGGTGCAGCGCCATACCGAACTGGAACTGCGCTTCACCGACCCCTCCACGCGGGAACTGCACCCTGGCGTAAGGGAGACGATAAGGCGTGGTGAAAACCTGTTCGTGACCTACCCCGGTTATTCGGATTATCGCCACGTGCCGGTGGTGGGCAAGGGCGTAACGTTCCAGTTGCCGGGCTCACCCGACCGCTGGGGCATGATGTGCGAGGCAGACCTGGAGGAGGTCTACCGCAGGCGCTCGCTGAGCTACGGTTTGATGAAGCCCTATGTGGCGATCATGGCGGGCCTGTTCGGCTGCAACTACCTGGTGCAGCACTGTGCAGGCCTGCCGCAAGGGCTGAACGACGCGATCGAGGCCGCGAGCATGCTCGGCGCCACGTTGCTGTTCGGTGTGCTCGGGCCCAAGCGCCTGGCGGCCAGGCTGAATGGCATGAGCGGCGTGCTGCGCACCATCGCCGAGGGAGAAGGCAACCTGCGCCAGCGCCTGGACACCAGCACCTTGGCCAACGACGAAAGCGGCGACATGGCGCGCTGGATCAACAGCTTCATCGACCGCCTGGACGCGGTGGTGGGGCAGGTGGTCAAGGCCAGCCGTACCGTCGGCAGCACCAACCAGATGATGCTCGGGCGCAGCCAGGAAGCCAGCGTGAGCTCCGCCGATGTGGCCGACGCCGTGCACCAGATGATGATCATCATGGAAGAGCAGCTTGGCGAGTTGCAGCAGGCTTCGGTCAGTGCCGAGCAGATGAAGCAGGCCATGGACGAAGTGGTCAGCCGCGCGCGCGAGCAGTACCTGGCGGTGCAGGCGGGCACGCAGTCGATCCGCGATGTGGTGGCGCGCTCGTCGTCCAGTGTGCAGCGGCTCGACAGCCGCATGGTCGAGATCGACAACATTACCGGGTTGATCAGCGAAATCACCAACCAGACCAACCTGCTGGCGCTCAATGCCGCCATCGAGGCGGCGCGCGCCGGGGAGCATGGCCGTGGCTTTGCAGTGGTGGCCGACGAAGTGCGTAGCCTGGCCGCGCGTACCTCGCGTGCCGCCGACGATATTCGCCATATGGTCGAAAGCCTGCAGGGCGAAACCCGTCAGGCCGTAAGCTTCATGGAGCAGGGCGTGCAGGACGTCGACAACAGTCTGCGCCTCGCCGAGGACGCCTCTTCGGAAAATGTGCAACTGCACCAGGCGGTGGAGGGCATGTTCGCCATCATCCAGCAGCTCAACCGGCGCAGTGTGGAATACGGCAAGACCATCGACCAGGTCAACCAGTCCTCCAGCGAGATGCGCCAGACAGCAGTGGTGCTGCAGAGCAGTGCGCAGAAGGTGAAAGTGGATGCCGGCAAGTTGCAGAAGCTGGTGGGGCAGTTCGAAGTCAGCGATGATGGCGCACGGGGCGCTGTCCCGATCTCTGCTTAGTACACCTGGAAGACTACATGAACAAACTGATCCTCCCTGTCGCCATCTTCGTAAGCGTAATTGCCGCTGGGAAGGCATCCGAGCACTTCGGCCTGGAAGGGGGCTGGAAAATAGGCGTGTTGTGTCTGGTGGCAGGTGCTGTTCAAATCGTGGTGACGCGTTTTCAACGCGCACCCCGCAAAAACGCTCAATCGTAAGCCCTGGACATCACTCGTGCGCACGCACAAAGCGCACCTCGCATCAGGGCAATGCCTAATGCACGCCTGCTTCAGGCATCATGCAGCAAGCCCCATTCCAAAAGCTGAACCCGCCAAATGTCAGAATCCACCAACCCCAATCGCGCCATCTACGACCTGGACATGCTCCGCACCGTGGTCATGGTGGCCGACTGCGGCAGTTTCACCACCGCCGCAGCCCGCCTGCATTCCACCCAGTCCACGGTCAGCCAGAAGGTGCGCCGGCTGGAGGAACTGGTCGGCCAGCAACTGCTAGACCGCAGCAACCGCGAAGTGCACCCGACCGACGCCGGTGAAACCCTGCTGCGTTACGCACGGCATTTGCTGGCGGTGAGTAATCAGCTCACCGAGGCCATGTCGGGCGGAGTGACGGTGACCGTGCGGATCGGCCTGCCGGACGATTTTGTCGCGGGCAAGACGATGCAGGCGCTGGCAGCATTCAACCGGCGCAACCCGACGGTGAAGCTGGAGATTACCGGTGGGTTGAGCCGCGATTTGATGAGCACCTACGACCGTGGCGAGCTGGACCTGGTGTTGATCAAGCAGCGGCGCCACAGCCGCGAGGCGAATGCCTGCCAGCCGGAGCGCATCGAGTGGATCGACAGCGCGCAGTACCCGTGTTTTGCCCAGGACCCGATTCCGCTGGTGACCTTTCCGCCACGCGGGTTGTACCGGGATGACATGATCAGTGCGGTCGAGGCCATGGGGCGCAGTTGGCGCATTGCATTCACCAGTTCGAGCCTGGCAGGGATTCAGGAGGCGGTGGCCAATGGGCTGGGGGTGAGCCTGTTGCCATCGCGGGTGGTGACGGCGGGGCATCGGGTGCTGGGGGTGGAAGAAGGGTTCAAGCCGATCAAAGTGTTTGAGGCGGCGATTTTTCATCGGCCTACGGCGGATCCGATGGTTATGGCGTTGGCCGAAATTCTGATAGGTATTTTGCGGGCAGAAGCAGAGGAAATCTTGGTCTAGTGGCTGTCAGTCAGGGCCATGGGGCTGCATGGCAGCCCCAGGATTTTTGCCTGTCAGTGGCGGCGCAGTTCGGCAGCAAACTGCGCAGCCTCCAACTGCAACTGCGCAGGCCCGCCCCAGAACGCCCCGTGGCGCACGATCACCCGCTCATGAATGGCAGCCGCCACCGCCGCAGCGGCATTCGGTGCCTTGAACAGGATGAAGCTGGCTTCATTGCCCACCTTCAAGCCGTAGTCCTGTTTACCCATCACGCCGGCACCCGCCTCGGTCGCCATGTGCAACGCTACCCGCAGTTCCTCGTCGGTGTTGAAGCCTGAGCGGTAGCTGACCAGCATGGCCCGTTGCAGCATGTCGCCGTTGCCGTAGGGCCACCAGGCATCCTGGATGTTGTCGTTGCCGGTAAACACCCGCACGCCGCCGTTACGCAGGCGCAGGACGGGGGGGAAAGCATGCTCGCCGGGGGCGTTGGTCATGATGGAAATGCCGGCGCCAGCCAGCACTTCGGCGGTGCGGTCGACCACGGCATCGGATACGTCGCCCAGCCCATAGGCGTGGCTGACCGCCACCAGGCCTTGCATGCCCAGTGCCTGGGTGCGGGCAGCGATGCGTTCGAGTTGGGCGATACAGATATCGCCAGGCTCATGCAGGTGGATGTCGACCTTCACCCCATGTCGGTCGGCGATGCCGAACACGATGTCGAGCTGGCCATCGGCATCGCCATCAAGGGTGGTCGGGTCGATGCCGCCGACCACCTGCACGCCTTCGCGGATGGCCGCTTCCATCACTTCAGCAGTGCCGGGGCAGGTCACCACGCCGGCCTGGGGGAAGGCCACCAGTTGGATGTCGATCAGGTCTTTCCACATGTCCCGGGCTTCGAGCATGGCATGCAGGTTGGTAAGGCCGGTGGTGGCGTCCACGTCCACATGGCAACGCATGGCCAGGGTGCCAAACGAGGCTGCCTGGCGCATCAGCGCATCGGCGCGCTCGACGATGGGCGGGGCGCTGGCCAGTTCGCGTTTTTCCACGGCCAGGCGTTCGCGCAGGCTGGCCACGGGTTGGTGCGGGTGCCAGCGGTCACCGACGAAGCTTTTATCCAGGTGGATGTGGCCATCGACAAAGCCCGGCAGCGCCAGCAGGCCTTCGAGGTCGATGGTTTCGCGGGCGGGCGTGCTGGCGCGTTGCGGGCCGATGTGGCTGATGCGGCCATTGCTTACGGCAATGTTCAGAGGCAGGCCATCGGCGTCGATGGCGTTGATGAACTCACGGTCGTTCATGGTTGGGCCTTTTTTACTAACGGCTTGGGTGACGTACCACGGTAGGGCGGATGCGGGCATGTCTCCAATTAATTATCAGGATCGACAGCAGTGCGTTTCTGGATACAGGCAGTGGAGGTTGGCCTGCATTAAAAAGCCCACTGAAGTGGATTCCGATAATTAACTTTCAAAGCCTTCGATCTCGGCACAGGATTGATCGCGTGACCCGTCCGACCGCTTGCTGCGGCGTGTTCCGGGCACGTCATCACACACAATAAAAACAAATGCCGTGTCGGAGTCCTTCCATGATCAATGATTCCAAGCTGCTGCGTGCCGCCTTGATTTTCATTGCCTGTACTTCATTCATCGTCTGTGGTGTGCAACCCATTTTCATGGGTTTGGTCACGGAACAACTGAGCCTGTCGCTCGATCAGCAGGGCTGGGTGGTGTCGGTCGAGATGATCGGCATGGCCCTGGGCACCTTGCTATGCCCGCTGCTGATGAAGCGCCATGGCGGGCGTAGCCTTTGCCTGTTCGTGGGGGCGCTGTGCGTGGTGTTGAGCATTGCGACCGCCTTTGCCACCACCCATAACGTGTTGCTGATTGTGCGCCTGGCCGCAGGCACCTGTGCGGGGCTGGTGTATGCCTACGCGGTGTCTACGCTGGGACGTTTGCCCAATCAGGACCGATCGTTCGGGTTGATGCTGTTGCTGCAAACCCCCGAGTACTCGCTGTTTTCCGCTGCATTGCCGTTGCTGGCCGCGCAGAGCGGCACGGTGACCGCTTTGTGCGCGTTCGGCTTGTGGTACTTGCTGATCTGCGGCGCCAGCCTGGTATTGCCGCGCCGTCCGACGGCGTTGCTGGCCAGTGGCGAAGGCTCACCTGCCCAGGGCGGTTCAGCGCGTACAGGGCGTACGGCGCTGGTGGGCATGCTGTTCATGCAGATCGCCATTTACTGTGTGTGGGGCTTCATCGACCAGCTGGCGCGAGACCAAGGCATCAGCGGCGTCGACATCGGTTGGGCGTTCGGCCTGTCGGCCATTGGCGGCCTGCCAGGGGCAGGGCTGCCAAGCCTGCTGGGGGCGCGGGTCAACCGCCAACTGATGATTGCTGTGGGACTGGTGGCGGTATTCATTTCCATCGCCATGCTCACGGGCCATACCCGCACACCGATGCAGTTGTTCGTGGCGTTGTTGCTGATCAACTTTGGCTGGGTGCTGTCACTGTCGTACTACATGGCGCTGATCACCACCAACGACCCGACCGGCAAGCTGACGCCGCTGGTCAGTATTACGTTGATGGGGGCGGCTGCCGCGACGCCGGCACTGATTGCCACGCTGGTGGAGGGCTCAAACCAGCAGTTGATATTCCTGTTGGGGACGGGGGCGCTGGTCATTGCCTTTGCTGTGACGTGCCTGGGGGCAGGGAGCAAGGGGGTGCGCAGCAAGGTGGCTTGCTGAGCATCGCCCCTGATACAGCCACTGCCAGGCTTCAGCCCCTGGCAATGGGCTCCGGCAAGCCTTTCACGCCTGGGTTCAATGCGAACACGCCGCCGGCCAGTGGCTGGTCGCTCAGATCGATGCCTTGTGGGCAAATCGACGTCACGAACAGCGTATCCAGCTGCGGGCCGCCGAATGCGCACATGGTCGGTTTCTTCACCGGTAGCGGCAGGGCGCGGTCCAGTTTCCCTTCGGGGGTGAAGCGCAGTACCTGGCCGGCATCGATCGCGCAGATCCAATAGCAACCTTCGGCATCCACCGCGGCCCCGTCCGGTCGGCCGGCGTGCTGGTTCATGTCGACGAAGATTCGGCGGTTGTGCGGTGTGCCGCTGTCGATGTCGTAGTCGAAGGCCCAGATCAGCTGGACGCTTGGGTGTGAGTCGGAGATATACAGTGTTTTGCCGTCCGGGCTGAAGGCCATGCCGTTGGGCACGATCAGCTTGTCCAGTCGTGCTTGCAATGGTTTTACTGTTGCGTCTGCCGTCGCGTCATATCGGTAAAGTGCTCCCACCGGCTCGGCGCCCATGTTTGTTTGCATCGTACCGGCCCATAAGCGCCCTTGGCGGTCACAGCGCCCGTCATTGAAGCGCATGCCGGGCCTGGCGTGTTCGACACTGGCACGTTTGTTGGCCAGCAGGCGGCCGTCTGCCTGAGGGGTGAGGTGGAAGATCCCGCTCTCCTGAGCCCCCAGCCAATGGCCTTGGTGGCTGCGGACAATGCAGCCCAGCATTTCGTCTGCGGTCCAGTGAGTTGTCTGGCCGTCCATCTGCCAGCGGTGCAGGCGACCTGCCGGTATATCCACCCAGTACAAGGCATTTTCCTGCGGGTGCCAGACCGGGCTCTCGCCCGTGGCATTGCGTACGTCGATGATCAGTTCGGCTGTCATGGAAGCAGTCTGCGCTCTATCAGGGTTCAGTCGCCAAAAGGGCCGGCAGCGGTGAAGGCGCCACCTTGCAGCTGGGCCGTCGGGTCATTTGCTGCGGGTTTTGGCTGCTGCTCCAGGGCCGGGCGGAAGCGTTCGGCGCTGTCCTTGGGGTTGAAACCCAGGTGTGCGGCGTGGCGGTTGCTCCACCACAGGTCGCGGTTGGCAGAGACGCCATACACCACGGTGTGGCCAACGTTCTCGGCCAGCAATGCGCGCTCCACCAGGTGTGCCAGGTCTCCGTAGCTCAGCCAGGTGGACAACATGCGCACATTGCGGGGTTCGGGGAATGAAGAGCCGATGCGCAGGCTGACCGTTTCGATGCCGTAGCGATGGAAGTAGAACGTCGCCAGGTCTTCGCCGTAGGCCTTCGACAGTCCGTAATAGCAGTCTGGCCGGCGCGGCGAATGCGCATCCACTTGTTCGTCCTGGGGGTAAAAGCCGGTGACATGGTTGGAGCTGGCAAACACCACGCGTTTTATGCCGTGCTTACGGGCGGCCTCATAGATGTGGAAGGTGCCAACGATGTTGGCTTGCAGAATCTCTTCGAAGGCACGCTCGGTGGAGATGCCGCCCAGGTGCACGATGGCGTCCACATCCTTGGCCAGGGCCAGTACGCCGGCCTTGTCCGCCAGGTCGCAATTGATGGTTTCCTCATGCTCGCCCGTAGCTGTTGCCATGGGGCTGATGTCCGATGCGCGCACGATGGTGGCGTGCGCTTGCAGTGCTTCGCGAAGCACTTGCCCGAGCCCGCCGGCGGCACCGGTGAGCAGCAGGCGGTTGAAGGGTTTGCGTGTAGTCGTGGTCATTGTATAGAGGCCTTTTACTGAAACGGCATCAAGGTGCCGTGCAGGAACGACACCGGCATGGGCGGGCGGTTGCCCTTACAGGAAGTTGTACTGGATACCGAGGCGCCAACGGGCCTGGCGATCGTCCGTGTAGCTGTTGACCTTGATGTCACCCACTTCCATGAACGGTGCCCACTGCTTGTTGAGCTTGTACTTGATGATCAGGTTCTGCTCGTAGTCGCGCTTCTTGTTGTCGTAGCGGATGTAGTCGGTGGTGAAGTGGATGTACTGGTACTCGAATGCCCACGGGCCGCTCGGGGTATAGCCGAGCCAGCCTTCAAGGCGTGTGGTGTTCTGGTCGTCCTTGGCGCGGTCAGCCTTGCTGTGGTCGACCTGATCCCGGTCGAGGCTACGTGCATCGTGGCGCACGCGGGTGGCGACATACCAGGTGTCGCTGAGCTTGTAGCTGTACTTCAAGCCGAATTTGTAGGTAGTCGCATCCTTGGAACTGTCCATCTGGAAGGCGGGGGTCCAGGTCGACTTGGGGCTGGTCTTGTAGTTGTAGTCCACGGTGAACTCGTGGCCGTTGTTGACCATGTTGTCGTAGGCGACGTCTTCGCGGTCGCCGGCAGTCTTGTATTTGATTTCTGCGGCAAACCCCAGGCCGCTGTCCTTGCGGTAACTCAGCTTTATCCGGTCGGAGTGAATGCTGTCGTCTTCGGTGAAGCCGTGCCGGTAGTTGATGCTGGCGGAGTCCGCGCAGGCGTAGAACGACAAGCCGAGCGTACTGGCGGCGATGAGGCGGCGAAGTGTGATGTTCATGCGATCTCTTTTTTTGTTTTTGTTGAGGACGTGATGAGGCGTGTGAGCAAGGTGGGGTGAGGTGGTGAGCGCTCCGTGATTTTTCAAATAAGTTATCGTACGACTGTGAGGCTGTCTACGAATTATTGAAATGTTGTCTGATCACTTGCTTGGATAGCTCTATTTCGGTGTTTTCGGCCATTCAAAAGCCTCGTGATGGGGGGCTCATGATTGCCATGAGCATCATGAATCGGGGTTTTTCGCGACTGTAAAGTCGTGCTTTTCAAATGTTGTATGATGACGTAGGATGGCCTCCAGAGCGTGACTCACCCGCCACAAATCCAATAAGAAGGCTCAGACGTCCATGATCATTACTGCTGTAAACGTCCAGGTGTTTTCCTACCCCACGCGCCGCGCCGTAGACAGCGCCGGCCATGCCCACCCAGGTGATGTGACCCAGGCCAGAATGGCCCTGCTGCGCATCAGGACCGAGTGCGGCAGCGAAGGCTATGCGCTGGGTGCGCCCGAACTCATTCGCCCTTATGTGCTGGATAACTTCGTGCGCAAGGTGCTGGTTGGCGCCAATGCCTTCGACCGAGAAAAAATCTGGCACGACCTGGCCCACTGGCAGCGCGGCAGCGCCAGCCAGCTGACTGACCGCGCCCTGGCGCTGGTCGAGCAGGCACTGTGGGACTGGGCCGGGCGCAAGCTGAACCTGCCGGTGCACAAGCTGATTGGTGGCTACCGCGACAAGGTGCCGGCCTATGGCTCGACCATGTGCGGTGATGAGTTGCCGGGCGGCCTGTCGACGCCGGAGGAGTACGGTCGCTTCGCCGAAACCCTGGTCAAGCGCGGCTACAAGGCCATCAAGCTGCACACCTGGATGCCACCGGTGTCGTTCGCGCCCAGCGTGAGCATGGACATCAAGGCATGCGCCGCCGTACGCGAGGCCGTGGGGCCGGACATCGCGCTGATGATCGATGGCTATCACTGGTACAGCCGTACCGAAGCCCTCACCATCGGCCGCGCCCTGGAAAAGCTCGACTTCGCCTGGTTCGAAGAGCCGATGATGGAAGATTCCGCCGAGTCCTACGCCTGGCTGGCCGGGCAGCTGGACATCCCGGTGCTTGGCCCGGAAAGCCTCGGTGGCAAGCACCTGAGCCGGGCCAGCTGGGTGAAGAACGATGTGTGCGACATCCTGCGAGCGGGGGTTGCCGGTGTGGGGGGCATTGCACCGTGCCTGAAGGTTGCGCACATGGCCGAATCGTTCGGCATGGATTGCGAGATCCATGGCAACGGTGCCGCCAACCTGGCGGTCGTGGGGGCGATCAAGAACTGCACTTGGTACGAGCGCGGCCTGCTGCACCCGTACCTTGACTATGACGAGGTACCTGCCTACCTCAAACGCCTGGTCGACCCGATGGACGAAGACGGTTTCGTGCACCTGTCGAACTTGCCGGGCCTGGGTGAGGACATCGACTTCGACTACGTCGAAACCAATACGCTGCAGAGCTTCTGATTCGTCATGGCGGCACGCGTCGCTGCGTGCCGCCCGAGCGTCCAATAACTATAAGAAGGCGATCTCACATGAGCGTTATCCCCACACTCTGGGCGGGGGTCTTTGCTGCGTCTCTGGCGCTGACCTCGGTACCTGCTGCTTTCGCGAAAACCCCGGCAGATCAGTTGATCGTCGGCATGAGCATGATCAATCTGCTGTCCCTCGACCCGGCGGCGGCCACCGGGCTGGATGTATCCGAGGTCAATGCCAACCTCTACGACATGCTGCTGGTGCAGGACGTGCGTCAGCCGGACCGACTGCTGCCGGCGCTGGCTGAAAGCTGGCAGGTCAGCGATGACCGCAAGACCCTCACGTTCAACCTGCGCAAGGGCGTGACGTTCCAGTCCGGTAACCCGCTAAGTGCCGAGGATGTCGCCTGGTCGCTGCAGCGTGTACTCAAACTCAACCTGGCCTTGGCGTCGACCTGGAAGGCCTACGGGTTTTCGGCGGACAATGTCGACCAGCACATGCGCGCTGTCGATGACGCTACTTTCGTCATCGAGCTGCCACGGCCGACTGACCCGTTGCTGGTGCTCAATACCCTGGCTACCTCGCCCAGCGCTTTCATCCTCGACCGCAAGGTGGTGCAGCAGCACCAGAAGGGCGATGACATGGGCGGTGCCTGGCTGACCACCCACGCGGCGGGCAGCGGGCCGTTCGCGCTCAAGGAGTGGCGCGCCAACGATGTCATCCTGATGAACCGTTTTGACGGGTACTGGGGCGGCCCGGCCAAGCTCAAGCGCATCGTCATGCGCAACATGACCGAGTCGCAGTCACTGCGCTTGATGGTGGAGCGGGGTGACCTGGACCTGGCCAAGGGCATGTCCGCGCCAGACATCGAGGCGCTGGAGAAGTCTGACAACGTTCGCACCCAGACCGTGCAGCGCGGGACCCTGTACTACGTGGCCCTCAGCGTGAAGAACAAGCCCTACGACGATGTGCGCGTGCGCCGAGCGGTGCGTTCGCTGATCGACTATCAAGGCATCAACCAGACGGTGATGCCGCACTATGGCCAGCTCAATCAGCGCCCGCTACCGCTTGGCCTGCCAGCACGTCTGGATGATCCGGGCTATGCCCTGAACGTGGCCGAAGCGAAAAAGCTGCTGGCCGAAGCCGGTTACCCCGAGGGTTTCAAGACCACCATCCGCGTGCTCACCGAGCCGCCCTTCATCAACATTGCGTCCAGCCTGCAGTCGACCCTGGCCCAGGCCGGTATCAAGGCCACCATCGTCACCGGTACCGGCAACCAGATCTACGGCGCCATGCGTGAGCGCAGCTTCGACATCCTGGTCGGGCGCGGTGGTGGTGGCGCTGAGCGGCACCCGCATTCAAGCCTGCGCACCCTGGTGTACAACCCGGACAACCGTGACGAAGCCAAGCTGAGCAACTTCCAGGGCTGGCGTACCTCGTTCTACAGCCCCGAGCTGAACCGCCTGATCGAGCAGGCGGAAGTCGAGCCCGACAAGGCGCAGCAGCTGGCTCAGTACCAGCAAATCCAGAAAACCCTGGACGAGCAGGTGGGGGGCATCCTGCCTGTGTCGCAGATGACCGACACCGTGGTGCTCTACCACGATGTGCAGGACTACCAGGGCCATACCGCGGCCACCACCCGTTACAAAGACGTCTACAAGTCGCGTTGAGGCAAAGCCTGCGTGATTGGTGAATGCTTTTTCAGGAGCTTGTTATGTTTGCTTCGACTGCCTCTGTAATGGGTGCCCGTGTCTCGGGCACCGCTCGCCGGGCCAGCACGGTGCTGGTGACTTTGCTTGGCCTGCTGGCGCTGACGTTCTTCATCGGACGGGTCATGCCGCTGGATCCGGTGCTGGCAGTGGTCGGCCCGGATGCCGACAGCTCCACCTACGACCAGGTATACCGGGCGATGGGCCTGGACAAACCGATCTGGGTCCAGTTCGGGCTGTACCTGAACGACTTGCTACACGGTGATTTCGGCAATGCGCTGCTCACCGGCCACCCGGTGCTCGAAGACATCAAACGCGTCTTCCCGGCCACCATTGAACTGGCGACCCTGGCAATCCTGTTCGGCGTGCTGATCGGCCTGCCGTTGGGGGTGGTCGCGGCCAGTAACCAGGGCCGGGTCGGCGACCACGTGGCGCGGGTGATTACCCTGTTCGGCTATTCCACGCCCATCTTCTGGGTCGGCATGATGGGGCTGCTGGTGTTCTACGCCTGGTTGGGCTGGGCAGGTGGGGCAGGGCGTATCGACCTGGCCTATGACGGCATGGTCGATGAGGTTACCGGCCTGCTGCTGATCGACACGGCGCTGGCGCGTGACTGGGAGGCCTTCACCAGCGCGTTGCGCCATATCGTCCTGCCGGCGTTGATCCTGGGGCTGAACTCGGTGGCCTACATCAGCCGCATGACCCGCAGCTTCATGCTCGAGCAGCTGTCGCAGGAATACATCATCACCGCCAGGGTCAAGGGGCTGTCACGCCGCCAGGTGGTCTGGAACCACGCGTTCCGCAACATCCTCGTGCAGTTGCTCACGGTGGTCGCCCTGGCCTATGGCTCGTTGCTGGAGGGGGCGGTGCTGATCGAAACCGTATTTGCCTGGCCCGGTTTCGGTCAGTACCTCACCAGCAGCCTGATGCTCGGTGACATGAACGCGGTGATGGGCTGCGTGTTGATCATCGGCCTGATCTTCGTCGCACTCAACCTGATCAGCGATGCCCTGTACAAGGTGTTCGACCCCAGGACCCGCTAGCCCCCAATCAGCGTGAACACATTGAATAACTATAAAAAGAAGGATGCCCCATGAAGACTGTATTCCCGCCGCTGCGCATGGCTGTGCTGGGCGCGGTGCTGCTGCTCGGCCCGCTCGCTGCGGTGCAGGCGAAAACCCCTGCCGACCAGTTGATCGTCGGCATGAGCATGGTCAACCTGTTCTCCATCGACCCGGCCAACGCGCCCGGCCTGGATGCCTCTGGCATCAATGCCAACCTCTACGACACGCTCATCAAGCGCGACCAGGGCAACCCGGAGAAGCACCTGCCACAACTGGCCGAACGCTGGGACGTCAGTGAAGACGGCAAGCAGATTACCTTCCGCCTGCGCACTGATGTCACGTTCCATTCCGGCAACCCGCTCACTGCCGAGGATGTGGCCTGGTCGCTGTACCGGGTGATGAAGCTCAACTATGGCTTGGCCACCACTTGGAAGGCCTACGGCTACAGTGTCGAAAACATTCAAACGCTGATCCGCGCGACCGACAGCCATACCTTGGTGGTCGACCTGCCGCAGCCGGTAGACCCTTTGCTGGTGATCGACTCGCTGGCCGTGTCACCCAGCGCTGTGGTGGTCGACCGCCAGCAAGTGCTCGAGCATGAGAAGAATGGTGACTTGGGCGCGGCCTGGCTGGTCACCAACGAAGCCGGCAGCGGGCCGTTCACCCTGACCAAATGGAGCGCCAACGATGCGCTGGTGATGACCCGCTTCGACGGTTACTGGGCAGGCCCGGCCAAGATGAAACGGGTGCTGGTGCGTCACATGACCGAGTCGCAGTCGCTGCGCCTGATGCTCGAACGCGGCGACCTGGACCTGGCCTACGGCATGGCGGCGCCGGATATCAAGGCCATTGAAAGCTCGGACCAACTCCAGGTGCAGGCTCTGCAGCGCGGCACCCTGTACTACGTGGCAATGAGCATGAAGCAGCCGGAGTTTGCCAACCGCAAAGTCCGCGAAGCGGTGCGCAACCTGATCGACTACCAGGGCCTGGACCAGCAGGTGATGCCGCATTACGGCAAGCTCAACCAGCAACCGATGCAGCTTGGGCTCGAGGCCCGGTTGCCAGACCCTGGCTACAAGCTGGATGTTGCCAAAGCCAAGGCACTGTTGGCCGAGGCGGGCTACCCACAAGGTTTCAGCACAACCATCCGCACGCTGTCCGAACCGCCCTTCATCGATATCGCCGCACGCATGCAGTCGACCCTGGCCGAAGGTGGCATCAAGGCCAGTATCGTCACCGGTACCGGCAACCAGGTGTATGGCGCCATGCGCGCCCGCAACTTTGAAATGATCGTGGCGCGGGGCGCCGAGCGTTACCCGCACCCGTATTTCAGCCTGCGCACCTTCGTCTACAACCCCGACAACAGTGACAGCGCTGGCTTGCCCAACTTCCAGGGCTGGCGCGCGTCGTTCTTCAGCCCCCCGCTGAATGACCTGATCGACCGGGTAGGTGTCGAGCGCGATGCGGCCAAACGCCTGGGCATGTACCAGCAGGCGCAGAAGCTGTACGACGAGGAGGTGGGGCCGATCATGATGATTTCCCAGATGACCGACACCGCCGTGAGCGCAGCCGACGTCAAGGGCTTCAGCGGCGATGACGCCGAAGCCACCCGCTACCTGGGCGTCTACAAGCAACGTTGAGAACCGCCTGGGGCACCTGCGGGTACCCCGAGTGGCCATGATTCCACATCGAGAACATGCCGATGATTGCCAACATCTCTTCTACCGAAACCACCGCCAAGCGGCAGGCCGACGCCCCCGCGTCCAGCCTTGAGGCCCTTGGCAAAAGCAGCCTTCGGGTGCTGCGCCTGCTGGTGCGCAACCCGATGACCCTGGCAGGCCTGCTGGTGGCCTTGCTGCTGGTCGTGGTGGCGGCGTTCGCGCCGTGGATCGCCACCCACGACCCGGTCATCCAGAACCTGGCCAACGCCTTGCAGGCACCCAGCGCCGCGCACTGGTTCGGCACCGACGAATACGGCCGGGACATCTTCAGTCGGCTGGTCTACGGTGCCCGCATCACCCTCTACATCATCGCCCTGGTGACGATCATCGTCGGCCCCATCGGGCTGTTCATCGGCACGGTGTCGGGCTATTTCGGCGGCATTGTCGATACCGTGTTCATGCGCGTCACCGACATTTTCATTTCGTTCCCCAGCCTGGTGCTGGCGCTGGCCTTCATCGCTGCACTAGGCCCTGGCCTTGAGCATGCGGTGGTGGCTATCGCGTTAACCTCCTGGCCACCGATCGCACGGCTGGCCCGCGCCGAAACCCTGTCGCTGCGCAAGGCCGACTTCGTGGTGGCCGTCGAGCTGCAGGGCGCGTCGTCGACCCGCATCATCCTGCGCCACATCGTGCCGATGTGCCTGTCGTCGGTGATCATCCGCCTGACCATGAACATGGCCGGCATCATCCTCACGGCGGCGGCGCTGGGCTTCCTCGGCCTGGGGGCGCAGGCGCCGTTGCCGGAGTGGGGGGCGATGATCTCCACGGGGCGGCGCTACATGCTCGAGTGCTGGTGGCTGGTAGCGGTACCCGGTGCGGCAATCATGCTGGTGAGCCTGGCGTTCAACCTGCTGGGCGATGGCCTGCGGGACATTCTCGACCCGCGTAGCGAATAACCGGAGGCTTTATGTCAGCGCTCAAACTCAATGTCGAATCGCTCAATGTGCGCTTCGTCAACGGCAAGAAAGTGATGCACGCGGTGCGTGACGTGTCGTTCACCCTGGGCCGGGAAAAGCTCGCCATCGTCGGTGAGTCCGGCTCGGGCAAGTCCACGGTTGGCCGCAGCTTGCTCAAGCTGCACCCTGCCAGCGCGCAGATCACCGCAAACGCCCTGCAGTTCGGCGATGTCGACCTGCTCAGTGCCAGCGAAAAGGCCATGCAGAAAATCCGCGGCCAGCGTATTTCGATGATCATGCAAGACCCCAAGTACTCGCTCAATCCGGTGGTGCGCGTTGGCGACCAGATTGCCGAGGCCTACCTGGCACACCACAAGGCCAGCCGCAGCGAGGCCCGTGAACGGGTGCTGCAGATGCTCGACAAGGTGCATATCCGCGACCCGAAGCGCGTCTACAACCTTTATCCGCATGAGGTGAGCGGCGGCATGGGCCAGCGCATCATGATCGCGATGATGGTCATCACCAACCCGGAAGTGATCATTGCCGACGAACCGACCTCGGCGCTGGATGTGTCGGTACGCCAGCAGGTGCTCAACGTGCTCGAAGAGCTGGTGGTAGAGCAGCAGATGGGGCTGATTTTCGTCAGCCACGACCTGAACCTGGTGCGCAATTACTGTGACCGGGTGCTGGTGATGTATGCCGGGCGCGTGGTGGAGTCGCTGGCGGCCAGTGACCTGCACCGTGCCGAACACCCCTACACCCGAGGCCTGCTGGCCGCCTTGCCAAGCATGGACAACCGCCGCCCGCGTTTGCCTGTGTTGCAACGCGACCCGCTGTGGCTCTCCTGCTGAGGTAACTGACCATGTCCATGATCCAAGCACACGCGTTGAACCTGAGCTTTGGCGTTGGCGCCGCGCTCAACCAGGTGCTGCACAATGTCGACCTGAGTGTCGAAGATGGCGAGTCCTTTGGCCTGGTAGGGGAGTCTGGCTCTGGCAAGACCACGGTGCTGCGCTGCCTGGCCGGCCAGTACCGGCACTGGAGCGGGGCCCTGAGCATCGACGGTGTACCGTTGCAGCACAAGCTTCCCAAGGAGCACTTTCGCAAGGTGCAGATGGTGTTCCAGGATCCCTATGGCTCGCTGCACCCGCGCCATACCATCGACACTGCACTGCGCGAACCGTTGGTGATCCACGGCATGGATGAGCGCAACGATCGCATCAACGACATCCTCATCAAGGTAGGCCTCAACGACAGCTACCGTTACCGCTACCCGCACCAGTTGTCTGGCGGCCAGCGTCAGCGGGTGGCTATCGCCCGGGCGTTGATCCTTGAGCCCAGGGTGCTGTTGCTCGATGAGCCCACGTCGGCCCTCGATGTGTCGGTGCAGGCAGAGATCCTCAACCTGCTGTCGGACCTGCGTCAGCGCGAGAAGCTTACCTACCTGATGGTGACTCACGACCTGGGCGTGGTCAGCCACCTGTGCGACAAGGTCGCGGTGATGCAGCAGGGGCGTATCGTCGAGCAACTGGACTGTCGGGCACTGAGCCAGGACCAGGCCACCCACGATTACACCCGAATGCTGGTGCAAGCCAGCCGCGACTTCAGCGCGGACGCCGCCCCGGCCCTGTCGGCCTGAACCCGGCAATTACAAGGAAGACAAGAACATGCCGAATGCCAACCCTGCGCCCGTTTGGCGGGTGCGTGCTGCCGTGGCTGCCCTGGCCATGGGCAGCAGCTTGCCACTGTGGGCCGTAGAGGCCCCTGCAAAGGTCCAGGTGCCGACGCTGGCCTACGACGACCGGCAGATCATCCTGGTGTGGGAAAAGCCCGCCAGCCATGCCGAAATCGTCGACTACCACGTGTATGCCAATGGCAGATTGCTGGGGGGCAGCAACGCCAACAACGATCAGGTGTCACCGGCCAAACCCTACATTGACCGGTTCTACGAGCAGGACCTGCACAACTTCCACCACCGCATCGCCATTCACAGCTTCACCGCCCAGGGGCTTGCACCCGATACCGAGTACCGCTTCACCGTGCGCTCGGTCGATCGCCATGGCAAAGAGTCTGCTGACAGCCCCGTGGTGGTGCAGCGAACCACCGACGTACCGGCACTGTTCAACGTGCAGCGCTACGGCGCCAAGGGCGATGGCAAGGCGCTCGACACGGCTGCCATTCAGCGCGCCATCGATGCGTGCAGCAAGGGCTGCAAGGTGTTGCTGCCTGCCGGCACGTACAAGAGCGGGGCGCTCTACCTCAAGAGCGACATGACCCTGGAAATCGCCGAGGGCGCTACCCTGTTGGGTTCCGAACGTGCCGAGGACTACCCACGCCAGGGCTATATCCAGTACCCGTATTCCACCACCGTGCGCCCGGCTTCGCTGATCAATGCCTTACCGCGCGACCCGCATGCGCACCAGGCCTTCGAGAACATCCGCATCGTCGGCAAGGGCACCATCGACGGCAATGGCTGGAAGCGTAACCCGGACGTGGTCGACGAGCGCGGGCGAGCCTTGCCCTTCTACCTGCCCAGCGACAACACCCGCTATATGCACGACGGCGTGCTGGCCAAGGCGCAGGTGGCGCGGGCGGTGGCCGAGGGCATGAACGTCAAGGATGCCTACGGGCAGATGCGCTCGTCGCTGATCACCCTGCGCAATGTGACAAACGTGTTCTATGGCGGCTTCACGGTGGTGAACCCGGCCTATCACGGCATCATGAACCTGGAAACGCAGAATGTGGTGCTGGTCAACACCACGCACCGTACTTACGACGCCAACAACGGCGACGGTATCGAGTTTGCCAACAGTCGTGGCGCGCTGGTATTCAACAACTTCTTCGACACCGGTGACGACTGCGTCAACTTCGCCGCCGGTACCGGGGCGGATGCGGTCCACCAGAAGGCGCAGGAGGATGCCTGGATCTTCAACAACTATTTCCGCAAAGGCCATGGCATGGTCGTGGCGGGCAGCCATACCGGCGCGTGGATTCAGAACATCCTGGCAGAGGACAACGTCTCGGATGGTACCGATGCCGGGCTGCGCATGAAAAGCACCAACTTCATGGGCGGTGGTGCGCGTTACGTCACCTTCCGTGATTCGGCCATCCGCAACACAGCGAAACAGGCCTTCATCTTCACCCTGGATTACAACGACCCGAATGCCAAGCTTGATTACAAACGTTCGACGGTGGCGGGGCAGTTTCGGGATATCACGGTCAGTGACGTAAGCGTGGAAAACGCCCGCACCGCCGCCATCGAGGTGAAAGGCGATAGCGGTCATGGCGCCTGGCACCAGGGGTTGGTGTTCGAGCGGGTGCGCTTCAGTGGGCCGGCCCCGGTGAAGATCGATGGCCTGAAGGATTCGCGCTTCGACGGGCTGCGCTTCACCGAGACCGGTGGCGCCAACCCTTGGCAGGTACAGGGCAGCCAAGGGCTTACCTACACGGACGTAGAGCCCGCACCGTAGCCTCAGGCCTCGCTGTAGAATGCCTGGAGCCGTTGCGCCTCCCGCAGGCGCATACGGCTGTTGCTCAGGTGCAGGTACATGGCGGCGCGCGCCGCGTCGACCTGGCGGCTGGCAATGGCGTCGTAGATCTGCTGATGTTCGGCGTTGATGCCGGCCAGGTAGGTGCTTCGGTTGCTCTGCCCGGTGTAGGCAGAGTTCATGCGCGTGCGGGGGATCATCTTGGTGCCCAGATGCTTCATGATGTCGATCAGGTACTGGTTGCCTGCGGCCTTGGCGATTTTAAGGTGGAACTGGAAATCGGCGTTGGTCGTGCTGCCGGACTTTTCCGGGCCTTGCATCAGCGCCTCCAATGCTTGCTGCAATTCTTCGAGCGCTTGCGGCGTGGCCCGTTCGGCGGCCATGCCGGCGGCTTGCACTTCAAGGCTGAGGCGGTATTCCAGCAGGTCGAGCACATCGGACAGCAGGCTGATGGTTGCCGGCCCTACGTTGAAGCTCTCCGGTGCCGGCATGTCCAGCACGAAGGTGCCCACACCGTGGCGGGTCTCGACCAGGCCCGCTGCCTGCATGCGCGACAACGCTTCGCGTACTACCGAGCGGCTGACACCTTCGGTTTCGATCAGCGTCGCTTCGGTTGGCAGTTTGTCACCACGCTTGAGTGTGCCCTCGCGCATGCGTTGGGCAAAGCGTTCGACCAGCGCTTCAGCCAGGCGGCGGGGCGGTTGGGTGGGGCGGGTGGTAGGGTCCGGCATTGCTGTGCTCTTGTGTGGGCAGCGGCCAGTATAGTGCGTTTTGGCCCCGGGCAGCGGGTATACTCCGGGCTCTTCCGTATTGCAAAGGTTCGCCCAATGGCTGCTGCCCCCCCGGAAAAACGCCTGAATCTCGCACAGCAACTGGTGCATGACCTGTCGCAGCAGATTCTCTCGGGTGAATTGCCGGCGGGCAGCAAATTGCCCACCGAAGAAGCCGTGACCAAAGCGCGGGGCGTAAGCCGTACCGTGGTGCGCGAGGCCATGTCACGGTTGCAGGCCGAAGGCCTGGTAGAAACCCGCCGTGGTATCGGCACCTTCGTGGTAGACGCCATCCCGGCAGGTGACTTCCAGAGTGCGAGTCCCGGAATGGGCGGTGCATACAACGCGGTGGCGATCATCGAGTTGCGGCTTTGCCTTGAGGTCGAGGCGGCCGCCATTGCTGCCCAGCGTGCAACCCCGGAGCAACTGGCTGCCATGCGGGCGGCGCTCGATGGGGCCGTCGATACGCAGTCTGTGCCCTGCATGCGTACCGACTTCGAGTTTCACTTGCAGATAGCCCAATGCACGGGCAACAGCTTTTTCATCGACACCATGACCCACCTTGGGCATACCTTGCTGGCGGCGGCCCCGCCAGCAGTATCAGGGGGTGATGCCGAGCAGCGGGCACTGGAAGCGCGGGAGCGCGAGCAAGTGCATGCCGCGATCACCCGCAAGGATGCCGGTGCTGCCCGTGCTGCCATGCGGCTGCACCTGATGAACTGCCTGACACGCGCTCACCAGAGGGATAAAGATTTTTAAAAGTGATCAAAGTTACAACAGGTTCATTCTATGCAGTGGTTGCGTAAACTGTTACGCCTATGCTGGCGTGCATATGCGAGTCTACCCATCTCGTTTAGTGCCGCTCACAGCGCATCCCGCGCCTTGCCCCGGTACACCCTCAGCACATCCGCCATCACCGCCAGCGCGATCTCCGCTGGCGACTTGCTGCCCAGGTCCAGCCCGATAGGCATGTGCAGTCGCTCTATCTGCTTGGCGGTCAACCCGCCTATCCGCTGTAACCGCTCGGCACGCCGGGCCGAGGTGGCCGCCGAGCCCATCGCCCCGATGTAGAACGCCGGGGTATGCACCGCCTCCATCAACGCCAGGTCATCGATTTTCGGGTCGTGGGTCAGCGCCACCACGGCAGTCGCTGCATGGCAACCACCCGCCGCGATAAACAGTGAGGGCAGCACCCGATGCATCTGTGCGCCCTCTATCTCGACATGCGCCATCTCCTCACGCGGGTCGCAGGCGATGACTTCGCAGCCCAGCGTGCGGGCAATGTCAGCGCAGGCTTCGGCGACGGGCGACAGCCCGGCCAGCACCAGCCGTAGTACGGGGCCGACGCCAATATGCACGGCGCTTTCGTCCATGCGCACGGCCAGGCTGTTGTCGCCATGCAAGCTGAAATCACCTGCCGGCAAACTGACCTTGCGCGTCACCCGCTGCTGGCCCAACAGCGCCCCTTGCAGCGATTGCAGGTGTTCCAGCCATGCGCCGTCCGCCTGTCGCCGCTCCACCAGCACCACCAATACGCCACCGCAAGGCAGGCGCAAGCGCCGGCTCTGCTCCTGGCCATCGCCATAGCGCACCACCTGTGCCTGCTGGGTAAATGCACCTTGCGCCAGGTTGCCGAGAAATTCCTCTTCGACACAGCCGCCAGACAATGAACCGACCCAATCCTGCGCGCTGCGGCAAGCCAGCATCGCCCCAGGCGAGCGAGGGGCCGAGCCATAAGTGGACAACACCGTGCACAGCCACACCGTGTCCCCGGCCCTGGCCCATTGCAGGGCTTTGTCGATCACCTGCAGGTCGAGATGCTGCATGCTCCGTTACCTCGCTCATATCGTCTCAGCCCAGCCGAAAAAGCCGCGCAATGGCCCAACGTCTGTGGCAGTGTTGGGTATCTGGCCAGCCCCACAGGGACCGACATGCAAACTCGCAAAACCGGTGTACGCGCCCAACAGGCCGACCGCACCCGGGACAACATCCTCAAGGCCGCGGTGAAGGTCTTCAGCAAGGAAGGCTTCACCGGTGGGCGTATCGAGCAGATCTCCACGCTGGCCAAGTCCAACGACCGGATGATCTATTACTACTTCGGCAACAAGGAGAAGCTGTTCATCAGTGTACTGGAGCACATCTACGCCAGCTTCAACCAGGCCGAAGCCAAGCTGCGCATCGACCTCGACGACCCGGAAAAAGCCCTGCGTGAGCTAGTGGCGTTCATCTGGGATTACTACGTGCGCCACCCCGAATTCGTCACCATTCTTGCCACCGAGAACCTTCACCAGGGCCAGCACGCGCGCAAGTCGCAAAACCTCAAGGCATTGTCTGGCGAGGCGGTCGGCGTGCTGCGGCCGATCATCGAGGCGGGCCAGGCCAAGGGCCTGTTCCGCAACGACATCGACATCACCCACGCCTACCTGATGATTGCCTCGCTCTGCTATTTCTATAATTCCAACCGCCATACCCTCAGCTCGTTCCTGGCCGTGGACCTGGCCGACCAGCAGGCCAAGGCCGATTGGCTGGCCTTCATCAGCGACCTGGCCCTGCGCGGGTTGCGCCGCTGACCCTCAGTGGCTGCCAGGGTTGGCGCGTATGTGCGCGGCCTTGGCTGCCAGCCCTTGCCAGGCCGGTTTGTCGGCGGCGAAGCGCTGGCGCAGGTAGGCCGCCAGGTCGGCGACCTGGCGGTCCGACAGGCTGTCCTTGAAGCCGGGCATGTAGCCAAGGTCTCGGGTTGCCGGGGTGGGTATGCCGTGCAGTACCACGCGCAGCAGGTTGTCCGGCAGGTCGCTGTGGACGTTGCTGTTCACCGCCATCGACGGGCTGACACCCAACAGCTTCGGCCCCAGGCCATCGCTGTGGCAGGCCAGGCACGCGCCCTTGAATACCCGCTCACCGTTGCTCAGCGACACCTGGATATCCGTTTGCGGTGCAGCGTTGGCTGCAAGCGTCGCAGGCTCGCCGTCGAGCGAGCTGAGGTAATGGGCGATGGCGCGTACATCGCTTTTGGGCAATGTGGCCAGCTCGCTGACCACTGGCCCCATCGGGCCTGCCGCCACACCGTGCTTTTCGGAAAAACCGGTGCTCAGGTAGGTGAACAGTTCGTCTTCGCTCCAAGGCGTTGCCGACTTGCCCAGGGCATTCAGTGCCGGGGCTTCCCAGCCGTCGACCCTGCCGCCGGCAAGGTAGCTGCCGCCGCCTTTCTCCGCCCCCATCAAATTGCGTGGCGAGTGGCAGGCCGTGCAATGGCCCAGTCCGTCGACCAGGTAAGCGCCACGGTTCCACTGCGCACTGCGTTGCGGGTCGGGCTGGTACTCGCCGCGTTGCAAAAACAGCGCATTCCAGCCGGCCATCAGGGGCCGCTGGTTGAACGGGAAGCGCATGTCGTTGGCGGGCGCCGACTGGCGTACCGGGGTTTGCGACATCAGGTAGGCGTACAGCGCCTGCATGTCGGCATCGTTGATGTTGCGAAACGAGGTGTAGGGGAAGGCCGGGTAGAGGTGCCGGCCATCGCGGCTGATGCCTTCGCGCATGGCCCGCTCGAAGGCGGCGAATGACCAGCGACCAATACCGGTTTCCGGGTCGGGGGTGATGTTGGTGCTGTACAGCGTCCCGAACGGCGTTTCCATCGCCAGCCCCCCCGCATTGACCTTGCCGCCGCTGACCGTGTGACACACGGCGCAGTCACCGGCTGCCGCCACCTGGTGCCCGCGTTCGAGCATCGCCGCGCTCCAGCTGCCGGCACCAGGCGGGGTTACCGGGGCGATTTCAGCGCGCCAGGGCAGGGCGGTGGCGAGCATGCCCAGGGCTGCGCCGAATACCCCGGCCAGCGAGCCGAACCACCACTTCGAGCGCTTCTTTGTGGGGTGTTCCTGTGTGGGGGCATCAGGCTCCTGGCCCTCGCCACCGAGCGCTGCGCGCACCCGTTCCGCCGTAATCGGCAGTTCCCGAAAGCGGATGCCGGTGGCGTCGAAAATAGCGTTGGCGATGGCGGCCGCGCTGGGTACCGAGGCCGACTCGCCACTGCCCATCGGCGGTTCGTACTGGCGCGGCAGCATCATCACGTCAATGGCTGGCAACTCGGGGAAGGTCAGGATCGGGTAGCCGCCCCATTCCTTGCTGGCCACCGTCGACTCCTCAAAGCTGACTTGTTCCTTGAGCACGCGGCTGGTGGACTGGATGACGTTGCCGTGTATCTGGTGTCGCACGCCCTCCGGGTTGACCATCATCCCGGCATCGTGGCCAATCACCACACGGGTGACGGCGACCTCGCCGGTGCGCCGGTCTACCGCGACATCAGCCACCCACGCCGCCCAGGCCGCGCCGAAGCCGGGAAACTTGCTGTGGATGTAGCGTGCATAGGCAAAGCCCCTGCCACGCAGTACGTCACCTTCGGCTTGCGTTTGCATGGGCTGGGTATGCGGCTGCCATGCGGCGCGTTCGGCGGTGGCCTTGATCAGGTCTATGGCGCGCGGGTCGGACAGGTGCTTGAGGCGGTATTCGACCGGGTCTACACCCGCCGCGAAGGCCAGCTCATCGATGTACGACTCGTGGGCGAAGCTGTTGGGCATGGCCGATACACCGCGCATCCACGAGGCGCGCACCAGCGGCGTCATGTCGTTGATGGTGACGCGCATGTGCTCGTAGTCATACGGCGGGATCGAGGTACGGTCGCCCATCTCGAACAGTGCCGGCACCGGTTCCACGGCGCCGGTCAGTAGCAGCGCCAGGGTTGGGGCGCCGTTGGACGGGTAGCTGGTCTGGAAGTCGTAGGCGGCCACGCTGCCATCGGCGTTCAGGCCGCCGTCGATCTCCATCAGCTGCGCGGTACCTTTGGGCTCCCACACATGTTCCTGCTCGCGCGTCAGCTGCACCCGCACCGGGCGCTGCACGGCACGCGACAGCAGCACCGCATCGGCACACACATCGTCGGCGCAGTTGCGGCCATAGCAGCCAGCAGCCTCCATGCGGATGATTTCGATGCGGTCTTCGGCGCATTCCAGCAGCCAGGCCAGGTCGGCGCGCAGCAGGTGCGGGTTTTGCGTGCCGGACCACACGCGGATCTGGTTATCGGTGAAGTCGGCCAGCGCGCACGACGGGCCAATAGAAGCATGCAACTGGTACGGCCACAGGTAGCTGCGGCTCAGGCGTTGGCTGGCATTGGCGATGCCGCCGTCGACATCACCCTTGTCCAGCACGGTGCGCTGCACCCGCGGGTTGTCGCGGATGGCCTGGGCAACATCGCTGAGGTCAGGCAGCTTGGCGGTAAAGGGCTTCCAGCTGACCTTCAGGTCATGGGCGGCGCGAATGGCCTGCTCCTCGCGCTCGGCCACCACACCGACAAAGTCACGGATGACCACCACCGCGACCACACCGGGCACGTGGGCGATGGAGGCTTCATCGACCGCCAGCAGGCTGTTGCCGACGAAGTCGCCGCTGTCGTGGCCGGCGTAGGGTGGGCGGATGACCCGGCCGTGCAGCATGTCGGGCAGGCGCATGTCATGCACGTAGGTCAGCTCGCCAGTGGCCTTGCCGGGGATGTCCACCCGTGCGGCACTGCGCCCGACCAGGCGGTAGTCCTCAATGGCCTTGAGCGGCGCATCGTCGGCGATGTACAGCTGGTGGTTTTCACCTTGCACCAGTTCGGCAAAGCTCAGCGTGCTGCCGTTGCTGGCGATTACCGCGCCTTCTTCAATGCGCAGGGCTTCGGGGGCGCAAGCAAGCCGTTGCGCGGCCTGTTGCAGCAAGAAGCGCCGCGCCGTGGCCGCGGCCTTGCGCAAAGGCACGGCGGAAATCTGCAAGGTGGCGCTGGCAATGGTTGCGCCCTGGTTCGGCGCCCGTTCGGTGTCACCCAAAACCATGTGAACCTGGTCCATGCGCAGGTCCAGCTCTTCAGCAACGATCTGTGCCAGTGAGGTGCGAATGCCGGTGCCCAGGTCGACGTGGCCGTTGAAGGCGTAGACCAGGCCGTCGTCGCTGACGGCGATGAACAATGCCAGTTCGCGTTCCTTGACCACGGGCGTCACGCCCTTGGCCACGGGGCCGGAAGGCGGGGTGATCTGGTCGACGATCAGCAACACGCCGGTCTTGGCCAGCAACTGGTCGCGGCTGGGCACCTGTTGAGAGTGGTTCATGCTTTGCTCCGGGTCTGGGCAGCGCGGCGCACGGCGCGCAGGATTTCGACGTGGGTGCCGCAGCGGCACAGATTGCCGCGCAGTTCATTGCGGATCTGTTCGTCGCTGGGGTTTGGGATGCGGTCGAGCAAGGCCTTGGCGGTCATGATCATGCCGTTCATGCAGTAACCGCACTGGGCGGCCTGTTCGTCGATGAACGCCTGTTGCACTGCGTGCGGCGCGGCCTTGCTGCCCAGCCCTTCGAGGGTGGTGATGTCACGGCCCTCGGCGCCGGCCAAGGGGATGACACACGAGCGTGCAGCCACGCCGTCGATGATCACCGTGCACGCCCCGCATTCGCCCAGGCCGCAGCCGTACTTGGGGCCGTTCAGGCACAGGTCGTTGCGCAGGACCAGCAGCAGCGGTGTGTCGGGCGCGGCGCTGGTTTCGACGGCTTGGCCGTTGACCCGCAGGGAGAGGGTTGTTTGCATTATTGGCTCATCTCTGGAGGTTGCTTGCGCTACCGAAGGACTCAAACGGGGAGAGAAGTTCGGTAAGTACTCACTACATGAAATGAGTGAGCAAGAAGCAGGCCAGGGATGATTTTTTGGGGGGCAGTTGTGACTGGGGCTGCGTAGCAGCCCCAAAGCTTGAGGTCAGCCGGCGTTCTCGCCGCTGTCGATCATCTTGCGCAGCAGGTACAGGATGGCCACACGCTCACCGGCATTCAGGCTGCCCATGCTCAACTCGCTGATCTGCCGGGCGCAGGGGATCATTTCGTCCAGCAAGGCAGCGCCATTGTCGGTGAGCTCGACGATAACCTTGCGCCGGTCGCTGGGATCTGGCGACAACTGCACCAGTTCGCGTGCCTTCAAACGGTCGACGATGCCGCGGATGGTTGCCTGGTCCACCGCAGTCGCCTTGATCAGCTCGGCCTGGGAGCTGGGGCCGTGGTCGCGCAGGGCGCACAGGGTGACGAACTGGATCGAGGTCAGCTGCGGGTCGCAAGCCTGCTGCTGGAAGATCGCCGTGTGCCGCTGGTAGGCCTTGCGCAGCAAGTGGCCGACCTGTTCGGTAACGTCATAGGGTGTGTTGTCGAGCGGGGCGCTGCTGGGGGTGGTTTTTATCGACATAGAATGGCTTGGGCTGGGTGGAAAGAGGCTGGCCGGCCGCCAAGAGCGGAGCGCCCGGCCAGTATAACCCCTATCGCGCCCGCGACTCCTCTGGTGCGACCACGTCGCCGGCCAGGACCACGGCTTGGTCATCCAGGTAGATGTCGCAATTGCGCAGCGGAATGTCCAGGTGGCACGGGGTCTTGCGCTTGCCGCCGACCTCGGTGTTGGGGCCGGTGGAGAACAGGAAGTTGCCGTAGAAGGCCCGGGCGTCCATGCACATGCCATCGTTGCGGTCGTGCAGGCCCATGGCCGTCCACTGCGCGCGTGGCTGCAGGCCCCAGCCGATGTGCGAAATGCCATACACCTCGGGGTCGTTGAAGTACTTCATGTAGTCGCGCAGGTACTCGGCCTCGAAGCCGCCATGAATGCCGGTGATGAAGCCTTTCTCGATCTCCAGGGTGATGCGCTCGCGGCAGTAGTTCTTGAACGGCAGGATGATGTCGCCCACGTCCAGCACCAGTGTGCCCTCGGCGCTGTCCTCGTTCGGCCAGGTGAACAGAAAGCCGCTCGGCCAGTGGTCCCAGCGCCCCGGCTCGTCGGCATAGCCGTATTCGGTCACGGCCGGGTACTGGCCAAGCGGGGCGTGGAAGTCGCTGCCGGCCTTGGACCGCACATGCAGGCTGCGCGCCTGCTTCAGCAGGGTTTCGGCAGCCAGCACGCGGCGTTTATCGTCCTCGGTGGGCAGCATGCGCGCCAGCACTTCCGGCGGCTCCACAGCCAGCAGAATACGCGTGCCGGTCTTGAGGATCTGCTCCTGCTCGGGGGAGTGCAGCAACATCATGGTGTCGACGATCAGGTCTGCCGCCTCCAGTGCCCGTTGCGCCGCCAGGTTGCCGGTAAGTGCGGTGTCGCCGCAGTAGGCGGTCATGTCGTTGCCCATCGCCGTGGGGTGGTTGAACGCGGGCAGCTCCACCGCATACACCTTGGCCTTCAGGCGCTGCGCAGCTTCCATCGCCGCGTTGACCGTGCGCGGGTCGGAGTAGTGGCTCTTGAGCACGGCGACGCTCTGCGTCTCGTCCACGCGGGAAAGCTTCAGTACGTGCTCGAACATCTGGGTCAGTTGCGCATTGCTCACCGGCATCGGGGTTCTCCTGGGCGGCGTTGATGGGGGAGAGGTGTTGCACCAAGGCAGTGCCCGGCGCTTCATCTCAGTGCAAATTAATAGTGTGTACACCCTACTTTTGCAGATGAAAGCGCATCCCGCCGGTAAGCGCAAGTTATCTGTAAAACGTTACCTATCCACACATACGCCCAGTTATTACGGTAACAGGGCTTTGGCTGCACGTTTCGATCAGCTGTTTGAAAAATATTTGCCTGCCCCTCTTTTCAAAATTCAATTGCAGCGTATACGCTCTAAATCGTCAGGCGGTCGAACCGCTGGCCACACATCAGAACAAGAGGAGAGATACCCATGCGGGGTAGGCAGAAAATCGCAATCGTCGGTGCGGGTCTGGGTGGGGCAGCCGCCGCCACGTTGCTGCAACAGGCCGGGTTCGATGTCGAGGTGTTCGAGCAGGCGCCGGAATTCACCCGCCTTGGCGCGGGCATTCATATCGGCCCTAACGTGATGAAAATCTTCCGCCGCATGGGGCTGGAGCAGAAGCTGGAGCTGATGGGCTCGCACCCGGACTTCTGGTTCAGCCGCGACGGCAATACCGGTGATTACCTGTCGCGCATTCCGCTGGGCGAATACGCCCGTCGCGAGTACGGCGCCGCCTACATCACCATTCACCGTGGCGACCTGCACGCGCTGCAGATCGACGCGATCAAACCGGGCACCGTGCACTTCGGCAAGCGCCTGCAAAAGATTGTCGACGAAGGCGACCAGGTGCGCCTGGACTTCGCCGACGGCACGCACACCGTGGCTGATATCGTCATCGGTGCCGATGGCATCCACTCGAAAATCCGCGAAGAGCTGCTAGGCGCCGAAGCGCCGAACTACAGCGGCTGGGTCGCGCACCGGGCACTGATCCGCGGGGTGAACCTGGCGCAGCATGCCGATGTGTTCGAGCCCTGCGTGAAGTGGTGGTCCGAAGACCGCCACATGATGGTCTACTACACCACCGGCAAGCGTGACGAGTATTACTTCGTCACCGGTGTGCCGCATGAAGCCTGGGACTTCCAGGGCGCCTACGTGGACAGCAGCCAGGAGGAAATGCGCGCCGCCTTCGAGGGCTACCATCCCACTGTGCAAAAGCTGATCGACGCGACCGAATCGATCACCAAGTGGCCACTGCGCAACCGCAACCCGTTGCCGCTGTGGAGCCGTGGCCGGCTGGTCATGCTGGGTGACGCCTGCCACCCGATGAAGCCGCACATGGCCCAGGGCGCCTGCATGGCTATCGAGGATGCGGCCATGCTGACCCGCTGCCTGCAAGAGACCGGGCTGTCCGACCACCGCACCGCGTTCGCCCTGTACGAGGCCAACCGCAAGGAGCGGGCATCGCAGGTGCAGTCGGTATCCAACGCCAACACCTGGCTGTACACCCAGGAAGACCCGGCCTGGGTCTATGGCTACGACCTCTACGGGCAGCCGCTTAAAAGCGGGGAGGCGGCATGAGTACCTTCGTCGCCGGCGGCAACGTCAGCGCCAATGGCATCCGCCAGCATTTTCTGCGCTACGGCGGCAAGGGCCAGGCGCTGATCCTGGTGCCGGGCATCACCAGCCCGGCGGTTACCTGGGGCTTCGTGGCCGAGCGCCTTGGCCAGTACTTCGATACCTATGTGCTGGATGTGCGTGGGCGTGGGTTGTCGGAGAGCGGGCCTGGGCTGGATTACGGCACCGACGCCTGTGCCGCAGACATCCCCGCGTTTGCTGCTGCGCTGGGCCTGGGCAGCTATCACCTGGTCGGGCATTCGATGGGGGCGCGCTTTGCCATTCGTGCTGCTGCCCAAGGGGCGCCGGGGTTGCAGCGGCTGGTGCTGGTCGACCCGCCGGTATCCGGGCCGGGGCGCCGCGCCTACCCGAGCAAGTTGCCGTGGTATGTCGACTCGATCCGCCAGGCCACGGTTGGCATGAGCGGCGACGACATGCGCGCCTTCTGTGCCACCTGGAGCGACGAGCAACTGGCCCTGCGCGCCGAGTGGCTGCACACCTGTTACGAGCCGGCAATCGTGCGCGCCTTCGATGACTTCCACGAGGTGGATATCCACCAGGACCTGCCTGCCGTGCGCCAGCCGACGCTGCTGATGGTGGCGGGGCGCGGCGGGGTGATCGAGCCCCGCGACATAGCCGAAATCCGCGAGCTGAAGACGGATATCCAGGTGGTACGGGTAGACAACGCCGGCCACATGATCCCTTGGGATGACCTTGAAGGCTTCTTCGCCGCCTTTGGCGACTTCCTCGACCAACCCCTTGTCTGACGGAGCACGAGACATGACCCAGCTATACCGCATCGGCCAGATCGTGCCGAGTTCCAACACCACCATGGAAACCGAGATCCCGGCGATGCTCAATGCACGCCAGGCCATCCGCCCCGAGCGCTTCACCTTCCATTCCAGCCGCATGCGCATGAAGCAGGTGAAGAAGGAAGAGCTGGCCGCGATGGACGCCGAGTCCGACCGCTGCGCCGTGGAGCTGTCCGACGCCAAGGTCGATGTGCTGGGCTACGCTTGCCTGGTGGCGATCATGGCCATGGGCCTGGGTTACCACCGCCAATCGGAAAAACGCCTGCAGCAGGCCACCGCCGACAATGATGCGTTGGCGCCGGTCATCACCAGTGCCGGTGCGCTGGTAGAAGCGTTGCATGTGATGAAGGCCAAGCGCATTGCCATCGTCGCCCCGTACATGAAACCGCTGACCGAACTGGTGGTGAACTACATCCGCGAGGAAGGCTTTGACGTGCAGGACTGGCGCGCGCTGGAAATCCCCGACAACCTCGCCGTGGCTCGCCACGACCCGGCCAACCTGCCAGGCATCGTCGCCGGCATGAACCTGGAAGGCGTGGATGTGGTGGTGCTTTCGGCCTGCGTGCAGATGCAGTCGCTGCCAGCTGTGGCCAAGGTCGAGGCGCAAACCGGCAAGCCAGTGGTTACCGCGGCCATCGCCACCACCTACGCCATGCTCAAGGCGCTGGACCTGGAGCCGATCGTGCCGGGTGCTGGTGCCTTGCTGTCGGGTGCTTACTGAAACCGGGAGGCGGACATGAGCGACACACAAAGCGCCCGTGACAACTATCAAGGGGTCTGGGGCCAGCGCATTGGCTTCGGCCGCAAGCCAGCCCTGTTGATGATCGACTTCATGCAGGGTTACACCACGCCTGGCGCTCCGCTGTATGCCCCGGGTGTTGTCGCGGCGGTCGAGCAGGCTGCCGGCCTGCTGGCGCTGGCCCGCGACTGCGGTACCCTGGTGGTGCACACCAACATTCGCTACCAGCCGCCACATTTTGCCGACGGCGGTGTGTGGGTGCGCAAGGCGCCAGTGATGAAGGACATGGTCGAAGGCAACCCGCTGGCTGCCTTCTGCGAGGCCGTCGCACCGCAGGCGGGGGAGGTGGTGTTGAGCAAGCAGTACGCCAGTGCCTTCTTCGGCACTAGCCTGGCCCCGCTGCTGCATGCACAAGGGATCGATACCGTGGTGCTGGCCGGCTGCTCCACCAGCGGCTGCATCCGTGCCAGTGCGGTTGACGCCATGCAGCACGGCTTTCGAACCATCGTGGTGCGCGAGTGCGTAGGTGACCGCCACAACGACCCGCATGAAGCCAACCTGTTCGACATCGACAGCAAGTATGGGGATGTCGTCACCCGGCAAGACGCCATGCAACACCTGCGGCACCTGGCCGGCTGAACGCCGGGCAGCCCTTACCCAATAACAATCAAGGAACGGTGCCGGAAGCCCGTCCATGACCGCCTGCTGTCCGGGCGGTCGCCCCGCAGGAGCACTCGGGGTCTTCAGGCGTTGCCAGGGCGCGCCGCGTATAGTGCGCGGGGTGCCCGGCGCGTCGAAAACTGCTGGCCTTAAAACAACCACAAAGTCGCCCGCCAGGAGACAGGAAATGCCAATTGCGAATGCAACCACGGTCCACAGTGACATCGACCATGGCACCAAAGCGCTGTACAGCAAGATCACCTGGAGGCTAATACCCTTCCTGTGCTTCTGCTACCTCGCTGCGTACCTCGACCGCATCAACGTCGGTTTCGCCAAGCTGCAAATGCTCGAAGACCTGCAGTTCAGTACTGCAGCCTACGGCTTGGGTGCCGGTCTGTTCTTCGTCGGTTACATCATTTTCGAAGTGCCGAGCAACCTGATCCTGCAGCGCGTTGGCGCCAAGCTGTGGATCGCCCGCATCATGATCACCTGGGGCTTGCTGTCGGCCTGCACCATGTTCGTCAGCACCACCACCCAGTTCTACATCCTGCGGTTTCTGCTCGGGGCTGCCGAGGCTGGCTTCCTGCCGGGCGTGTTGTACTACCTGACCATGTGGTACCCCACCTACCGGCGAGGGCGCATCATTGCCCTGTTCATGATCGGCTTGCCGTTGTCCAGCGTGATTGGCGGGCCGATTTCTGGCTGGATCATGGGGCATTTCGACCAGGTGCATGGACTGCATGGCTGGCAGTGGCTGTTCCTGCTGGAGGCGATCCCCAGCGTGCTGCTTGGCATCCTCACGTTCTGGGCACTGCCCAACCACTTCCAGCAGGCCAAGTGGCTGTCGGATGACGACAAGGCCCAGCTGGCGGCAGACCTGGCCGCTGACGATGCCGAGGGCAAAGACAGCAAGCACAGCTTCCGCGACGGCTTCTTCAACCTGAAGGTGTGGATGCTGGGAGGTATCGATTTCTCGATCCTGCTCAGCGCCTATGCCATGGGCTTCTGGATGCCAACCTTCATCCGTGATGCGGGCGTCAGTGATACCTTCCACATTGGCCTGCTCACGGCCATCCCGAGCCTGGCCGCGCTGGCTGGCATGCTGATGATCGGGGCCAGCTCCGACCGCCACCGCGAGCGCCGCTGGCACATCATCGTGCCGTTCATCATCGGTGCGATTGCCATGGCCAGCAGTACCTTGTTCAGCCAGAGCCTGGTGATGACCGTGGTGCTGTTCGCCATCGCTTCGGCGGCCATCATTGGCGCAGTGCCGGTGTTCTTCAGCCTGCCGGCCACCTTCCTCAAGGGCACGGCTGCGGCTACCGGCTTCGCCCTGGCTTGCTCGGTGGCCAATATCGCCGGCCTGGTCAGCAACTCGCTGATGGGCCTGGTCACTGACCTGACCGGTACTTCTCACGCGGCACTGTGGGTGTTTGCCGGCTGCCTGATTCTCAGCTGCTTCCTGGTTATTGCCTTGCCGGCGAAGCTGGTCAACCGCTAGCGGCCCAGCGCTTCACGCAATGGCAGAGCAGGCGGGCCGGGTGCCCGCCTGCCAACCCTCTCTCAAAGCAACCCGCACGTCGGTGGCCGTTCAAGGCCACCGCGCCGGGTGGCTGTTGCCCGAATCCAGGAGTAGCCCCATGCAAGGTTCCACTGCACCGCGTTTTTCTTCGTCTGCGCGCCTGGCCGGCGGTTGTATTGCCGCCGCGCTGTGTGCCGAGGCTTCGGCTGAAGAGGCCGGTTTCATCGAAGGCGCCCGTGCCACGCTGCAGGCGCGCAATTACTTTTTCAGCCGTGACTACGCTGACATCAAGGGGGCGAGCACCCAATCGCGTACCCAGGAGTGGGCGCAGGGTTTCATCCTCAATGCCAGCTCCGGCTATACCCAGGGCACGCTGGGCGTCGGTGTCGATGTTACCGGCCTGCTTGGCTTCAAGCTCGACAGCAGCCCGGCGCATGCCAAGTCCGGCTTGTTGCCCAGCCTGGACAGCGGTAAGTCGGCGGACGAATACAGCCGCCTGGGTGCGGCGATCAAGTTCAAGGTGTCGCAGACCGAGTTGAAGGTGGGCGAACTGATGCCCAACCTGCCCGTGCTGCTTTTCAGCGACCTGCGCCTGCTGCCGCCAACCTACCAAGGGGCGATGCTGGAGTCCCGCGAGTTTGCCGGGCTGACCCTGAATGCCGGGCAGTTCCGCTCCACCAGCTTGCGTGACTCGTCCAACAGCCAGAAGATGTACGCGCTGGTCAACGATCCGATCAATCCGGCGCGGCTGGCACGCTTTACCAGCGACCGTTTCAACTACGTGGGTGCCGACTATGCCTTCAACGACAACCGCACCAGTGTTGGCGTATGGCAGGCGCAGCTGGAAGACATCTACCAGCAGCGCTTCTACAGCTTCAAGCATGCCGAGCCGTTGGGTGACTGGACGCTGGGGGTGAATGCTGGCTACTTCGATGCCCGCGAGGACGGGCGCAAGATTGCCGGCGATTACGACAATCACGCACTGTTCAGCCTGTTCTCAGCCAAGACCGGCGGGCATACCTTCTATGTGGGGTACCAGCAGATTGGCGGTGATGACGGCTTTATCCAGGTGGGCGCCAACACCAACCCGATGGGCAACACGCTGCCGACCTACGAGTTTTCGGCGCCGGGGGAGCGGTCGTGGCAGGTGCGGCACGACTATAACTTTGTCGCCTTGGGCATTCCGGGCCTGACGTCAACCTTGCGCTATGTGAAGGGGCGGGATGTGGACACCGGGCTGGGCTTTGAAGGACGAGATCGGGAGCGTGATCTGGACCTGGCCTATGTGGTGCAAAGCGGGCCGTTGGCAGGATTGGGGATACGGGTGCGCAATGTGATGGCGCGTTCCAATTACCGCACGGACATTGATGAGAACCGGCTGATCCTGAGTTACACGGTCAAGCTGTTCTGAGGGTGCAGATGCTCTAAAAACCTGCCCGCTCCCACAGGTTTGCGCTGGTTTCAGTTTCAGCGTAATCCTGTGGAGTCAGGAAAGGGTACAGCTCACTGCAAGGTCACGGGCTTGAAGCTATCCGGTAACTGCTGGATAGCCGCCTCTATCTTGGCGATCGGTTCAGCCAACTCGTCCGCCTCGTTGTGCTTACCCTCCTTTTTCAGGCGATCGCGCTCAAGGCGCAGGTTCAGCAAATTTTCCTGCAGCTTCAGGGCCGAGGCATTGTACGGGTCCATGCTTTTCTCACACTGGTGGGCTTCCGTGCCGTTGTAGGAAAATCGGACCGTAGCAGCTCGATTTTGCTGCAGAAACTGATGTTTCATACAGGGAAATCCCTTCGAGGCGAATACTCCTACGTTGCGCGGTAAAAGATCCTACAAGCTGCATTTCAAATCGTTTCATTCAATCTTGGCTGAACCCCGCGTGATACCTAGCCACAACGGGGTTTCGTCCCTACAGGCTCTCGACAATTTCCTGTAAATGGTTTGCCATGCCCTTCGAAACGTCGTGTAGCAATTGCTTGCGCGTTAGAAGTGGTCCGCATCCACGACCGCCTGTGCAAACGCTTTTGGCGCTTCCTGCGGCAGGTTGTGGCCAATGCCACCGCTGATCAGCCGGTACTCGTATTTGCCGGTAAAGCGCTTTGCATACGCTTCTGCAGGCGGGTGTGGGGCGCCGTTGGCATCGCCCTCCAGAGCAATGGTCGGTACAGTGATGCCGGGGAAGCGGGCCAGCTTGGCTTCCAGCGGGTCATAGCGGGTTTCGCCTTGGGCCAGCCCCAGCCGCCAGCGGTAGTTGTGCACGGTAATCGCCACTTGATCGGGGTTATCCAGGGCCTGGGCGCTGCGCTCGAACGTGGCGTCATCGAAAGCCCACTTGGGCGAGGCGGTTTGCCAGATCAGTTTGGCGAAGGCATGGCGGTTCTGCTCGTAGCCCGCCTGGCCGCGTGGGGTGGCGAAGTAGTACTGGTACCACCACTGCAGTTCGGCGCTGGGTGGCAGCGGCGCCTTGGCGGCTTCCTGGCTGCTGATCAGGTAGCCGCTGACCGAGACCAAGGCCTTCACCCGCTCTGGCCACAGCGCAGAGACAATGTCGGCAGTACGCGCACCCCAGTCGAAACCGGCGAGTACTGCGCGCTGGATATGCAGCGCGTCCATGAATGCGACGACATCGCTGGCCAGGGCGGTGGGTTGGGCATTGCGTGGCGTTGCCGCAGACAGGAAGCGGGTTTGGCCGTAGCCGCGCACGTAGGGCACCAACACCCGGTAACCTTTTGCCGCCAGGGCAGGTGCAACTTCCTCGAAGCTATGAATGTCGTAGGGCCAGCCGTGCAGCAGGATCACCACCGGGCCATCGGCGGGGCCTTGTTCCACGTAAGCCACATCGAGCACGCCTGCGTTGATGTGTTTCAGATGGCCGAACCTGTCGGCCACTGCGCTTGCTGGCTGGGGCTGTACGGGGGCGGCGGTGGCGATAGCCGTCGCCATCAGCCCGAGCGGCAGCACGGTGCAGGCCAGCAGGGCGTGGTTGAAGCGGCGTGACAGGGTGTGGGTCGAGTGGCGGGCAGGCATCGGGCATCTCCTTGGCATGAGCCATTGGGGCGGGTTGATGTGTGCCAGTAAAGTTGACGGCTGTATCGCCGATATGTCCGATTGACCTGTTGGAGACGTGCTTGTGTATCAGGTCTCAATGGGTACACATAACGATACAAACGCGGTGCAGCGGTGGTTTTTCCGCTGTTGCACCGATCGAAGGTTTACCCGGCCAAGGAGAGGCCCATGCATTACGTTGTGATTGAACCCCATCGCAGTGAATACCCGCGGCCCATCCGCTTCGCCAAGGGCACGCTGCTGAACATCGGGCCACGCTACGAAGGCGAGCCAGGCTGGCAGGACTGGTACCTGTGCACCTGCAGTGGTCAGGAACCTGGCTGGGTACCGGCCCAGTTGATCGAGCGGATCAGCGTGTGCCAGGGCAGGGCACTGGACAATTACTCAGCGCATGAGCTCGATGCCGACCCCGGGCAGCGGGTGCAGATGCTGCGCCCGCTCAACGGGTGGGTCTGGTGCCGTCGCCATGGCAATGGCGAACTGGGCTGGCTGCCTGCGGAAAAGCTTCAGCAGGTTTCCATCTGATCCGCTTTTTTTCCACAAAGCTGAATCTGTAACCGTATCAGCCCAAGGCCGAGAATATGCCCATTCCCGCATCACAACTGTAGAGGTTCCAATGGGCAAGCTGGCGCTATTCCTGGGTGGTTTTCTGCTACTGACCATTCTGATTGGTCTTCTTGGCACGATTCCGCCAAGCTGAGGTTCAACGTTCACCCGCGCATGGGATAAGTCATTCTTTGCGCTGGGAAATCTGTCCACAAAAAACGTGGGTAGGTCTGTGGATAAAGTGCTGTAAGCCAAGCCCACGGCGGGCTCTGTTAAATTGAGCAGAAATTGAACAGCCGTTTCAGTGGCTGCTTCATTGGGCCATGCCGGCTCGGCGCAGGGCCGCCAGCAAGTCACGTACCCGTGCCGGCAGCTCGCCGGCAGGGTATAGCGCGTGCATCTGCGGGTCCTGCCCGCTGCTGGAGGTCAGGCGGTACTGGGGGCACACCCGCACCAGGCGCCCGGTTTTGACCTGCGCTTCGCCAACCCAGGCGGCCAGGCGGGCGATACCGGCACCGGCCAGGGTGCTGTGGTACACCGCATCGCCCGAACCCAGGCGCAGCCTGGGCCTGGGGCGCAGGCTGGTGATCTGGCCATCACGGCAGAAATGCCAGGCCTTGAGGATGCGTGGCGCGGTATGCAGGATCAGCGTATGGCCCTCCAGGTCTTCCGGGTGTTGCGGTGTGCCGGCCAGGCTCAGGTAGGCGGGGCTGGCATACAGGTGGCGCTGATAGGGCCAAAGCGGGTAGCCGATCAGCTCGCTCGATTGGGGAAAGGCGCCGCGCACCACGAAATCGAATTTGCCTTGCAGTGGGTCGAGGGCTTCGTCGCTGTACTGCACGTCGAGGGTCACTTGCGGGTGGTCGCGAGAAAACTCGGCAAGCACCTGCGGCAACACATGCTCCCCCAGCAACTGCGGCACGGCAAAGCGGATCCAGCCCTGGGCATTGCCGCTGAGCGCGGCCAGTTCGTCGGCCGCATCGCGTTGCACATCCAGCAAGCGCTCGGCGTGCGGCAACAGTCGCTCGCCGGCTTCGGTCAAGGTCACGGCGTTGGCGTTTCGGTTGAGCAGCTTGCTTCCGGCGTTGTCTTCCAGGGTTTGTACAGCCCGGGTAACGGCGCTGGGGGAACGCCCCAGTGCGCGGGCGGCGGCGACGAAGCTGCGCTTGTGTGCCACGCTGACGAACGCCTGGATTTCCCGCAGCATGTCCAATGCCATCGCCTGCTCCTTGTTGCAGTTTTCGCAATATGGCATTTCAACACAAGCGCGGTACTTTGATTAGCCTTGCAGGCGTCTTCTCTGCCTCTGGGCCTGCATCATGATGGATATCGCTGTACTTTCCGTGTTCGCTTTTGCCGCTGGGCTGATCGATGCCGCCGTGGGGGGCGGTGGGCTGATCCAGATCCCGGCCTTGTTCAATGTGCTGCCCACCGCACAGCCAGCGGCATTGCTCGGCAGCAACAAGCTGGCATCGGTGTGCGGCACGGCCTTCGCGGCGCGGTCGTTTATCCGCAAGGTGACGCTGGACTGGGGGCTGATCGTACCCGCTGCACTCAGCGCCTTTGTCATGTCGTTCGCCGGTGCCGCCACGGTGTCGCTGGTGCCGCCCAGCGTGATGCGCCCGGCGGTGCTGGTGCTGATTGTGCTGATGGCCATCTACACCTTCTGCAAGAAAGACTTCGGCACCCTGCACAAGCCTGCGCAAATCGGCCGCAAGGAGCAGTGCCTGGCGGTGCTGATCGGCGGTGCGATCGGTTTTTACGACGGCCTGTTCGGCCCGGGCACCGGTAGCTTCCTGATCTTCCTGTTCATCCGCTTCTTTGCCCTGGACTTCCTGCACGCCTCGGCGTCGGCCAAGGTGGTGAACATCGCCACCAACCTGGCGGCACTGGTGTTCTTCGTGCCGACGGGCAACGTGTTGTATGCCATCGCCCTGCCCATGGCGGTGTGCAACATCCTGGGCGCGCTGACCGGTACCTGGCTGGCAGTGCGCAAGGGCGCCGGCTTTGTCCGCGGGCTGTTCCTGGTGCTGTTGTGCGTGCTGATCGCTAAGCTGTCGTGGGACTTGCTGGCCGGTTGACTCAGATCACCTGGCGCTGCGCCTCGGCCTGCTCGACGCGATTGCGGCCATGGGCCTTGGCCCGGTACAGCGCCTGGTCGGCGCTTGCCAGCAGCGCGTCCAGGCTGGGGGCCGGGTGGTCGGCGTCGCAGCCGGCCAGGCCGATACTGACGGTAATCTGCAGGCGCTGGTCGGCCTGCACCACATGCAGGTCCTGTACAGCGCGGCGCAGGCGTTCGGCGGTGAACTTGGCCCGTTCTGGCGCAAGGCCCGGGAGGATGACGACGAACTCCTCGCCACCCAGGCGCGCGAGCAGCTCATCGTTGTGCAACTGGTCTTGCAAGGTGCTGGCGAACTGGCGCAGCACCTGGTCACCGACCGCGTGGCCGTGGGCATCGTTGATCGACTTGAAATGGTCGATGTCCAGCATCATCAGGGTTAGCGGCAGCGCCTGGGCATGCTGCTGGCGGCTGTCCAGCAACGCGTTGGCGCGGCGGGTAAAGGCACTGCGGGTGAGCACGCCGGTAAGGTGGTCGATGGTAGCCTGGTGCGCCAGGCGGGCCATCAGGCTGCGGTTGGCCTGGCTGACGCAGGCCACCACCAGCGGGCCAAGCACCAGCATGGCGATGCCCAGGCGCGCCGACATCAGCGTGGTCACCCCTGGCTCGCTTTGCGGCACGCTAAAGTGCATGAGATTTTGCGCCACCGCCACAATCAAGGTACTGCCGGCGGTGAGTGCCAGCAGCGAAACCATGAAGGGCGAATAGGTCCAGGCACACCACAGCAAGGCGGCAATCGGGAAGGCAATGGCCCCGGGGCCGCCAAAGGCAATGCTGAACGCCAGCGAGGCCAGCAGCACCAGCAGCGGTGCCAGGCGGATGGCCTGGGCACCACCGCGCACCAAGGCCCGCACCGAGGGCGCAGTAAGCAGCACCGGCAGCACCAGCACGCTGGTCGAGAACTGTTCGCTGAACCAGGCCAGCCAAGTGGCGCGCAACGATTGTTGGAACCAGGGCGCGGCCATTGCCGCCGCCATGCTGGCCGCCACCATGGCGGCAGCGGCGCAGGCGGCAAATACGCTGAGTACGCCGTGCGGGGTACGCATGCGTCGGTGCAGGCGCGGCAAGCGCGACAGCAATTGCCAGAGGGTCACCACCACGCCCAGGTTGCACAGATTGAACCACATGGCCGGGGCCCAGGCGCTGCCGCACAGCAGGTCGGCACCGACCATGGCCAGCCAGACGAGGCCAAAGCCGGTAAGCGTGGCCTGACGAGGGTAGCGCAGCAATACACCGGCCAATACGGCATTCACCGGCCAGAACAGCGACAGCGATTCGATCGGGCGTGCCAGGATACCGCCCAGGGTGAGGGCAAAGGTCAGGCAGAGCAGAATGACGTAAGGCAACAAGCGCGATTGGGCAGCAAAAACCATGGGCTCGACCGGCAAGCGGAAACGAAATCCAGGACAACGCCTTGAAGCACCTGGGGCAATGACCCGCAGTGTGTTTCGTCAGGGCAGTTGATGTCAATCTGCCCCGATCGGTCGAGATAATGCCAAATTGCCTTCATTCCTCGGTTGTGTCGTCACAGCCCGAAGAACCAAGGCACCATCAACACGGTCACCAGCATTACCAACAGGGTGAACGGTACGCCGATTTTGACGAAGTCGGCGAAACGGTACTGCCCCGGGCCCAGCACCAGCGTATTGACCGGCGATGACACCGGCGTCATGAACGCCGCCGATGCGGCCAACGCCACCGTCATGGCGAACGGGTAGGGCGACATCCCCAGCTGTGTAGCGGTACTGACAGCCACCGGCGCCATCAGTACCGCAGTGGCCGTATTGGAAATGAACAGGCCAATCACCGCCGTGACGGCAAACAGGCAGGCGAGAATGGCACTGGGGCCGGCCCCGCCCAGCACGCTGACCAGCCCGCTCACCGCCAGGTCGATGCCGCCGGTTTTCTGCAGCGCCTGGGCAAAGGGCAGCATGCCGACGATCAGCACCAGGCTTTGCCAATGAATGGCCCGATAAGCGCTGTTCATGTCGATGCAACGGCCGGCGCCCATCAGCAGGCAACCGATCAGCGCCGCCATGACATTGGGCACGGCACCGCTGACCATCAGCCCGACCATCACCGCCAGGCTCAACAGTGCTTGCGGCGCGCGGGTGCGGGCGGGCGCCACCTGGTCGATTTCGGCAGGCAGGCTCAGCACCAGGAAGTCCCTGGGCTTGCTTTGCAGCTGGCGTACGGCCTTCCATGGGCCGACTACCAGCAGCGTGTCGCCAAGGCGCAGCTTTTCTTCCACCAGTTGGTCTTCGATCGCTGCCTGCTCGCGGCGCAGGCCGACCACATTGAGGTCGAAGCGGGTACGGAAGGCCAGTTCGAGAATGCTCTTGCCAATCAGCTGCGACCCGGGTGGTAGCGAGACCTCGGCCATGCCCAGTTCCTGGGACTGGTCGATGAAATAGGCGGCCTTGAAGTGAAGTGGCTCCAGTTGCATGGTCTGGCACAGGCTGCGCAGGTCGTCGCGATTGGCGAACAGGTCGAGCAGCAGCACGTCGCCCTGGTGCAGCACGGTGCTGGAATCGGCAGCCATCACCCGCGTGGTGAACTTGTGCTGGCGTTCGATACCGATCACGTTGGCGCCGTGCCGGGTACGCAGCTCCAGCTCGCCGAGGGTGTGGCCGATCAGCGGCGAGTGGGGGCGGATGCGCAGGCGCCGTTCGCGGCCGTTGAGCTTGTAGTCCAGCACCAGGTCCAGCAGTGTCCGGCGGGTTTCCACGCGGCCGTCCTTGCGTACTTCGCCGTTGAGCCAGTGGCGGGTCAGCAGCATGTAGCCGATGCCCAGCACCAGCACCACCAGGCCAAACGGGGTAAAGCTGAAGAAGCTGAAACCGGCTTCGCCATTGCGCACCAGCTCGCTGTGCACCACCACGTTGGGCGGTGTGGCCACCAGGCTGAGCATGCCGCTGATCAGGCCGGCGAACGCCAGTGGCATCATCAGGCGGCTGGGCGAGAGTTTCAGGCGTGCGGCGATACTGAGCACCACCGGGATGAAGATGGCCACCACGCCGGTGGAGCTCATGATCGAGCCCAGCCCGGCCACCGCCACCATCAGCAGCACCAGCAGGCGCGCCTCGCTGTTGCCGGCCCGCTCGCTCATCCATTCGCCGATGCGGTAGGCAATGCCGGTGCGCACCAGGCCTTCGCCAATCACGAACAGGGCGGCGATCAGCACCACGTTGGGGTCGCTGAAGCCGGCCAGGGCTTGCTCGACGGTGAGGATGCCGAGCAGCGGCAGGGCGAGAATCACCAGCAGTGCGACCACGTCCATGCGCGGGCGGTTGATGACGAACAGGAGGATGACGATGGCCAGCAGGCCGAGGACCCAGAGCAGCTCTTGGTTCATGGGGAGGGGGTGTTCCTTCACACAGGGGCACGATAGACAGTAGCAGCCAGTGTGCCAGCTTGTGATGAAGGGGGTGTTGATGTGCTGCAGGGTTTGCCAAACAAAAGGGGCCGCATTGCGGCCCCTTGGGTCACCGGATCAGTGACGGTGACGGCGGTGCTTCTTGCTGCCGTTATTGTCGCCCAGGTGGTTGCCGATGGCACCACCGGCCGCGCCGCCCAAGCCGGCACCGACGGTAGAGCCGGTCTTGCCGCCCACCGCGCCGCCCAGCAGCGAGCCGCCGGCCGAGCCCAGGCCACCGCCGATGGCGGCTTCGGTACGGTTGCCCTTGCGTGCACCTACCGCACTGCCGGCTGCGCCGCCGAGGCCGGCGCCGATGGCCGCCCCGGTCTTGCCACCGATCGATTGACCGACAACGTTACCCAGGGCACCACCCAGGCCACCGCCAATGGCGGCAGTACCGTCACCGGCGAAAGCGCCCTGGCACAGCAGCAGGCCGAGGGCAAGGGAAGGCAGAGTCAGACGCATGATACGAACCTCAAAGGAGTCATCAGGTTAAGGTGCCGCGCAACGGGCGGCGGGACAGGGGTGCAAAGACGCTTCAGCGGTAGTAGCGGTCACCGCGGTACTGGCGATTGTCATCGTCATCATCGTCGCGGTCATGGCGATGGTGGTGCCGATGGTCACGGTCGCGGTCACGCCAGCCGTCGTCGTCGTCATGGTAGCGATGGCTGTGGCAGCCTGCGGTCAGCAGGACAACAGCAACCAGCGAAAGGCTTGCAAGGCGGGTCATCACGATATAGGTCCTTGATCCGCAATGGTTTACAGGGCACTTGCTGAGACTGGGAATGATCCATTTGGTTTCCCTGGCAGGCAAAAATTTGTCGCGCCAGTGATGAGCGGCGTGCTTCTGGGCTGCTGTTCTGTCCCATTCGGTCATGGTCGAGCCGGTAATACACCTCTAGACTGTGGGGTAAGCCGCAGGCAAGACGGCAATTTGCCACACAGTGAATCATGATGATCGCCCATACCCCCACGTTGTTCGCCGCCGTTGCCTTGGTTGCAACCATTCTGGCCTTCTGCCTGTTGCTGGTCGGGCGCAGTAACCGCCGTGACAACCTTTCACTCACGGGGTGTGGGTTGCTGGTGCATGCCCTGGCCTATGTCTGCTACACCGCCTACGCCCAGGCCCCGCTGTGGCTCAGCTATGGCCTGGGCAACAGCCTGTTGTCGCTGGCCTTGGCGTTCTATACAGCCAGCCTGTTTCGGGTGCGTCAGCAGGTGGTGCCTTGGCGCAGAATCTTCATTATCCCGGCGTGCATGCTGGTGGGGTTGATGCTGCTGCTCGATACGGTGGAGCCACGTATACTGCTGGCAACGCTGGTGCTGATGCTGCAGTGTTCGATGATTCTGTACTGGGCGCGACGCTATGCCGAGCGGCCGGGCAAGGCCCACTTGCTGCTGCAGATCGGTGCGTTGATCAGCTTGGTCGGCCTGGGCATGCGTGGGGTGGCGGTGGCCAATGGCACGGCGGTGGAGTTGCGCTATGACACCAGCAACCTCAAGCAGAGCATTTCGGTGGCGATTGGCACCGCCACGGTAATGATGTATTCGATCGGGCTGGTGTTGATGGCCAAGGAGCGCAGCGAATCCCGCTTGCAGCACCTGGCCCTGCACGATGTGCTGACCGGCACGCTGAACCGCAGGGCGATCCTTGAGCGCTTTGCCGTGGAACTGGACCAGGCTCGCCAGCAGCAGGGCAGCCTGGCTGTGGCGATGATCGACATCGACCATTTCAAGCGCATCAACGACCTGTACGGGCACCTGGCAGGTGACGAGGTGCTGTGCCATTGCGTGCGCCAGTTGCAACAGCGGCTGCGCCAAGGTGACTGCCTGGGCCGATATGGTGGTGAGGAGTTCCTGTTGCTGCTGCCGGGCACTGACCGCAACGGGGCGATGGCTGCGCTGCAAGGGCTGCGTGAGGCCATTGCGCGCAACCCGGCGAGTTTTGCCGGTGACCAGATCGAATTGCGCTTCAGCGTTGGCTTGTGGTGCGGCGTGCCTGGGCTCAAGGACAGTACCGCCAGCCTGTTGGCCCAGGCTGACGCAGCGCTTTACCAGGCCAAGGCCGCCGGGCGCAATACGGTGCATCTGGCGGCAATGGCCGAAGCGGGTTGACTCACGACGCCGGCTGGATTGCCAGCACTACGCCGTTGGTGATCTGTACCAGTACAAAGTGCCCGCCCATGCGTACCCAGTGGCTTTCTTTTTCGGGCTTGGGCAGGCCCTTGGCTTGCCAGTCCTGGATGGCCTGATCGTCTCGTTTGTACTGGTCCGGCGCCTTGTCACCCACCTTGAGTTCGCGATTGTGTGTTTCCGGCGCGGTGACGCTTTCTTCGCTGGAAGGGGCGGCGTTTGCCGCCAGGGGTAGGCAGGGTAGGGCCGCGAGCAGCAGATAGTGCAGTTTCATGGGGTATTCCTCTTGGCTATGTGTCTTATCTGCGACAGCGGCAGGTGTGTGGCAATTCACTCGCGATGCATGCCAGTGCTAGAGTCGCCTTCTTTTTTACCCTGAGGATGGAACATGCGTGCGATTCTGCCGATGGCCGCAGCACTGATGCTGGTCGGTTGTGCTTCTGCGACCATGGAGACGGCCCGCGGCGGCAAGCCGACGGTGCAGCTCGATTCGCACAAGGCGCCAGAACTGGTGGCCCAGTGCATCCAGTTCAGCTGGCAGGAAGAGAAGGTGTTCGGCGACGATGCCAGTGGCTATCTGGAGCCGCGCAAGCAGGGCGGGTTTACCGTGTATACCCGCGAAGCCGAAGCGTTCGTGGATGTTTACCCGCAGGCGGGTGGGGCGCGGGTTGACTATTACGCGCAGAAGCATGACGGCGTGGCATTGCAGCGCCGGGCGGCAGCGGCTACCTGTTTGTAACCGCTTGGAGTGGCCTGTTTTGGCCTCATCGCCGGCAAGCCAGCTCCCACAGGTGTTGCGCAAGCCTTCAGCATTGTGCGGTCCCTGGGGGAGCTGGCTTGCCGGCAACGGGCTGCAGAGCGGCCCCAGAGGCGCGAGCGGGGCTTTACAATTTTTAGCAAGGCAGTGGTGACGCAGGGAACGTGGTAACGGCTAGCATCAGCCGTTACCACTCAAGGACGACACCATGGATCGCTCACTGCAACTCAACCGTGCCAGCTGGGACGAACGCGCTGCGCTACACGCTGCCTCCAAGGACTACGAAGTCGAGCTTCTGGTCCAGCGCCCCGGGCACCTTTCCGAAACCGTCCGCTTCGACCTGCCATTGCTAGGCGATATCAAAGGGCTGAACGCTGTTCACCTGCAGTGCCACATCGGTACCGATACGCTCTCGCTGGCGCGCCTTGGCGCCCAGGTCTGTGGCCTGGACTATTCCGCAGCTTCGCTGGCCGAAGCGCGTGCACTGGCCAAACGTTGCGCGGTGCCCATCGAGTACGTCGAGTCTGACGTCTATGCTGCCGACAAGGTGCTGCCGGCAGGCACGTTCGACCTGGTTTATACCGGTATCGGCGCACTGTGCTGGTTGCCTCGCATCGAGCCGTGGGCGCGTACAGTGGCAGCACTGTTGAAACCACGCGGGCGGCTGTTCCTGCGCGATGGGCACCCGATGCTGATGGCCGTCAACGAGGACCACCATGACCGCCTGCAGCTCGAATACCCGTATTTCGAGCACGAAGCGCCGACGGTGTGGCACAACGACCAGACTTACGTCGAAACCGAACAGCGCCTTGCCCACACCGAAACCCATGAATGGAACCACGGCCTGGGCGAAGTGGTGACTGCCTTGCTGGCGCATGGGCTGCAACTGACGGCACTGGTCGAGCACCAGAGCATCCCCTGGCAGGCGCTGCCGGGGCAGATGGTCAAGGGCAGTGACGGTGAGTATCGCTTGCGCGAGCAGCCCGCCCGTCTGCCCTTGAGCTACACCTTGGTGGCGATCAAAGCGTGATCAGGACAGGTAGCCGCCGTCTACATTGAGTGCCGTGCCGGTGGTGTAGCTGGACGCATCGCTGGCCAGGTACAACACTGCGCCGGCCATTTCTTTTGGGTCGGCCACCCGCTTGAGCGGGATCTGCTGCAGTGCGGCGTTCAGGATGGCGTCGTTCTTCACCAGTGCCGAGGCGAACTTGGTGTCGGTCAGGCCCGGCAACAGCGCGTTGCAGCGAATGCCAAACTGGGCGCACTCCTTGGCGAAGACCTTGGTCATGTTGATTACCGCTGCCTTGGTTACCGAATAGATCCCCTGGAAGTGGCCGGGCGACACCCCGTTGATGGACGCCACGTTGATGATGCTGCCACCGCCGTGCTCACGCATCAGCTTGCCAGCTTCCACCGACATGAAGAAGTAGCCGCGTATGTTCACGTCCACGGTCTTCTGGAAGGCGTTCGGGTCAGTATCCAGCACGTTGCAGAACTGCGGGTTGGTAGCCGCGTTGTTGACCAGCACGTCCAGTCGCCCGAACTGCTCGCGAATGCCGGCGAACACCTGCTGGATCTGCTCCAGTTCACCGATGTGGCAGGCCACCGCCGTGGCCTTGCCACCGGCGGCGATGATGGCGTCGGCCACCTGCTGGCAACCGTCGAGCTTGCGGCTGGAAACGATCACATGGGCGCCTTGCTGTGCCAGCAAGTGGGCGATGGCCTCGCCAATGCCACGGCTGGCACCGGAAACGAAGGCAATCTTGCCGTCGAGGTCGAACAGGTGGGTCTTGGACATGCTGTTTTCCTTGTTATCCGTCGTCGTGGTCGGTGCTCAGAGCCTGGACTTGGCAATGACCTGGAGGGTCATCTGCTCCAGCAAACGGTTCATGTGGATGAACTGGGCGAAGCGCTTGTCCTGAGTCTGGCCGTGGAAATAGCGGTAATAGATTTGCTGGACGATGCCGGCCAGGCGGAACAGGCCATAGCAATAGTAGTAATCGAAGTTGTCGAGCTGGATGCCCGCTCGCTTGGCGTAGTAATCGACGAACTGGCGACGGGTAAGCATGCCGGGTGCATTGCTCGGCTGGCGGCGCATCAGTTGCACGGGGGCCGGGTCGTCGGCCTCGATCCAGTAGGCCAGGCTGTTGCCCAGGTCCATCAGCGGGTCACCCAGGGTGGCCATTTCCCAGTCCAGTACCCCGATGATGCGCATGGGGTTGTCGGCGTCGAGGATCACGTTGTCGAAGCGGTAATCGTTGTGCACGATGCCGGGCTTCGGGTGGTCGGCGGGCATCTTGTCGTGCAACCAGGCGATCACCTGTTCCCAGCGCGGGGCATCCGGGGTAAGGGCTTTTTCGTAGCGGCTGGTCCAGCCCTCGATCTGGCGTTGCACATAGCCTTCCGGCTTGCCCAGGTCGGCCAGGCCGCAGGCGTTGTAGTCCACCTGGTGCAGCTCGACCAGGCGGTCGATGAAGCTTTTGCACAGGGCCTCGGTGCGGCTGGCGTCCAGGTTCAGTTCGGCAGGGATATCCGAGCGCAGAATGATGCCCTTGACCCGCTCCATCACGTAGAACTCACCGCCGATCAGGCTGCTGTCGGTGCAGTGCACATAGGCCTTGGGGCAGTAGGGGAAGCCTTTGTTCAGCTGGTTCAGGATACGGAACTCGCGGCCCATGTCGTGGGCCGACTTGGCTTTCTGCCCGAACGGTGGGCGGCGCAGTACGAAGTCACGGCCCGGGTAGCTGACCAGGTAGGTGAGGTTGGAGGCGCCACCCGGGAACTGGCTGATGCTGGGCAGGCCATCCAGGCCGGGGATATTGGCCTTGAGGTAAGGGGCGATGACGGCCGCGTCGAGTTCTTCGCCGGGGCGTACCTGGGTGGACTGGTCGGTGAGCGTCATGCGTTTTCCTTATTCTCGATCGCAAGGACTATTGGCTAATCTAATGGCCTGCCCGGGCTGGAACAAGCGTGCCAGGTGCCATATAGGTGCGGGTGTTGCCGGTGGATCACTGCACCGAATGCCGGGCAAAAAAAACCGAAGCCGCGAGGGCTTCGGTTTTCGATCATCCGGAATCCCCAGCCCTCAGGACGGGAACAGCTCGCTGAGTTTCATCGACAGCATCATGTCGCCTTCAACGCGCAGCTTGCCGCCCATGAAGGCCTGCATGCCGTCGGTTTCGCCACTGACGATACCCTTCAGGGTTTCGCTGTCCATTACCAGGGTGCAGTTGGCATCCGGGTTTTCGCCTTCCTGCAGGTCGCAGGTGCCGTCTTTGACGATCAGCGCGTACTGCTTGCCTTCGTCGGTGATGTTGAAGCCGAACACCAGGTCCAGGCCGGCGGCAGCGGATGGGTTGAACTTCTCTTGCATCTTTTTGACGGCATCAGCTACGGAGGTCATGGCGCATTCCTTATAGAGTGATTTACACGTCCCCGCAGGGACACAACAAAGCCGGGCTTATCGATAGGTGACAAACTCCGGCGCCCTCAACAGCTGCACATGGGCTTGGCTGTTGAAGGAAGCCAGTGCCACGTCGCGGCCGCGGAACTTCAGCTGGCTGAGCGACGTGTTGATGATCTGCCAGTTCAGCGCGAACGCCTGGCTGGGGGTGATACGGGTAACCAGGTGGAGCAGGGCGGCAATGGTGCCGCCCGAGGTGAAAATGGCGATATTGTCGCCGCTGCCGGCGGTATCCAGTACGCGTTGCAGCCCACCCTGTACGCGGGCAGTAAAAGCTTGCCAGGTTTCCAGGCCGTCGTCGGCATGCTCCCCGTCGTGCCAGCGCTGCACCATCAAGGCGAACAGGCGCTGGAACTCGCTGCGGTGCTGCGCAGCATTGCGCAGGATGTGCAGGGCGTTTGGCTCTTGCGGCAGCAGCTCGGGCAACAGGGCACGGATGACGCCGTCGGCATCGAACTCATTGAACGCCGCGTCGGTCTCAACCGCCGGCACCGGGCAGCCGTTGGCCTGCAAAGCCTCCAGGGCAAGGCGCGCGGTATCCTGCTGACGGCGCAGGTCGCCTGCCACGCAGCGGTGCAGCCGCACACCCAGTTGGGCAAGGTGCTCACCCAGGGCCTGGCTCTGGCGCACGCCCACGGGGGAGAGAACGTCGTAGTCATCGGCACCGAAGGAGGCTTGGCCATGTCGGATCAGGTAGAGGTTGCCCACGAAAGGTTCCGGCCTGTTGGAGGTTGCTGCGAGGTTAGGATGCGCCACACGGGCTGTCAACGAAAAAACATACAAGCGTTTGAAAAGGTTGTTTGAAAGATGTTGCCAGCGTTTGCACCGGCTGGCAGCACCTCGGGTGCAACGGTATGCTTGCAACAGTTACGCGCCGCCGTGGCGCAGGTATTTAAGGAGTCAACGTGGAGTTTCTTGCCGAATACGCAAGCTTTCTCGCCAAAACCGCCACCCTGGTCATCGCCATCCTGGTGGTGCTGTCAGCCATCGCCGGGCTGCGCGGCAAGGGGCGGCGCAAATCGGGGGGGCAATTACAGGTCACCCGCCTGAACGAGTTCTACAAGGACCTGCGCGAGCGCCTGGAGTCCGGCCTGCTGGACAAGGCCCAGCTCAAGGCCTTGCGCAAACAGCAGGCCAAGGCGGAAAAACGGCAGAAGAAGGGCAAGGCCGAGGAAAAGGGCCGGGTCTTCGTGCTGGATTTCGATGGCGACATCAAGGCCTCGGCCACTGAAAGCCTGCGTAACGAAATCACCGCGCTACTGACCCTCGCCACACCGCGTGACGAAGTGGTGCTGCGCCTGGAGAGTGGCGGTGGCCTGGTGCACAGCTACGGCCTGGCAGCTTCGCAGCTGGCGCGCATTCGTCAGGCTGGCATCCCGCTGACCGTGTGCATCGACAAGGTGGCCGCCAGCGGTGGTTACATGATGGCCTGCATCGGCGAGAAGATCGTCAGTGCGCCGTTCGCCGTGCTGGGTTCGATCGGCGTGGTGGCGCAGCTGCCTAACGTCAACCGCCTGTTGAAGAAGCATGACATCGACTTCGAAGTGCTGACTGCTGGCGAGTACAAACGTACCCTCACCGTGTTTGGCGAAAACACCGAGAAGGGCCGGGAGAAGTTCCAGGAAGACCTGGACATCACCCACCAGCTGTTCAAGGACTTCGTTGCACGCTACCGTCCACAGTTGCACATTGACGAAGTGGCCACCGGCGAAGTCTGGCTCGGGGTTGCGGCACTCAACCGAAAGCTGGTGGACGAACTGCAGACCAGCGACGAATACCTCAGCGAGCGTGCGCGCAATGCCAACCTGTTCCACCTGCACTATGCCGAACGCAAGAGCCTGCAGGAACGCATCGGCATGGCGGCCAGCGGCACGGTGGAGAACACGGTGGTAGGTTTGTGGAGTAAACTCGGGCGTCTGCGCTAACACCTTGAACCCGTTGAAATTTTTTTTCGTTCAGGGGGTTGCAAGGTTAAAGGAATGAAGACATAATGGCGCCCATCGAAACGCAGCAAACTTTGAAAAAGGTTCAGCGTTTCAAGGAGATAGCAAAGCGCAAGCAGCTAGATCCGACCTTTGAGGCCGAGTAGCAAAGTGGTTATGCTCCGGATTGCAAATCCGTCTACGCCGGTTCGATTCCGACCTCGGCCTCCACCATTCGAAAGCCCCGCAGACTAACGTCTGCGGGGTTTTTCTTTATGGGTCAAAAAAGCCAAGAGTTCCGAAACTTTTGGCATGGAGTTTCAAAAACTCAGCCTTTGGAGAGCTTGGCGATGGCGCCAACGCGACGATAAACGCGCTCGGCGATCCCCTCTTTTGAGTGATCCAGCAGCAGGCTTGCAGCGCTCAGGTCGTTGATCTCGGATGCTGCCTTCGGTCTGATGTCGCGGAACTGGAACTGGGCGATACGGTTGGCCAGATCCGGCTTGTTCTCGACCTCGGCCTTCACTCTGGCATCCTCTCGGGCTGCGTGAGTACCACCAAGCCCAGGACTGTGGCGCACCGCTAAGGAGATAAGCTCGGCACCTTGGTTGCTTACATTCCCTACGGCGGCGCTCACCCGGTACCATTCAAAGGCGTCGCCCGGTTCGCTCAAGTTGAGCACCAGTTGCTCTGCATGCTCGCTCGGCGATTCTCACGCTACTGCTGCAGTACTGGAACTGACGCTAGCGAAGACCAGGCTCATGCAGCTTGTCAGCGGCGGCGGCTGGTTAGGTATGCGGGGTTTTCGAAAGAACCTGCCGAGTTTTGCGTTGAATAGGCTGGTAATTTTCAGTATCTGGCTCTTATTCATACGGAATCTGTCAATAGCCTGTATAGTGACTGCGTAGCCGTGTTTTGCGGCTGCTCACTATGAGGTTGCTTTTATGCTCCAGGCCATATCCCCCGAGACGCAGCGTGCCCATGAGCGCTTGAATGAACAGACTCAATTGTTCGTCAAGCTGGGAGGCCAAATTGAAAGCGTTCCTGCAGGAGTCAGCGGGGTGCTAGCTAGCAAGCCGAAATCTGTTTGGACCAACCCTCAAACGGCCAAGTCCATCCACAAGCGATAGCGCGTCAAAGTGCACTACTTGGTTGCTTCATTGCGAACGCGAGGGCTCAAGTATGTTTGATGCGCCAAGTGATTTAGATATTTCTGGATGGATTGGAGTCAGCGAGACGGAAGTAGCTTTTTACCGGGGTAGTATGTTTCGATTGAAGGATGATTCGTGGCTCATCCATTTTTCTTTCGCAATGCTCCGAGCGCTACGCCAGAGGCTTACTGACGGTTTACCCTCCTTGTCACAGTTGAAAACCAGGCGACAGGCGTATGAGTGAGTTGGATTGAGCGTACGATCCTGACGCGGTGCCGTTCGGAGAAAAGCAGCAGGCAGATAGAGTTGTACGAAGTGGCAGAAAACTACACCTAGCGCCGCTAATCCACGCAGCCCATCAAGGTGTGAGTAACGTTCGTTCATCGGTAGGCCTTCGTTTGGGTCGCGCGACTCTATTCGCAACACTAGAGTTTCCCAATACTTCGGCCACCTCAATCAAAAAAACACGGTGGAACCGCAGCCTTGCGCATCCGTTCTAGCCTTCAGGCAAGGTTACGCCACAGACAAAATCACGCGACCCCAGGCGATGCGAGCCGAACTCCACGACGTAACCTTCCCCTCGGCGCTTTGCCTCTGCTTCGGCCGTCTTCTGATCGGCATAGACGTCGACAAAATGCCATGGATGCCTGTCTCTCAGAACGCCCCATCCCAGAACCCAGCCCGCTCTGGAAGGATCTGGCGGTAGATGCTTGGCCAAGCTTCGAATCGACATGCCCATCTCCTCGTGTGTACAGGCTCGATGCTGCATCTTGAGCACTTATTTTGAACCGCACCACCCATACGTGGGTCATCAGAAGGGAGGGCGGTAAAGACGCTCCGGTTCCCTCACCACGTATTGAAATGTTCACAAGCTAAGGTTGAGCTCAAGCCCATTCCACCAGCGAGGTCGTCAGGAAATGGATTATTCCAGCATGGTTGAAGCGTTGGACAAGATGTTGGAGAAAGCAGCTGCAACGCAGGTGCCCGCCAATGAAAGTCAGCGATGCATCCGTAACCATTCATCCGCGACGTCTCCCATAGTGGACGGCGTGCCGCTCTTGATCCACGCCATGAAGGCTCCGTCGAACTTGAATGCCTGGCCACACTCGCCGAGTAGAAACTGACGCACCTTCTGCGTGTTGCGGTAGTGCTTGTCCAAGGGCGTGGTGCGGGTAATCGGCCCAGCGTGCCAGTCGAAGCTCATGGTCTGTTCCTTGACTATGAAAAGGGCAAAAGCCCGTGAATGATCATCCACGGGCTTTTGGTCGTTCGAAATGATCGGCCTTCAGGCTATCAACCTTCGAACTGGATCACCATGCGGCCTTTGATCTTGCCTTCCAGCATCTCGTCGAAGATCTGGTTGATGTCCTCGATCGGCCGCAGGGTTACCTTGGGCACTACTTTGCCTTCAGCGGCGAACTGGAAGGCCTCTTGCAGGTCTTGCCGTGTGCCGACCAACGAGCCAACCACTTCGATCCCGTCCAGCACCAGGCGGGGGATATTCAGGTCCATGGACTCTGACGGAAGCCCCACGGCAACCAGGCGGCCGCCTGCGCGTAGCGCGTCCACGGCCGAGTTGAAGGCGGCTTTGGCAACGGCGGTAACCACAGCAGCATGGGCGCCCCCGGTCTTGGCCTGGATGACCTTCGCGGCGTCTTCGGTGCGCGAGTTGATAACCAGGTCGGCGCCCATTTCGCTGGCGAAGCGCAGTTGCTCTTCATTGACGTCAATGGCGATCACTTTGGCGTTGAACACGTTCTTGGCGTATTGCAGCGCCAGGTTGCCCAGGCCGCCGAGGCCGTAGATGGCGATCCATTGGCCTGGGCGGATGTTGGAGATTTTTACCGCCTTGTAGGTGGTCACGCCGGCGCAGGTAACGCTGCTGGCGGCGGCGGAGTCGAGGCCGTCAGGTACTTTGACCGAATAGTCGGCTTTGACGATGCAGGCTTCTGCCATGCCGCCGTCTACGGTGTACCCGGAATTCTTCACTTCGCGGCACAGGGTTTCGTTGCCGCTGGTGCAATAGTCGCAATGCCCGCACCCCTGATAAAACCATGCCACGCTGGCGCGGTCGCCCGGCTTGAGCGAGGTAACGCCCGGCCCGACTTCTTGGACCACGCCGATGCCTTCGTGGCCCAGCACGACGCCGGTCTTGTCACCGAAGTCGCCATTTTTTACATGCAGGTCGGTGTGGCACACACCGCAGCATTGCATCTTCAGCAGCGCTTCACCGTGTTCGAGGGGGCGCAGGGTTTTCTCAACTACATCCACGCGACGGCCTGGCGCAACAACAGCAGCTTTCATATGAGCCTCCGTGTCTATCCGAGTGAGCTTGGGTTATCGCTGGGTTAGCATAGCCCTTGCGTCGCCAGGCAAAACTGCTTCAGGTCATGGAGTGCGTTAGCGCCATAAAAAGAAAAGCCCGCGGCAATGATGCGGCGGGCTGCAAGAACGTACGGAGCAGGGTCAGTGTGCCCATCCGTTTGTCAGTATTTCGTGAAGTGCAGGTCATGAGGGTGTCATGTGGGTAACAGCATAAAAAAGCCCGCCATGAGCGGCGGGCAAAAGACGTTTGAAGGGAGAGCCTGCAGGTTGCGCCCGGCTGGTTAACCCAGGATTAAGTGGCAACGCATTGACCTTGGAACCTGATCAGCCTATACAGGCCTGCCATCACGCCAGGAGCCAGCATGCACGACGAAGACGACCTGCACGAACCCGAGCACGATCACCTGCTCGACCATGAGTTTCTCTACGACGACGTGGAGCACGAGGCAGATGCCCAAGGCGCCGAGGATGAAGTGGAAGAAGACGAGGAAACGCTGGATGACCTCGATGACGAGGAGCGGGATCACCCAGCCTGGTTCGACGATTGCGAAGACGACTGACCTAGCGGCCGTCCACCGAGAAGCGGCCTGGGCCGCTCACGGCCAGCATTAGCAGGCCGCCCATGATGGCGAGGTTTTTCAGGAACTGGGTCATGTTGGCACTGCGCTCGGGGTCGACCATGTTCCAGAACGGGTGGCCCAACAGCGCCGTGCCCAGCACGAACAGTGCGAACAGGAACGCCAGTGGCCGGGTATAGAAGCCCAGGATCAGCAGGATGCCGACCACGAACTCCATGAGCACGGCAATCGCTGCCGCCAGCATGGGGGCAGGGGCACCCAGCGAGGTCATGTAGCCGACCGTGCCGTCAAAGCCGGTCAGCTTGGCCCAGCCAGACAAGACGAACAGGATCATCAGCAGCACGCGGGCTATCAGGATAATGATGTCGCGTTGGCCATCGAACAGGGAGTAGCGCATGGCGGCGTTCCAGTGGACGAGTACAAGTTCCACTCTAGCAGCTGCGCGGGACATTGCCGGCAGGCAGCAAAAAGGCGCCGCAAGGGCGCCTTTTCAACGAAGTTTGGTGCGAGTGGCGGGACTCGAACCCGCAAGGCTCACGCCGACAGATTTTAAGTCTGCTGTGTATACCAATTCCACCACACTCGCACGCTTGAAGGGGTCGTAACGACCAGCTCGCTTCTAAGCAGAAGGGCTTCGCAATCAAGCGCGCTTTATAACCCATTGTTATAGTTGAGTCAACTGCAGCACCTATGATCAACAGAGTGAAGGGTCGAGCGAACGGGTAATTGACACCTTGCTGTCATTACGCCACTGTTGCCCTTTTATTGGATCCAAGAGTATGCGGCGATGACTCAGTCTGACGGTTGCGAGCGTGTCGTGCGCCCACGGCTGTTCTGGCGGCTGCTGTTTGCGCAGGTGATCGTGTTGGGCGCTTTTCTCTACCTCAGCCTGGTCAGCCTGGGTGTTTACCTGCTGATGTTGGGGTTCGATGCCGAACATCCGCAGCGGCTGATGGCCCTGGCAGGTGGCGGGATTATCATGCTGGCTGGCCTGTGGCTGCTGAAAGTCGCCATGCCGCGACGCATCAGCCCGATACTGGTCGAGCCTGAACGGTGACCCACGGTAGCTGCACGGCTGTTTGTCGCCGGGCGTGTTCGGCTAAGCTCATTTTGTTCCTCCCGCTGTACCAGTGGAGCTTGCATGGTTTCAGCTGACTGCCCCGACCACCCCGTCATGCCTGCCCACCGCTACGAGCAGCTGGTTCAGTCGGTGGTGGACTACGCCATCTACATGCTTGACCCTGCCGGCCATGTGGTGTCGTGGAATGCCGGTGCGCAACGGATCAAGGGTTACCGCGCCGATGAAGTGATCGGCAAGCATTTCTCGCTGTTCTTCACGCCGCAGGACTGTGCCGACGGCCGCCCGGAGCGCTTGTTGCGCCAGGCGCTGGAGCAGGGTGTAGCGCAGGATGAAGGGTGGCGCGTGCGCAAGGATGGTACACAGTTCTGGGCCTTGGCGGCGCTGGACGTGATCCGCGACGACCAGGGCCAGATCATCGGCCTGGCCAAAGTTACCCGGGACATCACGGACCGCCGCGAGTCGGCGATGCAACTGGACGCGGTGCGCGCCCAGCTGTTCCAGGCACAGAAACTGGAGGCCCTCGGCCAACTGACTGGCGGGCTGGCGCATGACTTCAACAACATGCTGACCATCATCATCAGTTCGGCGCGCCTGGCGATAGCCACCCAGGACCCGGCGCGTGCCCAGCGCATGCTGCAACATATTCTGGATGCCGGGCAGCGAGGCACTGAACTGACCCAGCAACTGCTCAGCTTTGCCCGCCACCGCAAACTCGATGTGGCGTGTGTAGCGCCGGCAGACCTTGTAGCTGCCACGCGTGGGCTCCTGGAACATGCCCTGCCCAGTTCGATTGACCTGCAGGTGCAGTTGCAGGCGGACTTGCCGCTGATCGAAGTGGATGCCGGGCAATTGCAGATGGTGCTGCTGAACCTGTTGTTCAACGCCCGCGATGCCATCGCAGGGGAGGGCCGGATAGGCTTGTCGGCCGAAGTAGTCGAACTGGCGGGCGACGTGGAAGGGTTGCAAGGCCGTTTCGTGCGTTTTGTGGTGGCAGACAGCGGCGAAGGCATTGTGCCTGAGGTATTGCCACGCATCTTCGAGCCGTTCTTCACGACCAAACCTTTCGGCAAGGGCACTGGCTTGGGCCTTAGCCAGGTATATGGCTTTGCCAGGCAGAGCGGCGGCGCCATTTTTGTCGACAGTGAGCCCGGCCACGGAACTTCCATGCAACTTTACTTGCCAACGTATCAGGACAAGACCCACAGCAATCTCGACAGGTGAGCATCATGGCACAGGCACTCAGGCGGCTGGTGACGGGTATCGAAGGGCTCGATGCCTTGCTCAAGGGTGGCTTGGTAGCCGGTGCCTCCTACATCATTCAGGGCCCACCGGGTGCGGGCAAGACCATTCTCGCCAACCAGCTGGCCTGCGGCCATGTACGCGGCGGTGGCCGGGTGCTGGTGGCCACCTTGCTGAGCGAGTCGCATGAGCGGCTGTTCCAGTACCTGGGCACGCTGGACTTCTTCGACCCTTCGCTGGTCGGCGACCAGATCCAGTTTGTCAGTGCCTTCGACACCCTTGAGCAGGAAGGGCTGGATGCCGTTGTGCGGCTGTTGCGCCAGGAAATCGCCCGGCAGCAGGCCAGCTTGCTGATCGTCGACGGTGTACTCAATGCCCGGGTGCGCGCGGAAACTGCGCTGGACACCAAGAAGTTCGTCTCCGAGCTACAGGGTCATGCGGCCTTCGCCGGCTGCACGGTGCTGCTGCTCACCAGCGCACGGCTGGACGAGGGCAGCCCGGAACACACCATGGTCGATGGCGTGATCGAGTTGGGTGAGCAACTGGTGGGCAGCCGCGCCGTGCGCCATATCCAGCTGCGCAAGACGCGCGGCAGTGGGGCGTTGTCGGGGCGCCATGAGTGCCTTATCGATGAAAGCGGCATGCATGTCTACCCGCGCCTTGAGGCGTTGTTCAGCCACCCCAGCCAGCTGGGCAGCACCATTCCTGCTCGCATCAGCAGCGGTGTGCCAAGCCTGGATGAAATGCTCGACGGCGGCCTGTCCACGGGGTCGGTCAGCTTGCTGATCGGGCCTTCGGGTATTGGCAAGACATCCTTGGGGCTGGCCTTTCTGGGGGCCAGCACTGCGCAAGCGCCGGGGCTGCATTTCGGCTTCTACGAAACCCCCGAACGCCTGCGTAGCAAGGCTGCATCGCTGGGTTACGACTTTGCAGCGATGGAACGCGCCGGCAGCCTGCAGCTGTGCTGGCAACCGACCACCGAAGGTTTGTTGGACCAGGTAGGGGCGCGCCTGCTCGAACGTGTCGAGGCGCAGGGCTGCAAGCGCGTGCTGATTGATAGCCTCGGGGCGTTCAGCCGACTGGCTGTTGACCCGGCGCGTCTCAATGCATTTTTCCGCGCCTTGACCGGTGAACTGCGCGCGCGTGATGTGAGCGTGATGCTGACCTGGGAAATGCGCGATATCTTCGGCTCGGAAATCAGCGCCCCGGCCCCGGACCTGTCGAGCATCGTCGACAACCTGATGCTGATGCGCTTCGTCGAGCTGGATTCGCAGCTGCGGCGCATGCTGTCGATCCTCAAGGTGCGTGACAGTCACCATGACCCTGCTTTGCACGAACTGCTGATGGGGCCGCAAGGCATTAGCCTGCGCAAGGCGTTCGAAGGCGCCTGTGGCGTGCTCTCGGGAACGCCGGTGCCGCAAGGGGGCGGGTGACGGAGCAGGCCCATGAACACCATCCTGATCGTCGATGACGAGTACCTGATTGCCGATATCCTCGGTTTTGCCCTGGAGGACGAAGGCTACCTGGTGGAAAAGGCGAGCAATGGCTGCAAGGCGCTGGAAGCGCTGAAGGAGAAGCGTGTTCAGCTGGTCATCACCGATTACATGATGCCGCTGCTAAACGGTGAAGAGCTGGTGCGCTCGATGCGTGAAGACCCGGCCTTGAGCGAGTTACCGGTCATCCTCATGAGCGGCGCACAGGCCAACCAGGGATGCCCGGAACTGTTCGCCGCCGTGTTCGACAAACCGTTCGACATGGACTGTATGGTCGCCAAGGTGCACGAACTGCTCGGCACCTGAGGCGTGGGGCGATCAAGCGCGTCCGTGCGGCTTGAGGCAGGTCGCTCAGTGCGAGTCGTCGTGCTTTTCCGGGGCCGGGCTGCCGGCCTGGATGCGCTTGAAGATTTCTTCGCGATGAACCTGAACATCTTTCGGTGCATCGATCCCGATCCTCACCTGCATCCCTTTGACGCCCAGAATGGTGACTTTGATGTCATCGTTGATGACGATGCTTTCGCCAACCTTGCGGGTGAGTATCAGCATGTAGATCTCCTTGGTGATGTAAAAGACCGCCAGGCTAATTGCCTTGGCGGCGGGAGCGGGTCCCTCTTCCTTCTCATTAAAGACGCTTTCGGCGGATAGTAATTCCCCGACAGACAAATTCTGTTGCGAGTCTTCAGTTGCAGGTGCCGAAGCAAACCGTCAGCGTTTTGCCGGTCAAGGTGCTCGGTGGCAAGAATAGGGCGCTTGGCGGCCAATGGGAAATTTCTTCGCATCATGGGGTGAATAGACAGGCTTAATGGTCATCCTGTTCCTCAAGTGCCTGCAGAAATATCAGCAATGCCACTTCTTCGGGGTCCAGCCCTTTGCGCACTCGGCTTTTCGGCAAGTTGGCCAGGCGCCCCAAGGCATAGTGCTCAAGTACCGCAGGGTGTATATAACAACGCCTGCACACTGCGGGCGTATTGCCAAGGCGTTTGGCGACCTGGCGGACTACTGCGGCGACTTGGCGTTTGGCCTCGGCGTCCGGCTCCCAGGCCAAGGGCTTCAGCAGGTCCAGGGCCAGGCTGCTGCCGGCCCAGGTGCGGTAGTCCTTGGCGGTGAAGTCGGCGCCGGTCAGCTGCTGCAGAAACTGGTTGACCTCGCTGGAGCCGACGCTGTGGCGCTGGCCGTCCTCATCCAGGTATTGAAACAGTGCCTGTCCGGGCAGCTCCATGCAGCGTTTGAGCAGGCTGGCAAGCCGCCGATCGTTGAGGGTGACGTTGTGCTCCACGCCGCGCTTGCCGCGGAACTGGAAGCGGATGGTGCTGCCTTTGATCTGCACATGACGGTTGCGCAGGGTGGTCAGACCATACGACTGGTTGTCGCGCAGGTAGCGTTGATTACCAATGCGGATCAGGGTGTGGTCGAGCAAGCTCACTACCAGCGCCATCACTTTTTCCCGGTCCAGGCCTGGCCGTGCCAGGTGGCTCTCCAGTTGTGCGCGCAGTTCAGGCAGGGCCTGGGCAAAGGCCAGCATACGCCCATACTTGTGCTGGTCGCGCAGCTCGCGCCACTGCGTGTGGTAGCGATACTGCTTGCGGCCACGCGCGTCGCGGCCGGTTGCTTGCAGGTGGCCCTGTGGGTCGGGGCATATCCACACATCCGTGTAGGCCGGCGGAATCACCAGCGAAGCGATACGGGCGAGGGTTTCGCTGTCGCGAACCCGTTGGCCATCGGTATCCAGGTAGATGAAACGGTCGCGCCAGCGTCTCCGGGTCAGGCCCGGCTGGCTGTCGTCAACGTAGTGCAGGGTGCGTGGCAGGGGGCAGTCGAGCATGGGCGGCAGGCCTCGATCAAGTCACTGATCAATGGACAACGCCCGTGTAAAGGATGCTCAGCCCAACAGGGCCACCGACTTGATCTGGGCAAACAGCGCCTGGCCCGGGTGCAGGCCGAGCTGGTCTGCCGAGAAGCGGGTGATGCGGGCGAGCAAGGCATTGCCGCCGGCATCCAGGCTCACCAGCACATGGGCCGGGTTATCGGCCGGGCGGCTTTCGCGCACACGCACCGGCAGGCGGTTGAGAATGCTCGATGTGCTGTCAGCCGTCAGCGCCAGGCTGACGTCCCGGGCCTGCACCTTGACCCGCAGGGTACTGCCCATCACATGTGCCGTGTGGGCGATGCGCAACAGCGGCCCGCCGCTGCCGGGCAGACGCAGGTCGAGCAGGTCGTAGTGCGGGTCATGCCCCACCACCATGCCGTCGAAGACGACGCCGGCATCCTCGCCCTGGGCCAATGACAGATCCAGGCGTGCCAGGGTTTCGCCGATCGGGCCGCTGGCCACCGCCTTGCCTTGCTCCAGCAGTACCAGGTGGTCGGCCAGGCGTGCCACTTCATCCTGGGCGTGGCTGACATACACCAGTGGAATGTCCAGTTCGTCGTGCAGGCGCTCCAGGTAGGGCAGGATCTCGCGCTTGCGCGGCCCGTCCAGGGCCGCCAGAGGCTCGTCCATCAACAGCAGGCGCGGGCTGCTGAGCAGGGCGCGGGCAATGCCCACCCGCTGCGCTTCGCCGCCAGACAAGGTGGCAGGACGGCGTTCCAGCAAGTGGCCGATGCCCAGCAACTGGCACGCCTGCTCCAGGCTGACCTTGCGCTCGGCAGCCGCCACCCGGCGCCAGCCGAATTCCAGGTTGCCGCGCACCGACAGGTGCGGGAACAGGCTGGCCTCCTGGAACACATAGCCAACCGGGCGCAGGTGCGGTGCCTGGAAGTAGCCGCGGGCACTGTCTTCCCAGACTTCGCCGTTAACCTCGATGTAGGCGCTGGCGGCCCGTTCCAGCCCGGCCAGGCAGCGCAGGCAGCTGGTCTTGCCAGAGCCCGAGTGGCCGAACAGCGCGCTGATGCCGCGCCCCGGAAGGTGCAGGTCGACGTCCAGGGTAAAGTCGTCGCGCGCCAGGATCAGGCGCGCCACAATCGATGCGGTCATCTCAGCTCCAGCCAGCTTTGCCACGGCGCCCGGCGTACAACAGGAGCAGCACCAGGAAAGAGAACACCAGCATGGCACCGGCCAGCCAGTGGGCTTGTGAATACTCCATGGCCTCGACGTGATCGAAGATCTGCACCGAAACCACGCGGGTCTTGTCGGGGATGTTGCCGCCAATCATCAGCACCACGCCAAACTCGCCGACGGTGTGGGCAAAGCCAAGAATGCTGGCGGTGACGAAGCCGGGACGGGCCAGTGGCAGCACCACATGCACGAAAGTGTCCCACGGGCTGGCGCGCAGGGTGGCAGCGACTTCCAGTGGGCGCGGGCCGATCGCACCAAAGGCATTTTGCAACGGCTGCACCACGAACGGCATGGAATACACCGTTGAACCGATCACCAGGCCCGTGAAGCTGAATACCACGCTGCCCAAGCCAAGCGCCTGGGTAGCCTGACCGAGCCAGCCGTGCGGGCCGAGGGCGATCAGCAGGTAAAAGCCGATCACCGTCGGTGGCAATACCAGTGGCAGTGCCACCACCGCACCCACCGGCCCGCGCAGCCATGAGCGCGTGCGCGCCAGCCACCAGGCGATGGGGGTGCCGATAACCAGCAGGATCAGGGTGGTCAGGCTGGCCAGTTTAACGGTCAGCCAGATTGCCCCCAGGTCACTGGCATCCAGTGGCATCAGCGTTCATAGCCGTAGGACTTGATTACCGCTGCGGCTTTTGGGCCTTTCAGGTATTCGACCAGCGCCTTGGCGGCGGCGTTGTCCTTGCCTTTGTTGAGGATTACGGCGTCCTGGCGGATCGGGTCGTGCAGGTTGGCTGGTACGATCCAGGCCGAGCCACTGGTCACCTTGCCGTCCTTGTAGATCTGCGACAGGGCGACGAAGCCCAGTTCGGCATTGCCGGTGGAGACGAACTGGAAGGCCTGGGTGATGTTCTGGCCTTCGACGATCTTGCCTTTGGTGGCTTCGGTGAGCTTCAGCTTGTCCAGCACCTGGGTGGCGGCCAGGCCGTAGGGTGCCGCTTTCGGGTTGGCGATCGACAGGTGTTGGTAGGTGTTTGTCTTCAGTACTTCACCCTTGGCATCTACGTAGCCTTCTTTGGCCGACCACAGGGCTAGGGTGCCGATGGCGTAGGTAAAGCGCGAACCGGGGACGATCTCCTTTTCGTCTTCAAGCTTTTTCGGGGTGGTGTCGTCAGCGGCGAGGAACACTTCGAACGGTGCGCCGTTCTTGATCTGGGCATAGAACTGCCCGGTGGCGCCATAGGCGGCGACCAGCTTGTGACCGGTGTCTTTCTCGAAGTCCTTGGCAATGGCCTGGATAGGGGCTGTGAAGTTGGCTGCGACCGCGACCTGTACCTCATCGGCCCAGGCAGTGTTGAAGGCGAGCAGGCTGGCCAGGGCGGTGAAGGCCGGGAGGGACGGGCGGATACGCATGAAAACAGCTCCTTGGGGTTATCGTTATATCCTGAACTATATAGCGATAGGCCATTTGCGGGGAAGAGGGTCAGCCTGCTGAAGCAGAAGCCTGACGACAAACAACGGCCAGCGCCTTTTCGGCAATCGCCCGGGTCAAATCCCCGGCCGGCATGTGCCGCCCTAGCCGCAGCGCCTGTCCCGACCACAAGTTGCTGAAATCACTGTTGCCCTGCGGCTCGGTAATCGCCCGCAATGGCATCAATGCCCCACCCGCCAGCGGGAAGCGCGGTGCAAGCGCGCTCATCGGCCCCAGCTCACGCATGATGCGGTTGTTGATGCCACGCGCCGGGCGCCCGGTAAACAGGTTGGTCAACGCGGTCTCGCTGGCAGGGGCACTGTCCAGGGCCTTGCGATGAGCCGGCGAAACCTTGGCCTCGGGGCAGAACAGGTAAGCGGTTCCGATCTGGACAGCCGAAGCGCCCAACGCCAGTGCCGCCACCAGGCCGCGGTGGTCACCGATACCGCCAGCGGCGATGACCGGCACACTGACCGCATCCACTGCCTGCGGCACCAGGGCGAAGGTGCCGATCTGGCTGGTGATGTCATCGCTAAGGAACATGCCGCGGTGGCCACCGGCTTCGTACCCCATGGCAATGATTGCGTCACAACCGCGGCGTTCCAGCCAAACCGCTTCTTCCACCGTGGTGGCGCTGGACAGCACCTTGGCACCACTGGCCTTCACCCGTTGCAACAGTTCAGCCTGCGGCAGGCCGAAGTGAAAGCTGACCACTTCCGGGCGCAGTTGCTCGACCAGCTGGCAGCTTTGCTCATCGAACGGCGCACGGTTGGACACCGGCGTGGGTGCCGAAAAGTCGGCCCCCGTTTCGCTGTAATAAGGCGCCAGGGCCTGCTTCCAGCGTACATCGCGCGCGCTGTCGGGCGCGGGCGGCTGGTGGCAGAAAAAGTTCAGGTTCAGCGGGCGGCCCGGGCAACCGGCGCGGAATGCGGCGATTTCCGCGCGTATCTGTTCGCCGGTAAGCATGGCGCAGGGCAGGGCGCCCAGCCCGCCTGCCAGGCCCACGGCGATGGCCATGGGCGAGCCTGTCGCGCCGGCCATGGGGGCCTGGAGAATGGGCAGTTCGATGCCCAGCAGGTCGAGGATTCGGCGGTCGGGCCAGTGGCTCATGCGGTTCTCCATGTGCGGGGCGGGCGGCGCTACAGGGGCTTGAAGCGGGTTTTACAAGGCCTTGCTGACCTGGATGTCGCTGATCTTCTCGGCGTCTTCGCCGTGGATCTTGCGCAGGGCTTCCAGGGCTTGTTCCTGAGAGGCATCTGGCATGAGTGCGAAGTCCCAGCGGCGCTGGCCGTCGAGCTTGTATTTGATGACGTACTTGATGGTCTGGGTCATGGGGGGCCTTACCTGAGTTTCGACGACGAACGACGGATGATCTTGATCTTGTGGGTCAGGGTCGGCTTGCGGGTGACCGAGATCGGGCGGGTGGTGACGGTATCGATGGTGATGTTCCAGAAGCCCGTGCTGGGTACGGTGATTTTCGCCGGGAACTTCTCGAAATGGCCGCCGTGGTAAGTGTGACGGCCGCCATTCTTGAAGCTGCGGAAGTTGGCGTCGTTCATCAGGCGGATATTGCAGCGCTGGGAGCACTCGATGACGACGATGTCGTCCTCGTTCAGGTGCTCGCGCTGGTGTACGAATTTCATGTGATGCTCCGCAAGGTTTGGATCTGCAAAGGCAAAAGATACCACGATGTGCCGTTACACTGCCGCGCTGTTCACCCGGCGCAGATAATTCTGCCAAAGCAGGGAGCAAAACCGCCCGGCTGTGGTCGAACCCAACTCTTGAAGGCAGAGGTGTTGCAAATGAAGTGGATGGTGGCCGCGTTAGCGGTGACGCTCGGTGGCTGCGTGAGCGTTACGGAGCTGGAGCAATCACGCGAAACGCTGGATGTGATTTCTGGCAAGAGCCCGCGTGAATATGCCGACTGTGTCAAGCAGAAGCTGGCCGATACCCGCGACCCGCTGACTGAAGAGCAGCGAGGTGACGGCCTGCGGCTGATCGTGCCGCAAAAGCTCACGTCGGGTGCCGGGCCGGCAGCGCTTGTGGATATCGACAAGCGTGGCAGCGGTAGCAGCATCAAGCTGCGCGAACGGCTGAACAACTTCCCCCTGCGCCTGGGCGATGTGCGCACCGCCGCCACCCAGTGCATCTCCGGACATTGATCTGAGGCAACGGACCTTCCGTTCTTTGCTTATATGTTTTAGGCCTAAACATATAACAAAAGAAAAGGAGTTTCGTGATGACACCGTTGAGACGCGTCGTGATCGGCAGCCTGCTGATCCTGGCCTGGCCGGTGGCGCATGCCGCCGATGGCCATAAAATCTTCACCCAGGGTGGGGCCAACCCCGCCGCCATGGCCTGCCTCGGCTGCCATGGCCCGGACGGCAAGGGTATTGCTGCTGCCGGCTTCCCTCGTTTGGCGGGGCTACCGGCCGGTTACCTCAGCAAGCAATTGCATGACTGGCGCAACGGCAGCCGCAAGCAGCCGGTGATGGAGCCGTTGGCCAAGGCCCTGAGCGACGATGAAATCAAGGCGGTCAGCCTGTACCTGGCCAGCCTGCCGGCAGACCCCGTTGGCGACCTGCGCCGCCAGCAGATTGCCGATGACCCTACCACTCGCATGGCCCTCTACGGGGACTGGAGCCGGCAGATTCCCGGCTGCGTGCAGTGTCACGGCCCCGGTGGTGGCGGGGTTGGCGAGCACTTCCCGCCCTTGGCCGGCCAGCCCGCCAGTTACCTGGTGGCGCAGCTCAATGCCTGGCGCGACGGTAGCCGCAGCAATGACCCCAACCAGCTGATGGTCGGCGTGGCCAAGGCCATGACCGATGACGAGATCAAGGCCGTTGCCGAGTTCTTCGCCCACCCCGTCAGCCAGGAGGTCAAGCCATGAAACCGATGATTCCAGCCTTGTTGCTGCTGGCCATGGGCAGCGCCCAAGCCGCGCCGATCGCCATGGAAGACCAGTCGCAGTTGAAGGTGCCCGATGTGCAGGTCGCGCCGCAGTTCATGCCGCCCGCCGAAAGCGAGTTGCCTGACAATGCCTTTGGCAAGATGGTGCGTGAAGGCCACGCTTTGTTCGTCGACACCCGTCGTTTGATGCCAGAGGCCGTGGGCAACGGCATGAACTGCAGCAACTGCCACCTTGATCAGGGGCGGTTAGCCCATTCGGCACCGTTGTGGGGCGCGTACCCGATGTACCCCGCGTACCGCAAGAAGAATGACAAGGTGAACACCTACGCCGAGCGTATTCAGGGGTGTTTCCAGTTCAGCATGAATGGCAAGCCGCCTGCTGCCGACAGCCCGCAGATGACAGCGCTGGCCGTGTACTCGTACTGGCTTTCGACCAAGGCACCCACCGGCGTGGAGATTGCCGGGCGTGGTTACCCTGAGGTGCCGCAACCCAAGGGTGGCTACGACTTCAAGCGTGGCCAGCAGGTGTACCGCGAGCAATGCGCGATTTGCCATGGTGACAGCGGCGAAGGGCAGAAGGTGGCGGGCGAATACGTGATGCCACCGCTGTGGGGCAAGGATTCCTACAACTGGGGCGCCGGCATGCACCGTATCAATACGGCGGCGTCGTTCATCAAGTACAACATGCCGCTGGGCAAACCGGGCAGCCTCAGTGACCAGCAGGCCTGGGACGTGGCGGCGTGGATCAACCGTCATGAACGGCCTCAGGACCCACGTCTGGTGGAGGGCTCCATCGAGAAGACGCGGGTGAAGTTTCATGCCAATGATGGCGTGAACCTGTATGGGCAGAAGGTTGACGGGGTGCTGGTCGGGCAGGGCACGGGTAGTTGATCGGGGCCTGTGGCGGCCTCTTCGCGGCGGTTCGATGCCTCGATAAACCCGCGAAAAGGCCGGTACAGGCAACATCATTTTGCTTTGATCCATCCGTCATGTATGACCGCAATATTTACGATCCGCCGGAACTATCTACACTGGGATATCTCTATGATGGCATCGGTCGATACCAGGGGGCATTGTAAGGTGACTGCCGCCTGATTAGACTGCGCCGAATTCCACAGGCCTAGCCTTTTGTAAGGACGTTTATGATCAAGAAATGCTTGTTCCCGGCAGCCGGCTACGGTACTCGCTTCCTGCCCGCTACCAAAGCCATGCCCAAGGAAATGCTGCCGGTGGTCAACAAGCCACTGATCCAGTATGGCGTTGAAGAAGCATTGGATGCTGGTCTGAACGAGATCTCCATCGTGACCGGTCGCGGCAAGCGCGCGCTGGAAGATCACTTCGACATCAGCTACGAGCTGGAAAACCAGATCAAGGGCACCGACAAGGAAAAATACCTGGTCGGCATCCGTCGCCTGCTCGACGAGTGCTCGTTCTCCTACACCCGCCAGACCGAAATGAAGGGCCTGGGCCACGCCATCCTGACCGGTCGCCCGCTGATCGGCGACGAGCCGTTCGCCGTGGTGCTGGCGGATGACCTGTGCGTCAACCTCGAAGGTGAAGGCGTGCTGGCGCAAATGGTTGCGCTGTACAAGAAGTATCGCTGCTCGATCGTCGCCATCCAGGAAGTCGATCCGCAGGAAACCAACAAGTACGGCGTCATCGCCGGTGAAGAGATCAAGGACGGCATCTTCCGTGTCGACGCCATGGTCGAGAAGCCGAAGCCTGAAGATGCCCCATCGAACCTGGCAATCATCGGCCGTTACATCCTGACCCCGGACATCTTCGAGAAGATCGAACAGACCGAACCTGGCAAAGGCGGCGAGATCCAGATCACCGATGCCCTGATGAAGCAAGCGGCCGAAGGCAACGTGATCGCCTACAAGTTCAAGGGCAAGCGTTTCGACTGCGGTGGTGCCGAGGGCTACATCGAGGCGACCAACTTCTGCTTCGAGAACTTCTACAAGGCTGGCAAGGCTTACTGATAAGCCCTGCTGGTACAAGAGCCACCCTTCGGGGTGGCTTTTTTGTTTGCGGCGGCCAACGGCGTTATGCTGGGCGCCTGCCTAGGAGACTGAATACATGGCCTACGATTTTGATCTGTTTGTGATTGGCGCCGGTTCTGGCGGTGTGCGCGCGGCGCGCTTTGCCGCCGGCTTTGGCGCAAAGGTGGCTGTTGCCGAAAGCCGCTACCTGGGCGGTACCTGCGTCAACGTTGGCTGTGTACCGAAAAAGTTACTGGTGTACGGCGCCCATGTCGCTGACGAACTCGAGCAGGCCGCAGGGTTTGGCTGGACCTTGGAAGAGGGGCATTTCGACTGGGGTACCCTGATTGCCAACAAAAATCGCGAGATCGAGCGCCTCAACGGCATCTACCGCAACCTGTTGGTCAATAGCGGTGTGACCCTGCTGCAGGGCCATGCGCGGCTGACCGGCGCCAATGAAGTGGAAGTCGAAGGCCAGCGCTACACGGCCAAGCATATCCTGATCGCCACCGGTGGCTGGCCACAGGTGCCGGACATCCCGGGTAAGGAGCTGGCTATCACCTCCAACGAAGCCTTCTACCTCAAAGACCTGCCACGACGGGTATTGGTAGTGGGGGGCGGTTACATCGCCGTCGAGTTCGCCGGTATCTTCCAGGGCCTGGGGGCCGATACCACGCTGCTCTATCGAGGCGACCTGTTCCTGCGCGGCTTCGATGGCTCGGTGCGCACGCACTTGAAGGAAGAGCTGGAAAAGCGCGGCCTGAACTTGCAGTTCAACGCCGACATCCAGCGCATCGACAAGCTGGAAGATGGCAGCCTCAAGGCCACGTTGAAAGACGGCTCCGAGTTGGTCGCAGATTGTGTGTTCTACGCAACAGGCCGGCGCCCGATGCTGGACAACCTGGGCCTTGAGAACACTGGCGTAGAGCTTGATGCGCGCGGCTACATCCGCGTTGACGCGCAATACCAGACCACCGCGCCGTCGATCCTGGCGATTGGCGACGTGATCGGCCGTGTGCAGCTGACGCCGGTGGCCCTGGCCGAAGGCATGGCCGTGGCGCGGCGCCTGTTCAAGCCTGAGCAATACCGCCCGGTGGACTACCAGAACATCCCCACCGCCGTGTTCAGCCAGCCACCGATTGGCACGGTTGGCCTGACCGAGGAGCAGGCGCTGGAGGCCGGGCATAAGGTGCAGGTCTTCGAAAGCCGCTTCCGCGCCATGAAGCTGACACTCACCGATATTCAGGAAAAGACCCTGATGAAGCTGGTGGTCGATGCCGACACCGACAAGGTGCTGGGCTGCCACATGGTGGGCCCTGACGCTGGCGAGATCATCCAGGGCCTGGGCATCGCCCTGAAGGCCGGAGCGACCAAGCAACAGTTCGACGAGACCATCGGCGTGCACCCGACGGCGGCTGAAGAGTTCGTGACCATGCGCACCGTTACCCGCTGATGCTACCGGCCTCATTGCCGGCTTGCCGGCAATGAGGCCCATGCGCGCCGCGCAATCCTTTGCTCAGCCGATTCCCTTCTATTAATAAACCTCGGTTATAGCCAAAACCAATCGCAAGCATGAGCTTTGCCAATGAGCCTTCAGCGGGATGATTAGTTAGGATTCTATCCATCAACTGATTCCAACCCCATGAAGGAGCGTCTCTCATGCCAATCATCAACAGCCAGGTCAAACCGTTCAACGCCACTGCCTACCACAAAGGCGAGTTCGTTCAGGTCAGCGAAGCCGACTTGAAAGGCAAGTGGTCTGTCGTGTTCTTCTACCCGGCCGACTTCACCTTCGTATGCCCGACCGAGCTGGGTGACCTTGCTGACAACTACGCCGAGTTCCAGAAGCTGGGCGTGGAAATCTACGGTGTGTCCACCGACACCCACTTCACCCACAAAGCCTGGCACGACACCTCGGACACCATCGGCAAGATCGAATACCCGCTGATCGGTGACCCGACCCACGTCATCTCGCGCAACTTCGACGTGCTGATCGAAGAAGCCGGCCTGGCCGATCGCGGTACCTTCGTGATCAACCCGGAAGGCCAGATCAAGATCGTCGAACTGAACGACGGTGGTGTAGGCCGCGATGCTGCCGAACTGCTGCGTAAAGTGAAGGCTGCCCAGTACGTTGCCGCCCACCCAGGCGAAGTGTGCCCAGCCAAGTGGAAAGAAGGCGAAGCCACCCTGGCACCGTCGCTGGACCTGGTCGGCAAGATCTAAGGCCATGTGCATGTCGTGGGCGGTAGCCAGCCGCCAAAGCTGAAGTAGTCACCGCCCCGTAAAAGCGCCCGGGCGACGTCGCCTGGGCGTTTTTGTATCCGAGTTTTGAAAAAAGGAATCGCCCGTATGTTGGACGCCACGCTTAAATCGCAACTGAAAACCTACCTGGAGCGGGTCACCCAGCCGATCGAGATCGTTGCCTCCCTCGACGACGGCGCGAAGTCCCGCGAATTGCATGACCTGCTGGTGGAAATTGCCAGCCTGTCAACCTTGATTACCCTGCGCGCGGATGGTGATGACGCCCGTCGTCCATCGTTCTCGCTCAATCGCCCCAATGGCGAGATCAGCCTGCGCTTTGCCGGCATCCCCATGGGCCACGAATTCACCTCGCTGGTGCTGGCGCTGCTGCAAGTCGGCGGCCACCCGTCCAAGGCGAGTGCCGAAGTGATCGAGCAGATCCAGGCGCTGGAAGGCGAGTTCACCTTCGAAACCTACTTCTCGCTGTCGTGCCAGAACTGCCCGGATGTGGTTCAGGCGCTTAACCTGATGGCGGTGCTCAACCCCAATGTGCGCCATGTGGCCATCGACGGTGCGCTGTTCCAGGCAGAAGTGGAAGCGCGCAAGATCATGGCGGTGCCGAGCATCTACCTGAACGGTGAAGTGTTTGGCCAGGGCCGTATGGGCCTGGAAGAAATCCTCGGCAAGATCGACACCAGCGCCGGTGCTCGCCAGGCCGAGAAGATCAACGCCAAGGACGCCTTTGATGTGCTGGTGGTCGGCGGTGGCCCAGCCGGCGCGGCAGCGGCTATTTACGCCGCACGTAAAGGCATCCGCACCGGCGTCGCCGCCGAGCGTTTTGGCGGCCAGGTGCTCGATACCCTGGCCATCGAGAACTTCATCTCGGTGCAGGAAACCGAAGGGCCGAAGTTGGCCACGGCGCTGGAAGAGCACGTCAAGCAGTACGACGTGGACATCATGAACCTGCAGCGCGGCGAAGCACTGATTCCGGCCACCGATGGTGGCCTGCATGAAGTACGCCTGGCCGGCGGCGCCTCGCTCAAGGCCAAGACCGTGATCCTGGCCACCGGCGCCCGCTGGCGCGAAATGAATGTGCCGGGCGAGCAGGAGTACCGCGCCCGTGGTGTCGCCTACTGCCCGCACTGTGATGGCCCGCTGTTCAAGGGCAAGCGCGTAGCGGTGATCGGTGGTGGCAACTCGGGCGTGGAAGCGGCCATCGACCTGGCCGGTATCGTCGCCCAGGTGACGCTGATCGAGTTCGACAGCCAACTGCGGGCTGATGCGGTGTTGCAGCGCAAACTGCACAGTTTGCCGAACGTGAAAGTGATCACCAGTGCGCTGACCACCGAAGTGTTGGGCAATGGTGAGAAAGTGACCGGCCTGCGTTACAAGGACCGCACCACCGACGAGCAGCATGAGGTGGCGCTGGAAGGCATCTTCGTGCAGATCGGCCTGCTGCCGAACACCGACTGGCTGAAAGGCACCGTCGAGCTGTCGCCGCGAGGTGAGATCATCGTCGATGCCAAGGGTCAGACCAGCATCCCGGGTGTGTTTGCGGCCGGTGACGTAACGACCGTGCCGTACAAGCAGATCGTGATTGCGGTGGGCGAGGGGGCCAAGGCCTCGCTGGCAGCCTTCGACCACCTGATCCGGACCTCGGCGCCGGCGTAAGCCTGTACCGGCCCTATCGCCGGCAAGCCAGCTCTCACAGGGTAATCACAGATTCCGAAACTGTGGTACGCCTGAGGGAGCTGGCTTGCCGGCGATAGGGCCTATGAGGTTCAAGGGTGTCTATGATGACTGAAGACCCCCTCAGGAAACCCACCATGACCCTGATCAGCCGCGAACCCTGGTGGTTAGTCCCTCCAAAGCCCGGGCAGAAAGAGCAAGACCTGCACTGGGGTTACCTGGAAATCTATGCCGACGGCCACACCGTGTTCGTCGACCAGCGCCCCAGTGACCGGGAGCTGGCCGAGCGCAAGAGCTGCCGCAACTTCCCCGACCCGGAGCCGTGACGGCTCAGCCTTCCAGCTCGGCCAGGCGTGCCTCCAGCGCCGCGATGCGGGCTTCCAGGGCTTCGATCCGGTCTTCCGACACACTGCCGCCACCGCTGCGCGCGCCACCTTCCTGCTGACGTGCAGCGAGGATCGCCTCGATTTCCGCCGGGTCGCCCAACGCATGGGTGTAGCGGTCTTCACGCTGGCCGGCCTGGCGCGGCAGGTGCAAGGCCAGATCCCGCGATATCAGACGTTCCAGCTGGTGCTGGATCTGCTCGGTGTCGTCGAAGTCGTGCAGGCGGTTACTGCGGGTCAGCAGTTCGTTGAGGGTTTGCGGGCCGCGCAGGAACATCAGGCCCATCAGCACCAGTTGGGCCGGTACCAGCTCCAGGGCCTTGTCTACCCGCTGTTCCCAGCGATCGGCACGGCTGCCCATCTGCAGGCGGGTCATGCCTTGCCCTTCGAGGGAACGCAGGGCTTGGCCGATCTGGCCTTGGGTAAGGTTCATCACCGGCTCGCGGCTGGTCTTCTGGTTACAGGCCAGGACCAGGGCATTGAGGGTCAGCGGGTAGCTTTCCGGGCTGGTGGCCTGCTTTTCGATCAGCGAGCCGAGAACGCGGATCTCGATGCTGTTGAAGCGGCCTTCACCTGCGGTTTCGTGTTCTGACATGGCCCTGTCTCAATGGCTGGGGAAAGGCCACTAGGGTAGGTAAAGCCACCGCGTAAGGCAATTGGGGCCGCGATGCGGCCCCAATAAGGTCAAGCGTTGCGTCGTTCTTCGGCTTGGCACGCCGCTGCCGTGAACAGCACATCGGTCGAAGAATTCAGCGCCGTTTCGGCCGAATCCTGCAGCACACCGATAATGAAGCCCACTGCTACCACTTGCATGGCAATTTCACTGGGGATGCCAAACAGGCTGCACGCCAGCGGAATCAACAGCAGCGAGCCCCCGGCCACGCCCGAGGCACCGCAGGCGCAAACGGCTGCCACTACGCTTAGCAGTACGGCCGTTGGCAGGTCCACGGGAATGCCCAAGGTATGCACCGCCGCCAGCGTCAGCACGGTAATGGTGATGGCCGCACCGGCCATGTTGATGGTGGCACCCAGCGGGATCGACACCGAGTAGGTGTCTTCGTGCAGGCCAAGGCGCTCCGACAGGGCCAGGTTGACCGGGATGTTGGCCGCCGAACTGCGGGTGAAGAACGCGGTAATGCCGCTTTCGCGCAGGCACAGCAGGGTGAGTGGGTAGGGGTTGCGGCGGATTTTCCAGAACACGATCAGCGGGTTCATGATCAGTGCCACGAACAGCATGCAGCCAATCAGCACCGCGAGCAGGTGCAGGTAGCCGAACAGGGCGTCCAGGCCAGATTGCGCCAGAGTGGAACTGACCAGGCCGAAAATGCCCAGCGGGGCGAAACGGATGACAACCCGCACGATCAGCGTGACGCCGTTGGACAGGTCTTCGACCACGGTGCGGGTGGTTTCACCGGCATGACGCAGGGCCACGCCAAGGCCGATGGCCCAGGTGAGTATGCCGATGAAGTTGGCGTTGAGCAGGGCGTTGACCGGGTTGTCGACCGCGCTCAACAGCAAGTTTTGCATCACTTCAGCGATACCGCCCGGTGCGCTCAACGTGGCCTCGCCAGTACTGAGCGCCAGGTGGGACGGGAACAGCATGCTGGCGACCACGGCTACCACTGCCGCGGCGAAGGTGCCCAGCAGGTACAGCCATAGGATCGGCCGAATATGGGTTTCCTGGCCGTGGCGATGGTTGGCGATCGAGGCCATGACGAGGATGAACACCAGTACGGGCGCCACCGCCTTCAATGCGCTGACGAACACCTTGCCGAGGAAGGCCAGGTCGCGGGCGATGGCGGGCGCCAGAAGGGCCAAGGCAATACCGGCAAGCAGGCCAATGACGATCTGTGTCACCAGGCTGGTTCGGTTGAGTAGGCGAAGTACAGGGGACATGTGCAGCACAATCTCATTATTGTGAAAGGGCGCGACTTTAGCACAGAGCGCGGCGGCGCAGCCTCGGCTGTGTCGTCGCAGGGGCCAACGTCACCAATGAAACAACTCTCGCCGTGCGCCTTCAGTAATTGCCACGATCCCCGGGTGCTTGACCTTGCGTTCCACCGAAATGGCATAGAACGACTCATGCACGGCCTCGGTCTGCCCGATCAGTTCCACGCCATACTGGCGGCACACTTCGTCGGTAATCACGCTGGGGGCGACGAAAATGCCGCTGCCTGACTGCCCGAACGCCTGCATCAAGGCACTGTCATCGAACTCGCCCACGATCCGTGGCTGCACCTGTTGCTCGCCTAGCCAGCGCAGCAGGCGGCTGCGCACCACGGTCTCCTGGCCGGGAACGAGCAGCGGTGCATCCTGCAGGCAAGCCGGGAAGGGGCCGTCCAGCCGTTGTGCCAGCGTTGGGGTGGCGAAGAAGCTCAGCCCGCATTCGCCCAGCTTCTGGCTGTAGCCTTTGATGTCCAGGTGGCTGGGCATGGGGCTGTCGGAAATCACCAGGTCCAGGCGCTGGATGGCCAGGTCTGCCAGCAACCGCTCGAGTTTGTCTTCGCGGCAGTTGATGCGCAGCACCTCATCCAGCTCCATGGTCGGTGCCAGCAGGCGGTAGACGATGGATTTGGGCACCACGTCGGCCACCCCCACGCGAAACAGGATCTGCTCTTGCGGGCCGGCGCGCAGCATGGCTTCCAGCTCACCGCCGAGCTGGAACATCTGCTCGGCATAGACCAGCGCCTGGCGGCCTGTCTCGGTCAGCTCCAGCTGCCGGCCTGCACGCTGGAACAGCTCCAGGCCATAGGTTTGCTCGAACAGGCTGATCTGCCCGCTGATGGTTTGTGGTGTGAGGTTGAGCTGTTCGCTGGCGCGGGTGATGCTGCCCGTCTTGGCCACGGCCCAGAAGTAATGCAGTTGGCGATAGTTGAGCACCGTCGGTCGCCCCGATTCGTAAAAACCGAAGTATACGCCATGAAAATACGAATTTTCCTGAACTATTGGCGTCTCTAGAATGCACGGCATCAGGCGCCATGCGCCGCCGGGATATTTCATGCGAGGACACCATGCTACAACTCAAATCCATTGGCACCCCGTTGGTGCTGGCGTTGGCCCTGTTCACGCTTGCGGGTTGCGACCAGGCCGAGAAATCCGCCCAGCAAATGCTCGACCAGGCGGCGCAGTCGGCCAAGCAGGCGATCGACGACACCAACAAAGCCGCCCAGCAGGCCTTGAGTGAGGCCATCGGCAAGGGAGGCCACACGCCTGAAGATGCCGACAAGAAAAAAGACACTCAGGAAATCTGACCCCCAACCGCCGCTGCAGGATTTGAACAATGGAATACTTGCTGGAACTCGCCGCTAGCCCTACCGCCTGGGTTGCCCTGGCTACGCTGGTGGCCATGGAAGTTGTACTGGGCATCGACAACCTGATCTTCATTTCCATCCTGACCAACAAGCTGCCGGTGGAATACCGTTCCAAGGCGCGACGCATTGGTATCAGCATGGCCTTGGTCATGCGCCTGGCCTTGCTCAGCACGGTGGCCTGGATCGTTCAGCTGACCGACCCGGTGTTTGAAGTGTTCGGCAACGCCTTCTCATGGAAGGACGTGATCCTGATTGCCGGTGGCCTGTTCCTGCTGTGGAAGGCGACCAAGGAGATACACGAAAACGTCGACCCGCACGGCGCCAAGGAAGAAGCCAAGGTGTCGTCGACGGTTACCCTGGGCTTTGCGGCGGCGATCTTCCAGATTTTGCTGCTGGACATCGTCTTTTCGGTGGACAGCATCATCACCGCCGTGGGCATGACCGAGCACTTGCCGATCATGATCATTGCCGTTATCACGGCTGTAATCGTGATGATGGTGGCCGCCGACCCGCTGGCCAACTTCATCAATGACAACCCGACGGTGGTCATGCTGGCCCTGGGCTTCCTGATCATGATCGGTATGACATTGATCGCCGAAGGCTTTGGTGCCCATGTGCCGAAGGGGTATGTGTATGCGGCCATGGCGTTCTCGACCGCGATCGAGATCCTCAACATCCTGGCTCGCAGGGCGCGATTGAAGCGTGAGGCGGCTGAAGGTTGATAAACATACGGGGCGCCATGCGCCCCGTTTGCGGTTTCTGAACGCTTAGTGCACCCCGGCATGCCGCCGCGCCCGGCGCACAGGCAGCGGCTTGGCGGGGGCCTGCGGTGGCAGGTGGTGGTGGGAATGACGCCGCACGATACGCAGTACACCCCACAGCATGGCGGCTGCGACGCTCAGCCACATGCCCACCAGCATGAGGATTGCCATGGTCAGGCTCATCTGTGCCTCCATCTCCAAGGGCAGCGCACGGTCAGCCAGCGCTTGCCTTCCAGACACTGCTTTAGTCTAGCCCTTCGCCTGTGACGTTCCATCGAACAAAGGTCTATCTCTGGGTCCGATTCGCTCTAAGCCGCTGTCGGACTATACCCGCGCCGCTGTGGGACCTATGATCGTTGGCCAGAGCCGGGCGCTGCCTGCCTGGCGTTGAAACAAGCGAGCGCCCATGCAGCAACATTCCTTCAAAACCGTCCCACGTCGGCTGCTGGCTGCCTGCCTGATTGCGGCCAGCCTGGCCGGCTGTGCCAGTGCGCCACCCGCCAACCTCAAGGGCCTGCCGCAGCGTGTCGAGATCAGCAGCGTGCCGTTCTACCGTGGCAACGCCAACCACAGTGGCGCCATGGCCCTGGCCGCCGTGTTGTCGCAGCAGGGCGCGCCCATCACCCCGGGGCTGCTGGACAAGCCGTTGAACCTGCCTCAGGGCGCCGAAGCGCTGGACACCGGCATTCCTCGCGTGGCGCGGGACTACGGCATGGTGGTGTACCCGCTGGACAAGCAGCTGGACGCGCTACTGGCCCAGGTGGCGGCTGGCAACCCGGTACTGCTGCGTTATGAGGACGGTTCGGCGTGGTGGGGCGAGCCGCGTTATGCGGTGCTGATCGGCTATGACCGTTACAAGCAACGGGTGCTGTTGCGCTCGGGCATGCACCGGCGGCAGGTGATGGCGTTCGATGACTTTGCCTCGGCGTGGGCGAAGCAGGGGAGTTGGGCGGTACTGGTACAGCCGCCACGGCAGCTGCCGGCCCAGGTGGATCGGCAGCGCTGGCTGCAGGCTGCGGATGAACTGGCGCGGGCGGGGCAGGAGATTGCGGCGAAGCAGGCCGTCAATAGCTTGAACAAATAGTTTTGCCTGTACCGGCCCTTTCGCGGGTAAACCCGCGAAGAGGCCAGTCCCGGCTACATCAGAAGCCCAGACGATCGCGCAGGCTGTAGTACCAGGCACCGATGGCGCTGAACGGCACGCGCAGCATCTGGCCACCCGGGAACGGGTAGTGCGGCAGGCCGGCGAAGGCGTCGAAACGCTCAGCCTGGCCACGCAGGGCCTCGGCCAGCACCTTGCCTGCCAGGTGGGTGTAGGTTACGCCATGGCCCGAGCAACCCTGGGAGTAGTAGATGTTGTCACCGATACGGCCAACCTGCGGCAGGCGCGACAGGGTCAGCAGGAAGTTACCGGTCCAGGCGTAATCGATCTTCACATTTTTCAGCTGCGGGAAGGCCTTGAGCATCTTCGGACGAATGATCGCCTCGATGTTGGCCGGGTCACGCGCGCCGTACACCACGCCGCCGCCGAAGATCAGGCGCTTGTCGCTGGTGAGGCGGTAGTAGTCGAGCAGGTAGTTGCAGTCTTCGACGCAGTAGTCCTGCGGCAGCAGGGTACGTGCCAGTTCTTCGCCCAGAGGCTCGGTGGTGATCACCTGGGTACCGCATGGCATGGACTTGGCGGCCAGTTCCGGTACCAGGTTGCCCAGGTAGGCGTTGCCGGCGACGATGATGAACTTGGCGCGTACTTTACCTTGTGGCGTGTGTACGACCGGGTTGGCACCACGTTCGATGCGCACCGCCGGGGTTTGCTCATAGATGATGCCGCCCAGCGACTCGACCGCAGCGGCTTCGCCCAAGGCCAGGTTGAGCGGGTGGATGTGGCCGCCGCTCATGTCCAGCATGCCGCCCACATAGCTGTCGCAGGCGACCACTTCGCGGATGCGCTTCTGGTCCATCAGCTCCAGCTGGTTGTGGCCGAAACGTTCCCACAGGCGCTTTTGCGACTCCAGGTGGCCCATCTGCTTGCTGGTGAGGGCGGCGAACACGCCACCGTCTTTCAGGTCGCACTGAATGTTGTACTTGGCCACGCGCTCACGAATGATGCGGCCGCCTTCGAAGGCCATGTGGCCCAGCAGTTGCGCCTGCTTGGGGCCAACGGTGCGTTCGATGACGTCGATGTCACGGCTGTAGCTGTTGACGATCTGGCCGCCGTTGCGGCCCGACGCGCCGAAGCCGACCTTGGCCGCTTCGACGATGCTTACCTTGAAGCCGTTTTCCAGCAGGAACAGGGCGCTGGACAGGCCGGTGTAGCCGGCGCCGATGATGCACACATCGGTTTCCACCTCACCCTGCAGCGCCGGACGTGGCGGCACCGGGTTGGCCGAGGCGGCGTAGTAGGACTGGGGGTAGGGGGTGTTAGCCATGCTGCAGGAACCTCGTGTTTTATATTTTTAACGAATGTACCGATGCTATCAATAATAATAAACACCCGCTAGTCGTCTGATGAAAATCCTTTACGGGCTACCTGCCAGCCCATCTATCTATAAAGAGTTTAAGATTCAGTAGCTTAGCGCGAAAAAAAGTGTTGACAGGGTTTTAGGAATGCGTAGAATGCGCACCACACGACAGGCACATAGCTCAGTTGGTTAGAGCACCACCTTGACATGGTGGGGGTCGTTGGTTCGAGTCCAATTGTGCCTACCAAATCGAAGAAGGGGTGATCCGCAGGGGTCACCCCTTTTTTCATTGCCCGGTTTCGGGTGCAGCAAACCGTTGCAGGGGCGCGAAGCGCTTACCTTCGAAAGTTTTTGATTTTTCTCAAAAAAAAGCTTTACAGGTGTGTATTCGATCACTAATATGCGCACCACACGACAGGCACATAGCTCAGTTGGTTAGAGCACCACCTTGACATGGTGGGGGTCGTTGGTTCGAGTCCAATTGTGCCTACCAAATCCGAAAAGGGCGATCAGAAATGATCGCCCTTTTTGCATGTGCGCGTGAAGCAGCGTGTAACGTTTGGTCGCGGTTCGGGACAGAGGTCGGCGTGCTAGAATCCGCCCCTTCGAATCTGGAGGTACACGCGTGCGCAAACTGGCTGTGGTAATGGCAGTGCTCGCCCTGGCGGGCTGTGAGAACGAGGTCGAAGGCGTGCACAAGCAGGTGGCCGAACACCTGCACAACCCCAAAACCGCCAAGTTCGGCAACGTACGGATCGACACCCAGGGCACCATCTGCGGCCAGGTCCGTGGCAAGGATGATGCCGGGCAGTACGAAGCCTACCGCAGCTACGTAGCGATCAAGCGCGATGGCCAGTACGACATCATCGTCGACGACACCGGCAACAACCTGCGCATCCGCGAGATGTGCGGTGGTGCCGACCTGCAGCGCCGTGCCGAGGCGCTGGCAGACCAACCGGCACCCGAGGGCTGGGATGTAGAGGTGGTTCAGGGCGCCAACATGGGCGCGCTGAGCGACATGACCGCACGGCTTATCGAAAAGGGCATCCCGTCTTCGGTGGAATACCGCGACGGCAAGCCAGTGGTGCTGATGGGGCCGTTCCCTACCCGCGAAGAAGCACAAGCGCGCAGGGATGAAGTGATGGCCAAGCTGGGCACCGATTCGGTGGTTATCCAGCACGGGGCCACACGCTAACCGCTCCTGTCAGCCCCGCAAGGCACAGTTAACCGTGCGCTAGACAATGTTCACACAAGTTTGGCTATGCTTGGAGTGACGATGCCGAACGGGGAGGGGCCTCATGTCTACACTGGAGCGGGCCATTGCCGTGGCCGCCAGGGCGCATGAAGGGCAATACGACAAGGGTGGGGCGGCTTATATCCTCCACCCGCTACGCGTGATGATGCGGGTGTCCACACCCGAACAACGGATTGTCGCAGTACTTCACGATGTGATCGAGGACACCCCGCTGACCCTGTCCGACCTGGCGCGCGAGGGTTTCGCGCTTAAAATCCTTGCAGCCTTGTTGGCGCTCAGTCGCCGCGAGGGTGAGGCTTATCAGGACTTCGTGGTGCGTCTGGGCGATGACCCGCTGGCGCGAACCGTCAAACTGGCCGATCTGGCCGATAACAGTGACATTTCGCGCATCCCTTGCCCTGGCCCCGCCGACCTGGCGCGGTTGGCCCGCTACCGGGAAGCCAGCGCCTATTTGCAGGCGTTGGCCTGAGGTTCAGCCGCAGGCCTTGAGGTTGACCGGCCCGACGAACTCATTACCCCGGCCCATCACGCAAGCTACCTGCTGGTTGCGTTGCCGCTCCCATGCCTGCGGCGGATAGGTCTTGTTCCAGGCCTCGAACAACTGGCGGTCCTGCCGGGACAAGCGCAGGTTGTACTGTTTGCTCATGTAGAAGTAGGTGCGGGCGATCATGCCGCGTATCGAGGGGCGTGGCATGACCTTCCTGGCTTTGAAGTCGACCTGGGTCAGGCAGCTGCCATACTGCCCGCGTTGCTCCGGCAGCCAGCCGAAACTGAAGTTGCTGCGGTCGCCATTGGCAAACTTATCTACCACTAGCTTTTGTTGACAAGATCACGAAGCATCAAACAGCCTTTGTAAAATCAGTCAATTACCTAATTGATAGCTCATTTTTCTACCACTGTCACCATGTCAACATTGACAAAAAACACCATCGGTCAGTCCGACGAACGGTATCGCCCTGTCGACGATTCCACGCGGGCTAACCGGGCGGGCGCCACGACGGTCACCAAGCCGATCAGCACGCGCGATGCGATACACTATTCCTCACGTTCACCTGGAAAGACTGCCTAATGCGTTTCATCCCTTCATTGCTCGCGCTGAGCTTACTGGCAATCGGAGTCAGCACTGCAGAAGCAAGGTCCATCACCAAAGCCCAGGCTGATATGTGCCGCTGGGGCTCACAAGTCGCCCATAACGCGCAGAAGTCAAAGCTCTCAGGCAAGACGCTCTACAGCACCCGGCGTGCGTTGCAAGAGCGCAAATTTTCGAAGCCATGGATGAAGAAGATGGCGGTGGGAATCACTGAGCAGACCTTCGCGAGCCGCAGCCGCGTCAGTCCTAAGGCGGTCGAGAAGACTTACTACCAAGGCTGCGTCAGGCACGAAATGGCAAGCCGGTAAAAAGCCTTGGTATTCAACAGGCTCGTAGGTGCCCAAAGCGGATTCGGGGTGAAGTGCGTGAACTGGCTGGCATAAGAAAGCCGTGGATGTAATCTTTCGCCCAGCCACGCAGCAACGTCTTAGTCGCCGGGCTGGCGATGTTCGTCACTCATGATTACTGCGGTGCGAGCCTGTGTACTAGAACGGCAGGTCACCGTCAAAATCATCTGGGTCTTTGTCCGCATTTCCTGGTTCACCTTGATAAGGCTGCTCACACCATGAGTCCCTGTACAAGAAATCGTCAAAACTATAGTTAGTGATCCCCAGGGGCTGCGCGAGCAATATTGCGCTGGCATATTTGCGCAGCACTCGTCCCTCGGTCAAATCATTAATATCTCTTTCATGAAGGAAGCTCACTGTCCACTCATCCCATATGGCATTGTAGGCGATCGTCTGCCAAGTACCAGTAAATCGGGATGTGCTGGACAGGTTGTACTCAGGCGTGAGAACTAGAGTTAAATTGCCCTTGGCGTAACAGATCAGCTGGACGGGGGCGATTACCTTTTGAACGATCGCCTCCTCAATACATTGAAATACACGATCATCAATCTTCGAAGAGCCCCAAATAATACCGAATCGCTGAATGCCAACCTCCTTTCTAAGTTTAAGGCGCTCGTTCAAATGCTGTTGCATGCAGTAAATGGAACAAATTAGACTTCCGTCATCTCGATCAATTATGTCATGTTCCGCATGGAAGAGGCGGGAGCAGCGGGTCGTCGAGGATGCTTTTTGCTGGATAAGAGTCGATGAGATGTTTGACATGATTAAATATCGCCCGAGAAATCACTTGAGGTAGGTGTTGTGTGTTCTAAGTGCTCATGTAAAAACTGTCAGGATGCCATCGGCTCAGCATTGCATTGTGGGCTAAAAAAAGCCGGAGTGCCCCCCACCCTCTCGATCAGCCAGGTCTCGCTTGGCGACGAAAAGGCGGTGTCCTGAGACCTTCTTCTTGCAGGTAAAGTGAGTTCACCTTTGCCATGGCTATCGCTCGATGTCAGGCGGTTTTGATCGAGCATAATACGAATCTAAAACTTTGCAAGGGTCGAGGATGATCGGTGTTGAGTTCTTGGTGAGCGTTGCCAGAAGTTGGGGTAATTGCAGTTTGTTCATGATTTATGAACCGCATTCGATTTGTTATTATATTGAGTCTTTATTGTTCGTAAGTTTTGATTGGCTGTTTTTATAGGTGTCATGCAATGAGTAAAGGCGCAGGGAATCATCATTAGAGAATACTTTTATGCTCTGGCATAACTTAGAGCCTTAGAGGTTGGGCCTTTCAGGGAGGGCGGTAAGCTAAGCGGGAAACTTGGCTAGGCCCGAACGTACCTGGACATTACCTCGACTTGTCGGCTTTGCGCGTACCAAGGCGCTCACACACTTGTGAGAAGCTAACAGCTGAACAAGCTGAGCAGTGGGGGCTTTTTATTGCTGCGTCGATGACGCCACTAGCAGCGTTCATGGAAAAATGCGCCCTCAGAGTTTGAGGGGGGCTGAGATGAACGAGTTGAACATAGAGCGCTTGGTCGGGGTGTTTGGGTCTGGAGCCAGGGGGCGCGGTATCCAATTTCGCTCTTCAAGCGTCCCATCCCGTTGCCATTTACGATGCAAAAAACGTAAATCCACATTGTCTTTCACACCCTTTTCTAGCTTTTCACGCACGCTCAGTTTCACGCGATCTCCCCTCAAGCCCAGTAAATCCGGGCCCTTCGTGAGTTTGCGTTTTTCCTTTTCGGTCTTTGGGTTGCGCGCCCTAAGGCAAACCGCAGACCTGCCCGGATACCCGCCTGCCGACAAATTCATCTCCAGCGAGCCGCCTGGGGCAGGTCGCACGATCGAACGCCATTGAAAACACCCTATGGAATTGTCGTTTCAGAGGTGACATATTGTCACTTTGAAGGTGGCATATTGCGGAGCCACACATGACTGCTGAACAAGATCTGTCGGACGAAACCCAAAACTCCACACCAGGCCAAGCCGAAAACTCAGCCGAGAATCAAACTGAAGTTCTCACGACTTCGTATCTCATCGAGCAGCTCCAGGAAGGCCTGGCTGAGCTTGGCTGGACGCCTGCTGCGTTAGCAGATCGGATGCGTGATATCGGCGACTATCGCAAGCCTCAGACGATCCTGCGCAGCATTAACCGGGCACTGGAAGGAGAGACCAGGCCTTCCGGAGAGTTGCTGGCCCTAGTGAGACAGACAGTGTATTTGCAACGTCGCTTGCTGCGCGCATACGGCGACCTGCCTTGGACGAAGCTGGGTGACGGTTCTCATACCGCCGAGGCGGACGATTGCAGAATGACTTTGAAGCCGAAGGCGGGCGGACGCTGGCTGGTGGTTGTGATGCACAAGGATGGTTACAGCCCGCGCTATCCTCGGTGGCAGGTCGGTCTGGAAGCGGCGAAGCGGATGGCGTACCTCACGCTGGATAATGCCCTTAACTGGGTGTACGACAACGCGATCGAACAGGGGCGTGATGCCTCGGAAAACTGAGATTGTCCAGAAGTGGTAAAGCGGGTAGAAGCAGCCAGAGAAAAACGAGGGAGGTGAAACCTCCCCTTAGATGACAAATTGATCAGGCCGGGAATTTCCGGCGCTCCAGCTTATCCATGAACTTCTGAAGCTTATCGGGATTCGGCCTGACCTTGGTGTGTTCCTTGATCGCCGCCAGGGACTCCTGAATGATGTAGGAGGTTTCTTCCCATTCCTTGGAGGTCACGCCTGTAATCTTTCGGCGCAGTGTCCACTTAACCGCGAGCCATTCGAAGTTAACCCAGGCACGCGGGAGTTCGCGTTGACGCGATTTCATGAGCCCGTAGGTTAGCTCGTAGAAATCGATGAACTGACTGCCATAGACGTTGTAGATGAAGTCTTCATCGTAGATGCCGTAACGAATGGCGTTTGCGCAGCCTTCAAAGGCGTTCAGGATCCTGAAGGCTGCTTTAGAGACTTCAGTAAAGGTTGGATCTGTGGTGGTGGTTTTTTCGACCGGCTTAGCAGGCACGCCCGGCGTACTAGGCGCAGCAGACCCACCAGGCGCCCCCGTGGTTGCTGCAACTGCAGTAGCCCCTGCGGCGCTCGCAGAAGCAGAACATACCGTACATGCCTTAGTTGATACTGCTTGTGGCTCTGGGGCCGCAGCACAGTAGACAAAGCTGTGTGGGGCTTGGTCTTTCCCGCCAGCGCTGTACATCATGAACGCGAAATTCGCAGGGGTGCTGTCTGTGGTGGCACCAGGAACTACAGCTTTCTCAGCAGCTGCCGCGTCTTCTCTTTCCTTTTTTACCGCGCCTTCGAGGCTTTGCATGTAGCCATAAGCCTTCCTCCGATCGATGGTCGAATCGTGGGCGGCCAGCTTCTTGCGCACTATCGCGATAATGCTGAAAGCGTCGTTAAGTTCGCTCCTGATTTTGTCAAAATCCAAGGCATTCTTTTCGCTCGCCGTCTTACGGGTAAAGCCGATTGTAAGTCCAACTAAGCCGATACTTGCGTACGCAAGAAGAGGCATCAGGAAAACAGATGGATTGATAGTGGCAAGCGAACATTTTTCACAATTTATCTGAGCGCAGAAGAACGCAATCAATACGCCGCAGAGCACAACGCCGATAACGCCATAAATGGCTGGGAGAAAATATTTATATTTATTGACTAGATTGAAAATCATTAAATTTTGTCCATAAAAAAAGCGCCACCCGAAGGGTTGGCGCTTAGTTGCCTCTGGCAAGGTCTAGATCACATGAATCCCAAATCGATCTCTTTAGCAATCAATTCAAGTTTTGGCTTCATAATGTATTCCTCACGTAAAATAGGGGCAGCTAAGCACTTCATGTGGCTTCCTGCACCTCGATTCTCACATCACTTGGTATTGAAATGCAATCAAAACCTAGGATCGGATCTGTAACGGTGCCCCAAAATGCCATCAAATCAGTGTCTTAGCGCAGGACGACTGTAGACTGCTCCACCCGTCCTTCACAACGCGCTGACCCTGTCAGGGTAGCATTTTGCCATTGCGCAGCCAAGAGCCTGCTGCAGGACGGGTACGACCAGCCCACAGGTGGCATAGCACTGAACTAGCCGACCCTGGTCGTCTGTGGTGGCCAATCGCTGTAATCGATTTTTTCCGAGAGGAGGGGGCGTGGGCTGCGGTACGGCTCACGTGAACCAAGCCCGGCTCCGCCTAATTTTGGCACTTCGGGCTTCCATTCTCACGCCAGCGAGCTCTGCTTGCGCATATGCCGGTCTGGCGCATTAGCTATTGGCTCGGCCCGCTTTCATCTCCTGTTGGTGCACGAGTTCAAATCCCAAGCGCCTGACATAATCTCTAGCGTCATCCGATGCGTCTCTGGTCGAAGCTTGCCAGCTGGCCTTTGGATGCCAGGGCGTTGCGTGATCCGGAAATGAATTATATAGTTTCTATTGGTGGAATTTCTGGCGGATTTTGCGAGGGTTTTGGCGAGGCCTGAATGCCGGTTCTGAGGTTATTGAGCTTTCTGAGAAGGCGACATTGCAGGCATGAAACTGCTGATTTATTCCGACTTGCATACCGAGTTCGCACCCTTCGAGCCCCCTGCTCATGATGCAGATGTGGTGATCTTGGCCGGAGATATTTCGACCAGGGTCAGGGGCGTCAAATGGGCCAATGAGACGTTCAGCTGCCCGGTAATTTATACCCCAGGTAACCACGAGTTTTACCAAGGTCACCTGGATCGAACGCTAGTGAAGATGCGCGAGGCGGCGGCGGATCATGTACACGTCCTGGACAACCAGTCCCTGATCCTCGGCGATACCAGGTTTCTGGTCGCAACCGGCTGGACAGATTTTACGGCTACGGGCGATTACAAAGCTGCAATGAGGGTGTGCGCGGAGTGGATGAGCGACTTCAAGTACATCCGTATAAGCGAGAGTTACCGCAAGCTGCGTCCTGCTGACCTGATCGCTCGTAACATCGTCGCGCGAAAATTTTTGGCCACAGAGCTTGCCAAAGGATTTGAGGGGCGCAGCGTCGTGGTCACGCATCATTGCCCTCTGCCAGAGCTAGCTGGCAATGGTCACGAGGGGCATCTGGCTGCCGCGTATTGCAATGAATGGCTTGAGTTGGTTGCAGAGGCTGACGTCTGGATCTTCGGCCATACCCATCACGCAGTTGATGCAGTGGTTTCAGGCTGCCGGGTTATCTCGAATCCGCGCGGTTATCCGGGCGAGCGAACAGGGTTTTCACCAGACTTCGCCATCGAAGTTTGATGCAAGCTTGACCGGAGAGCGAGTTTTCTAACGGTGGCTAACGGCAGCAGGAGGATCGCTTTCAGCATTGGCCCTGCACAGGTATGGCCTGACTTGGCGTGTGTAAACCCAGTTACAAGGTGTGCCATTGTCTGGCTACCACGAGACGATTGCCTGGGCTAGGATTGGCCCGCTGCAGCGTCATTTCAAACGGCAGGCCTGAGTTCCCAGGCTGCTGAGCGTGGTCAGTCTGAAGGGATTCGTGTCGTGAAGCTCAAGTACATTCGCGTCTGTGGTTTCCAGTCGTTTGGCGTGACGCCAGTGACGATTGATCTGGAGAGTCTTACCTTCCTCATCGGGCCAAACGGCTCCGGCAAGACCGCAACGTTGCAGGCGTTGTGCCGCCTGTTTTCATTTGACTCCAATCAACGACGACTCCGAAGATCTGACTTTTTCGTCCCGCATGACGAGGAAGATGTGCCGACAGAACGGGCGCTTTGGATCGAGGCCGACTTCCATTTTCCTGAGTTGGCGGACGGCGGAAATGAACATCCGACCATCCCGTGTCACTTCGGCCACATGCGACTGGACGACCTTGAAGGAGTTCCACGGGTCAGGTATCGCCTGGACGCCTCTATCGGTATCGATGAGGAGATTGAGCAAAGTTTGCGCTATGTCCTGGATGCTGACGAGAACGGCAGCCCTATCGAGACGGTACCCGTCCCGCGCGATGAGCGAACCCAGATCCAGGTACATTACCTGCCGGCGCGTCGGGATCCCGCCGAGCACATCACGTATGGTGCGAATGCGTTATTGGGCCGTTTGCTCCGTGCGGTGAACTGGACAGATCAGCGCGAAAAGATCAGCCAATTGACTACCGATATCTCGCAGAGCCTGCGTGACAACCGCTCCGTCGTTAGCCTTGGCGACGGGATTACCAAGGCTTGGAAGGCATTGCACAAAGGCAAGTTTTTCAAAGATCCGAGCCTGACTTTCGTTGCTACCGAGATCGAGTCACTGCTCCGGCATTTATCGGTGTCCTTCACACCTGGGCATGGCGAGCAGCAGGTCGACTTTTCGAGGTTGAGTGACGGCCAGAAATCGATGTTGTACCTGACATTGGTGCTTTCCTCTCAAGCAATCGGGCGGTCTGTGCTTGGCGGAGATGACGAGTCGTTCGACATTGAAAAGCTGAGACCAGCTGTCTTTACGATCATTGCACTTGAAGAGCCTGAAAACAGTCTGTCACCGCACTACCTTGGACGCATCGTGTCTTCGCTGAAAACGCTGGTGAGTGACCCAAATGCGTTCGATGCGCAAGCGCTGATCGCCACGCATGCACCCTCAATGCTGCGACGCGTCGAGCCGACCGATATCCGTTACCTGAGGCTCAATGACGAGCGGTGCACTGTAGTCTCAACCATTACGATGCCGCCAGACACCACTGGCGAATCGTACAAGTTCGTGAGGGAGGCCGTGCAGGCATTCCCTGAGGTGTATTTCTCTCGTCTGGTGATCTTGGGGGAGGGTGATAGTGAGGAGATCGTGCTTCCACGTCTGCTGGCCGCCAAGGGGCTGATGGTTGATGAAGCGGCGGTGACGATCGCTCCACTCGGTGGTCGACACGTTAACCACTTCTGGCGGCTATTGAGCGGGCTGAACATTCCTTATGTGACGCTGTTGGATCTGGATGTCGGTCGGCATGGGGGCGGATGGGGGCGTATCAAATACGTGGCGAATGAGCTGATCAAGCATCGTCCCTCTGTGGCATATCTGCCGGACGACCAAGTGGTCACGTTGCCCAAATGGGACAACCCTACATACCTGCTGCTGGATATAGAAAAAAACCCCAAGTACAAGAACTACGTTCAGGATCTCGAACCGCTGGGCGTGTTTTTCTCATCACCCATGGATTTGGATTTTTCCATGCTGGTGGCTTTTCCCAAGGCGTTTGGCCTATCACCAACGGACTTGGTATTGCCGAAGGTCAACCAGGTGAAATCGGTGCTTGGGGAGAGCTGTTTCAAGCCAACCCAATACACACCGTTGCAGCGCAAGCATTTCATCGCCTATCACAAGCTGTTCAAGTTGGACAGTAAGCCCAAGTCCCATCTCGAAGCGCTGTCGAAGCTCTCAAACGACGAACTCTACAAGGCAATGCCTGCCTCCCTGTCGCGTTTGGTTGACCATGTAATCATGCGAGTGGAGGCGCTTCACGAATGATAAGGCCTGAGGAGTGGCGATCGTCTGAGGGCATTGTGCTGGAGCCCAATGCCGAAACAACCGTACGGGAGTTGCAGGGATGTGTGGCGTTGACTGCCGGCCCGGGCTCAGGGAAGTCTGAGTTACTGGCTCAGCGGGCGGATTTTCTGCTGACGACAGGCGCCTGCCGCTACCCCAAGCGAATTTTGGCCATCGCCTTCAAGGTGGATGCCAGCAACAATTTGCGTGAACGAGTGTTCAGGCGATGTGGCGCGGATTACGCCGGTCGCTTCGATAGCTATACGTTTCATGCGTTGGCCAAACGCATCGTTGATCGCTTTCGCCCTGTGCTGACAGGTGAAGATGCGCTGAACGTTGGCTACAAGTTGGTCGTGAAAGGGAAGGCGCACCCTGAGCAGACGGAGTTCGGGGCGCTGATTCCGTTGGCGATCAAGATACTTGATGCCTATCCTTTGGCCGTCACCGCCATCCGGCAAACCTACAGTGATGTGTTCCTAGACGAGTTTCAGGACTGCACGGATGAGCAGTATGGACTGCTGTACCGACTGTTTGCCGGATCGGGGCGCCGGTTAACGGCTGTAGGGGATGAAAAGCAGAAGATCATGGGTTGGGCAGGCGCCTTGGACGGTGTTTTCGGACGTTTCGAGCATGACTTCTCGGCATTGCACCTCAACATTTATCGCAACTTCAGGTCGCAACCGCAGCTTCTCCGTCTTCAGAGCGAGATCATAAAAGTCCTTGATCCTGGTTCTGAGATGCCGCCTGATTTGCTCACCGGGGACGGTGGGGAAGTCCATGTGCAGGCTTACCTGAGCTGTGAGGATGAGGCTTTGAGCCTGGCTGGGCAAATCGCCAGCTGGATCAACGGCGAGGGCATAGCGCCGGCCAGAATCGCAATCTTGGTGCGTAATCAACCGGAAGCCTACACGGTGAGGCTGACGACAGCGTTGGACAGCTGGGGGATCGGTTACCGAAACGAAAGCCAGTTTCAAGACATCGCGACGGAGCCTATGGCATTGGTCGTGGTTGATTACTTGCTCTGTGTGTATGGCGTACGTGAGCCAAGGGCCTGGACGCGCTTGATGCACCGTCTAATTCCTTCGGAAGATGATACGGATGGAGCACTGCGCACGAATTGGGGACGATTCATCAAGGAGGCTCGTAAGTCAGCTGCGCTAGATCTCGCCTCGAAGTGTTATGACCAGCGCTGGGTGCTGTTGAAGGAGTTTCTGTCAATGGTCGGCGTCAGTCTTCTGACTGGACTTTCGCATGATTATGAGTCCAGGGAGCGGCTCAAAGAGGTGATTCGCGATGTGAAAAAGTACATCGATGAAGCGCTGGCCAAAGAGCCTGACCTGCTCAAAGCGTTGGCGCAGCTGTCTGATGATCAGTCGATCCGGATTCTCACGGTACACAAGAGTAAGGGATTGGAATTCGACACCGTGGTGCTACTGGGGGTCGAAGATCAAGCTTACTGGGGCAGGGATCAGCACGAGGTTCGCTGTGCGTTCTTCGTGGGCGTTTCAAGGGCCGAGAGGCGTTTGGTGGTGACTACGGCTCAGCATCGCGCCAACCTGCTTAACCTGAGCAGTTGGCGGCTACAACGAACTGCGCATCGAGAGTTTCTCGATTATGTCTACCGGTGGAAGAATTGCCCAAAGGCAGCAGGGGTGGAGGCCGCTGACACACTCCAGGCTTCTGGTAAGTGATGAAGTACGAGATCTATCTAAGGCTTGTATGTGCTTCTGAGTGTCAACGATCGGCTGTTCGTTGCCGGGGGTGAAGCTGCATTTTCGGTAAATTGCCAGCGTCATGAAGCTGCCCAAGAGTAGCTTCCCCCGTTCTTTTCTGGAGACCGGTCAGGACGTTTGATGGCGATCGGAGAGAGGAACCTCGGGGTAGCCTGAGGCGATTGATGCGATGGAAAGCAAGCGCTCGAAGACCCGCAGGTTAGCTTTCTAGGGAGAGGAGGCAAATGGCCACTTGTCTGAGGGTGTTGTGCTATTTTGAGCAGCATCTCTGACTCTAAAAGGATTTTCCGTGTCACGCATATCCTTCCAGAATGAGCATCCGTCTGATTTAGACGTTTTTCCTGGTGGTAGCCACGACAAGGTGGCGGCGGCGATGTGCGGTTACATTGCCGATGAAGACAATTCCAGGGTCATCGGTCTTGACGGAGAGTTCGGATCGGGCAAAAGCTCAATTTTGACGATGCTAAAGCAAAAGCTCGGCAATGTTGATGAAAAATACAAAGTCTGGTTTTTTGACTGTGAGCAGAATTATCAAGGGTCAATAAAAAGTAATTTCATTGAACTTTTTACCGAAGAGCTTATCGAGAAAGTTGGCTCTGATGAGGAAGTCAAAGAGTCACTGCGGGATAGCAGGGATCGCGCGTTAGGTAGGCAGTTTACGTATACCAAAAAAACCATTAGTCGAGTGAGTTCCTGGGCGCTCATCTTGGTTGTTGCGCTGTTCTTCTCTACAAGCTCTTTCAAGGAGCTTTTTGCAATAACCAAAATGAAGGATCCAGTGATCGCATGGATCATACTTCATATCATCTCTCTTGTGAGTCCTTTGGTGGTTTTGATTGTTGCGCACCATAGGCTAAAAAATACGAAAGTTGGCGATCAGCCTTGGAGTATCTTCCATCTCTTCAAAGGAGGCTCGGATGACACGATTACAGAGAAGATCAAGGTTGCCAAGGAGGTAACGCCTCTGGATCTAAAGCGTACTCTGGAGGATGATCTAAAACTCATAGGGGATCTGCACTACGTTGTGATCCTGGACAACCTTGATCGCCTGCCCAAGGACAGCTTGAGGGCAGTTTGGAGCGACCTGGAAATCTTTACATGGGTTTCTGCAGAAAATAATCTTACCGTGATTGTCCCGTTCTGCTCTAACAAGGTAGCTAAATACCTCGCACCTGATCACGAACGAACCTACGATTCGCGTGACTTCATCGCGAAAAAATTTCCAGTTGTATTTAGAGCTCCTCCTATTGTCACAGCAGGGTGGAAAGACGGTTTCTACCAGCTTTGGCAGAGTACGTACCCTGACGATCAACGGGACATTGCAGAAAAGTGCGCTCTGCTTTTGCAGCGTCATAGTCCGATGAAAGGAAAGTTGGTGACGCCTCGGCTACAGAAGCGCTTTATAAACGATATTGCTACAACCTCGCTCACTCTGGGTGATCACATCGATATTGTATGTATCGGTGCGTATTTGCTGCTCTGTAAGTATGATGAGCTATCCCTGTCGGAGGTGGTCAGGGCGGATGGGTTATCCCAAGCCTTTAAAGATGCTCATCCAGATTTCAATGATTCAGACCTGGTTGCGACGAAGAGACTGTTGGAGCGCCATGCCGGCTCTGATCTTGAAAATGGCTGGCAGATTCAGTTCCTTCAGATACATTTCCTGACCAATAAAACCATTGCAATCGCTGAGTTGATTGACGAGCCTTTAGCGTCGGCTGTCAAAGAGGTTGATGGTGAACGCTTTGCAGACCTCGTATCAGCGTTTGGCTTCAAAGATGCTCTCAAACGCTACCTCTCTGAAGAAACCTATAACCCTGATTTGATTCGGGTCTTGGCTGCCGCTTCCGAGAAGCTACCTGAGGGTGATCTTAAGAGCATTATTTCCTTGCTGAACGGAGAAGGAAAAACGTTCCAAGGCGGAATACCCGAGGAGGCGGAAGAGTTTTTCAACGCGCTCAAGACCTGTCGTCTTGCTGGCTTAAGCACGGTTGGTCTGGAATGGCTCAGGGACGACTTGGCCAAGGCCTTCCGGATAGACGTAAATGACGCGATCCAGGCTGATACGCTTGAGCTGAAGCGTAATCGGTTGAAGGACTACGATCGCTTCATTGATGCGTTAGGCTTTGAGCCCGTTAATGTCTATACCAATGGTGCAGCCTACTTCGCGCATGTTTTTTCTGAGTGTGGTGATTTAAAGGCAGTTGGTGTGGATAGCTTTAATTTTACGGACACAGGCTTTAAAAATGTTTATAGGTACATTGTTGCATTGCCAGGATCTGAGAAAATCCTGCCAATATCAGATGTGCAGCGGATCGCGCTGCTGAGAGTTCAATGTGGTGACGTTAAGTTTGGTAATGAATCTAAGTTTCCACTAGGTGAGGATAAACTTTCGCAGCTGTTGCAGCTGCTGAGTTTGGAGCCTAATAATGAGCCTGTTTTGTTTGCGCTTGCCCTGGCAGGAAAGCTTCCTGAGTCCGCCATTTCCCAAATTCTCAGTCACACGTTTGAAGGGAAAACCACCAATCAAAATGCTGCAGTGGCCGTGATTTTGATGCATGCCAAGAAGCTCGAAGATTTGGCTCGTGTAGAAAATCTGAATGCTGTTGTGGAAAGTGAAGCATTCAAGCTGTTATTCCGTGGCATGGTTTACACTGATGTGCTGACTAGCGGTCTTGACCATCCGGACGTCGGAAAAACCCTATCCAAGGTGTTAGCTTGGGCTATCAGTGATCGTGCAATGTGGAAGCTCGATTCAGGCTACGTGGCGCGAAACTTTAGCAAGATCGCTTGTGCAGTAGCACCGTATGGAGTTGATAAGCAAGATCTGTTTGACTGGATAGATGACTGGGAGCATAACTTCAAAGCTAATCTTGATGTGATCGATAGTTTTGAGCACGAGTTTGTTGATCGAATTATCCAGAGTCCGGATGCCCAGTTCGACGATTTCAAGAAGCGTGTGCGTGAATTTTATGGCTCTGATGATCTCAGTGTTGAGGAGTGGGAGCTCATTCTGCTCAGTGATAGCGGTAATCACGAGCCACTTATTGAATGGGCTCTTAAGCAAGATAAGTTTGCTCTGGGTTCTTCTTATCGCGCCTGTGTTCTCGGTATTCTCAGAAAAATTGTTTCCGGGGAGCTGGAGGCGGATAGCTGTGCGAAAGCAGTGAGTTGTATCAACACACTGCTTGCTGTGAATGATGAAGTGCAAATCAATTTCTTGGGCACCGAACTTCGCAGTATCGTCTACAACGAGAGTAGTATTCCGGAGCCAGCGGCATGGCTTCTGAAGGATCTCGGCCACCTAATCGTCGATATTTCCCCAGCCAATACTGCTGAAGTCGGTAAATTGATGGGTATCCTGGTACACCTCAACGAGCATTCAGGTGAAACCGGTGACGTGCTTGCTTACCTGGAAAGTCGGGCAAAGCAGATTGCCCGTTACGATTATTCAGAGGAGCTTAGAAAGGCGATGGCAGTTGCCGTGGCGAAGCTTAAGAAAAAGGCACCGAAGCTTTACCAGGCTTTTGCGAAGGAATCCATGTTCAAAAGTATGTTGAAGGATCTCCTCAATGCTGAGAAAAAAGCTGAACGGGAAAAAGCCAAGCAACTGAAGGCCGAGCTACAGAAGGCCCAGGCAGCTGAAAGCGAGGTGGAGGGTGAGAAGCCTATGCCGGAGCAAGTGCTCGTTGACGCGGAGGCCTCAGCGGAGGCCTCGAAAACCTAGCATCGACGCATGCCAAGCCCTCGGGGCTTGGCGTGCTGTCTGCAGTAATCGATTCAGCAACTAATCGTTGGGTAAGTCAGAGACTTACTTTTCCCGCCTCCAAAGGTCATGCACAGTCGATGTGCTGAGCCCCAAACGGTCGGCAGTCTCCGTTTGTGTGTAGCCTGCCTGTTTATGGCGCTGCACCTCGGCAAGGTTGTCGGCATTCACTGGCAGACCCGTAGGTCTTGGAATCAGTTCGCCGTTGATGACCTGCTCACGAAGCACTTTCATTCCGCCAGCTTTTTCGAACGCGGCAAGCTCCTGCTTTAGGCGCGACGTGATTGCAGCGAGAGGCTGATCATCCTGCATGGCCATGGACAGCGCGAGCAGCGTCAAGGGGCTGACATCCATGGCTTCGCTGAGCGCCTGGAGCTTGTCCAATGAAGGACTGGACTCTCCTTTCTCCAAGCGTCCCACATAAGGCCGGCTGGTGAAGCGGGCGACCATTTCCTGGGTGAGCCCTTTTGTTGCGCGCACAGCCCGTAGCGCAGCTGCAAACGCGAGCTTGTTGTCCATCAGAGATCATCGCCCAAAGGCGAGTATGTAGCCATGTTGCGTGTTCCGGCTCTACACCGTATATTTTGCATATTCGGATTTTTGGTTTGCCCGCCTGGCTGACCGCCTTTCTGCTTAGCAGGCATGGCAGTGACCGGCGGAGTCTGGAAGCAGATGTGAGCGAACCAATTTACGGCTTATTCGAGTGCCGAGAATATGAAATGAGCAAGGAGCTGATCGAGGCCTACGGGAGTTACATGATCAAGACGTTTGGCGCGACCCGAGAAAACAGTCGTTTCTTTCGGTTGCCCAGGGTCATTCAGCGTGCAAAGGACGCGATTCCTGATAAGGCGATTGTTGGCTTTTTGGCCTGTGCCTTAGAGAGGGGAGGGCGAATGACCGGCCTGATGTTTTGCGATCACCGACATGATTTTCCGGAGGGGCTTCCATCCCATACGCCGCCTATCGCATGTCGATTTCAGCGGGCCGGCTACCTGGTCATCGAGGCGGATACTGGAGGGCTCTATGTGGTTGCTCATTGGTACTACCAAAACGGCGAGCTGGGCCCTTTCTATGCGCTGCAATGATCTGGGTTCAAAGCTGGTTGATAAACATAGTTTCAGGTGTGCCCACAGCTGGCCCCGCCATCGATGCAGCAGCACTGGATGAGCTCAGGAACATGATGATCACGCATCTGCTCAACGCGTTGAGGGCGGATGTATGAGGAAACAGAGGCTGCGGTGAGCAAAGCGATGCGCAAACGCATTCGGGAAGTAGACCGCGCCCAAGATCAAGAGCGCAAGAGCTGAGGTGGAGTGGTGAACGAGTTGTTGGAAGATGTGTTTTATGGTGCTGCGCGCATGCTGATGGGGTCTGGTCTTGCTGATGAACCGTTGCTAGCAGCGGCACGGGAGGAATTTGCAGGTCAACAGTACTGCGTGGTGCGAGAGTGGTTAATTTTGGACGTCATGGCAAGTGAGGGTGACCAGAAGCTCATCAGTGCCAGGGATTTACAGCCGGTCTTGCTCTACGCGCAGCGCGTAATGTTTGACACCAGAGGCGTAAGGCAGGGTGGTGTTCTGCTGACGGGGTTCCTGAGGCAGTACGAAGACTGCTTTTTTGAGGCTGAGGAAATGGTTTACGTGCTGGGTGGGCGCGGAGCCCGCAAGCATATATCAATGCCGGCGCTTAGGGAGTTGTCGAAAATGTGTGGTGTGATTCGCATGAACCCGAGCCAGCGTGGCTGCTGGCCCACGCTAGAAGCATGTGCCGCAGGTGATAGAGAAGGTTTGCCACGGGCGCAGAGGTAGCCAACCTAAGCATACGCGGCGACCACCTACGCATTTCACTACGAGGAGTACAGATGTACTCCATGCGTTATCAGACTTCTTGCATTCTGCTGCGGATGTCGGCGGCCCTAGTTGAGCGTATGCAGATGCTCGGCTTTCACCAGCGGCTTTGTCTTGCCAGGAAACTGCAAGCTTTGAGGCTCAAGCTGTCTGCCAGTACGCTGGGGGGTGATGCTCGCCACGGGACGCCCAAGGTTTGGTGGTGGGCCAGGAAATCGTGCTGAGCGCCGTGCTGCAGAGAGTATCCAACGGCGAAAAAACGGTGGCAAACGAGGCGTTTAAGCTTGATCGGAATTGAGCCTGAAGCTGCGGTAATGAAGTGTGGAGGAAAGGGGGGCATGGTTGTCCCAACGGCTGAAAATCGAAAATAATTCGGCATTTTTGTGATTGGCGTCACATTTTTAGACTGAAAACGGTCAGGCACCCCTATAAAAATTTTTTTCGGGACGGAGTTTTATTATTTGAGGGCAAAAGAAAAGCAGAGATCTCGGCTCTCCGAAAAAACGGCAGTATGAACCGGATCTCGGGGATGCTTTTTAGCTCTTGATTCTGGCCTCTATCCGATGCTGAGTCGTGATGCTGATGACGCCCTAGCGCCTGCTCACCTGGTGTAGGGGGAGGTCGATGTATACGGCCTTTAGGCCGCTGCTTTTCATCTTGGTCTCAAAAACCTAAGGCCAAAAAATTTTTTGTAGGATTGTCGGACGATTTAGATGCGAGAGGTTGATCTCAGGTGTGAGGTTTTGGTTTGGAAATGCGCCCGAGATCATTTTGGCGATGGAATGCGCGATGTTCTTGCAGAGGCGATTCGCTGCTATCGACGCAGACCTGGCTTCGACCAATTAGTGCGGTTATACGCATCGCAGATTGGTTCAGCCAATACAGGTACACTGGCCGAAGTCCTTTTTCAGCATGACTTGGCTCAGCAGGATCAGTCGCAGAGCTACGTCAGTTTACGAACCCATCTGAAGGATCATTTGCGAAACTTCCTTCAGCGGCATCTGATTGAAGCCGGCGTGGCCAGTGAAATCCTGTTGGAGGATCGCCTGGCCAGGGATGTCAATCTGTAGTGCAGCCGGTCACCGAGCGGCTTTACGGCTGCTCATGAACTCCATTAGCTCCCGGACAACCTGATCTGCTGCGGCGTCACTGGCAACCTCAGCCGCTCTGACCCTGCGAACTTCGACACCCTCATAGGTCAGGGGCACCAGTCTTTTGTCTGCTTCTGCCGGAAGTTCTCGGTGATAGGTGTCACCGTCGACCTCGATGATGAAGGTCAGTCCTTTGTAGATCACTACGAAATCAGGCTCCAACCGGTTGTAGCTTTTCCCTACCCTCACAAAGACGGGCAGGGGAGCTACTGGAAGTTTTGCTCTGATTAGTGCAGTGAAGAGGGTCAGTTCCGCCTTGGATCGGAACAGAAGCCCTTGGTGCTGCAGGGAGGCAATGTTGTCGCTACGTACGCGCCCCTGATTGGTAACCCCTTCGCCTTTGACATACCGCAGCGCTTCTTCTCGCCAACCGTCGTGTGCTTCGAGCAATTTAGGAGCCAACAGGATTCGCTCCAGACCGTTTTTCGGGGAGGTGGCATAGAACGGAGCGACCACCTCAGCAATGGCTGCTGCAGTGGCCTCGCGCTCGCTCTCACTCATCGCGTAATAGAGCGAGACGGGCAGAGCGATCATCAGCTCCCAGTAGTTGATTCCGAAATCCGAATTGGCCAGATCGGCAGTGATATCTCCAGCAACCAGCACGGCGATTGCCCGTGCATCACCGCGTTGCTTAAGCGCTTCTACGGCTGAAGAAGCCAGGCTTTCCAAGTCGAAAGGGTGAAACCACATGTGGGGTACGCGCCTCTGGAAAAATTACCTGTTGAGAATAGCCCGGTTTGGAACGCGCCTGGTCATAAGCCGAGCTGGATACGTCAATTGGCATTAGATAGCAGTCAAGAGCGGGTTTGGAGAACCCGTATCACCTCGCTCAGAAGCGAGTCGAGCGGGCTTCGGAAATCCACCTGCTGCTCTGTTGGCAAGTCTTCCGACTTTCTAATCGGGTTGTGGAGGTATCCGTTTGCTACATGGCGCAAGGAGTTCTGCAACTGCAGCATCTGCTCTTTGAAAGATTTATACCCACTGTAATTATTCGCGAACTCCGTGAAGGTTTTGAAACTGAACACGGGCGGAATGTGGTCGGTGATAGCTCGCACCAGCATCGCTGTCGCCATGTGCGATTCAGATGCATGTGCATGGTTCAGCTCCTCTAGGAGCCTGATGAGTCGTTTGGGGTCAAGCTCACCTTTTGGCAGTTCTTTGAGAGCGTCTATTCGGAGCGGGTTTACGAATGCATTTCGCGCCATGGGTATGGATTCCGACGCAGTCTCCTTGCTAACGATTTCGCGAGCCTGGGCTTCTTGCAGAAGTTGAGTTGTATCGATTTTGACTCTATGGAGGGCGCTTGAGGTGCCGGAGTTAGCGTTTGCTCCATGGGCTAGCGTGCTCAACCTTACCAGGGTGAAGACTGCGCTCTGGAAGGCATGGACTCGTTTGAGGCCCAAGTCTTCGCGCAGCGATGACTGGAGTTTGTCACCGTCGAGGCAGGCAGTACCTACCGAGCGTATCGCGTCAAAAATCACTTGGACGTTACCATTTGTGCCCAGTGAATTGAGCTGGGTGATGGCGTCCTCCACCATCTGGCCAAGCTCCAGGTAAAAATTACTGTTCATATCCGCTCTTTAGATAGGTTGGCGCTAGAGTTTCTATTCAATTGTTTATGGCGTTGCTCTACCTGAGCCTAGCCCGCTAGCGAACCCTAGGCTCTGTACGAAATCCCGAGAAACCCAATCGGCGCCCTTGGGACGCTGAAATTCTGTAGGGTTCCCGGCCATCTACGGAAAGGAATTCTGTGATGGCAAAGCGTTACGAACTCTCGGATGAGGCCTGGACTGTGGTCGCCGATCTCTTCACTGAAACCCATGGCCGGGGGCGGCCCCGCCTGAGCGACCGCCTGATGCTCGATGGCGTGCTCTGGGTGCTATGTTCGGGCGCTGCATGGCGAGATATGCCGGAACGCTTCGGCCCATGGTCAACGGTGTATCAACGGTTCCGGGGTTGGCGAAACCAGGGCACATTCGATCAGATGCTCAAACGCTTGCACCTGAGATTGAATGAGCAAGGCTTGATCGATTTGCAAACCTGGATGATCGACTCAACTGCTGTACGCGCAACCCGAGCCTCTTCTGGCGCCGGGAAAAAAGGGGGCCTGACGAGCCTGCCGATCACGCTCTAGGCCGCAGTCGCGGTGGCCTGACAACCAAAATCCACATGCTCTGCGACGCTAACGGGACACCGCTGCGTTTTCTCCTCTCTGGCGGTCAAGCCAGTGACATTAGCTACGCCCAGCCACTGCTGGACGACGTCAGCATTCCATCAAGCCAACGAGGTCGTCCGCGCAAGCGCTGCAAATGGCTGCTGGCCGACAAAGGCTACGACGCCGAAGCGCTTCGCCGGTACTGCGACCAGTATCGAATGCAACCCGTCATCCCGATGCGCTCAATGAAACGCAAACCCAAGCCCGGCTTACCCAGACTGTTTGATCGGCCCAAATACCGACAGCGCAACATCATCGAGCGCATGTTTGGCTGGCTGAAAGAGAACCGCCGCATCGTGACACGCTTCGACAAGCTCGCGAAAAGCTATGCCGCTATGGTCTCACTGGCTTGTTCCATGCGGTGTTTGCGACATCTCTTTTCGTACAGAGCCTAGGTCTGAAGCACTCGCTTGACCCTGGTGATCATGGGGTTGTCGCAGCAGTGATCCTCCTGAGGAAATTCGACAAGAAGACAGAGCACAAGCTGCTGGGTAAATGGGAGCGCGCCACGTTCAGAATCTACGAGCTGGCGGGCCGGGATAGCCGTCACAAGGTTGGGGAATACATCCGTCTTGGTTATGAAATCTACCGCAGCAACCTGGATAAAGACCAAATTCTCAGTGGGCTAGAAAAACTCTCCAAAGGTTATTCGATTGACGAGGTCTTGAACAATATTGATTGGGTAAGCAGCTACGAAGGCTGGCAAAATCAGCTCCGCTATGTGCTGAACCGTTATGACGAGCACCTGGCAAAGCTCGCGGGGCAGAAGCTCAATGAGAGTCAGTGGGGCAAGATATGGGAGCAGGATGCCGCTAACTCCATCGAGCATATTGCACCACAAAGCAGTGGCGCCGAGTGGACGCATCACCTCGGGAATTTAACGATGCTGCCACCTGGAACAAATTCTTCACTCAAAGCGAAACCTCCAGTTGAAAAGATCGACGTCTACCGAAGCTGCGGATTGATTGCAACGATCCATGTCGGCCACCAGCTTCATGAGGCTGGTTCTTGGACAGAAGATATGGTTCTAGCTCGGGCAAAAAGCATCGAGGATTTCATCAGGCTTGAATGGGCCGACTGATCACGGTGTAAGTCACGTGAAGTCCACCTTGGAGATAATCGCAACCTCCATGTGGGCTGCGTAGGCCGGACTGAGAAATGCGGAGACCGATGGAGGCGTAGGATGAAGTTAGATCGCTGCGCTGGATGGGATCACAGGCCAGTCCACCAGCAGCAGCCCTCCATTTTCTCGCAAAGAAGAGATGCTGTTATCTAGTCCGTCGCTCTTGAGTGAGCCACTTGCGTCCCATTTCTGTTCACCCTATTTGATCAATGTAGGTTAAGAGGTTCTGGATAATCGCGGCATTGGCTTGGGGCTAGGGGGTGATATGCCAAGCCGAACAGATGGCTCTGTGTTAGTCAGACCGGCAGGAGTGCATGAGATGAGGCCAGTGGCGCTTGGGCAGTATTTCCCGAGGTACATGCCACATCAGCGCCTGCGGGGGTTGAACAGCGGAGGCCAAGACTGGCCTCCGTGAGCAATCATTTGCCGCGATTGAACGGAACCACTATCCCTGCATCTGGTGCGTTGTGAACAACAGTCACGGGAGTCACGGAGGTACTGTTACTCTTAAGCTTGGCCAAGTGCACCACCTCAGCAATGCCACTGAGGTAGCGGTTGGGCAAGCCTGTCAGCATCTCGATATCCGTTGCTGCTAACCCGATGTAGGCAGCGACGCCGTTCACAGGCAAAACGCCTGAGGAGGCCAGCAGCTCGATGGTGCGTTTGAGGAGGCGAGGTTGTTCAGGTGCGCGACCTTCATCACCTGGTTCCGCTTTGACGCCCCAGCGAGCTGAGCGACGCTTGAAAAGCAGACCCTTTGCATCATCATCGATCACCTTCAATGCCCAGAGACGCATGACCATGGCAGCCACAGAAACGCCCCAGCGTTGCTTGAGCAGCAATAGGCTGTCGAGTGTAACTGGGCTCCTGACTTCGGCGGCGAACGTCTCTGCAGGCAGCAGGAAAGCACCCGCGAAACGGTGCGCCTGGTCTTCCATCATTTTGTGACGAACAGGGTCAGTCGATCGCTCAATTCCTTTGTGCAGGATCAGATGGCCAAGCTCATGGGCTAAGTCGAAGCGACTGCGGAAGCCGTTTTGCTTGTCAGCGGAAAGCAGCACGAGTGGGCGGTTCAACACCTCACTCCATGCCGACAGCCCCTCGATGGTTGCAACGCCGGTTTCCTCGCGCACCAAGATAACACCGGCGCCTTCAACCGCCATTGCCAGGTCAGGTATTGCACGTCGACCCAGGCCCCAAAGCTCGCGACATTCATCGGCAGCTTCTTCGATATCGGCATTGGTGATCTGCTCAGGATCCTTGAAGGTACGCTTGGGCAGATTCACATCGGGAAAATCCACGAACTCACCCAGCGCAATTGCGATGTCCTGCGCCCACTCAAGGCGTGCTTCGAGCATTGTTCGTGCGCTGGCATGCGCCGAGGCATTGCTTCGGAACAAGGGAAGAGAGCACTTCTCAGGTAAAGGGCGGGTGAACCACTCCGGGGTAACATTGATGACTTTGGAGAGATTGGCCAAGGCTTCGGCCTCGGGACACTGCTGCCCGCTTTTCCACTTGCTAATCGTGGCAGGGGAGACCCCCACCATGCTTGCCAGTGCGACTTGAGAAAGGCCGCGAGCCGCGAGCGCTTGTACCAGCCGCCCCGACTCAAACCCTGTGATTCCACGACTCATGATTCTGTATCTTTTCCTGTTTCGGGTAGGCCCGTTTCGAGCACGCCTGTTTTGAGTTTCGGCTTCGCCTTGTCGATTTGCTCAGATGCTTCATCGTAACGAGCGAGGAACTTACTCAAAGGCTCTCGGAAAAGCCAACCCTTCATTTTCGCATCTGGTACCGCGATGTGAATTTCCAGAGGCGCTTCGGGCAGTTGGGTCAGTGAGCCGCTGAAGCACGCTACGAAAAAGAACGTACCGGAGGTGATAGGTTCCGGCGCAAAAAGTGATGGCTGAACCAGCTGCGTCATGGCCTGGTTTGCCTCTGCAAGCTGCCGTCGAATAGCACCCCGTCGGATGTTGTTCCACAGCGTGGAGCACATGTTCACCCGACCGAACTTGAAGATGCCGGCGTGGCCCAAGACGACTCCGTTACCCTTGAGGGGCGTATGGACTGCGTCGGCGGCACGCAACGTCTCTTCAAAGGACTCGTTCATGCGGAAGGCCCGCATCTGTCCCAGCGCATTCTTCCGGTGGTTGTCGTCCATGTCTTTCGTATCCAGGTACGCGCGGAGCGCACCTGCTTCAAATGCGTCCTCGATACCCATGGCAAGGTTGCGAGGGACATGGTGAATCAACAGCTCGGGAATGGTGGGTTGGCGGGTTTTGGTCATGAATGGAGGTTCTCGGGTTTCGAATGACGGGATTATACCTCTAAAAAATTTCGTTTGAATAGTGAGGAGTCGATATCTGTGAATTTTAGAGGCTGATTCAGAGCTCCAAGCGTGTGCTGCAAGATTCAGCGCCCGTCGAGTGGTTTGCGGGTGGGTTATGAAGGGCTTGCTCTGGGCGTCGTGCGCCGCCCCGCTGTGCGGCTGGCCCGTGAAGGTTCCAGTCGATCCTGCGGGACTAGGATGCCCGACAATCACACAGATTCTTACGCGGATCATGGCCCAGGTCACGAGCACCCCAATAGCTACTTAGGGCCTCGTTATCCTGCTCTTTGTAGAAGGCGGGGCTACGGCTCACAACACAGTAGTAGGCCGGAGGAGTCAGATGCACCAGGCAACAACTCGATCACCCACCTTCTTTTAGGCGGTCACCAGGCAATTGAAAATTATCAATCCATAGCGATGGTAGAATTGAAAAATGGATGATCCCTCTCCGTGAGGCCGGTGTAGCTAGGGATGTGATCACAATCAGTCGCCCCACGTACTGTGAAATAGCTTGCATTGACATAAAATTCCCGCGCAAGCGCCAATGCTATCTTCTTGCAGTAAAATTCCTCGTGCATGATATAGAAATCTGTGAAGTCAGAGATATCCAAGAGATATCGACCCTCAGTGCTAACAATTAGTCTGCGTTTCGCGATGAGGGCTCTCACGAGTTCAGATTGATTATCTGCAATCCACACCCATGACTTTCCGTAACTTTCATCGCAATGCTTGTCCGAGTGGAGCCTCTTATCCACATTGTCTTTAATGATATTGTCAACTATTGTGCAGATTTCCTTTGCGCGCTGCGGCGTGATGGAGAAGAAAGGTGAGAGGTCGATAGAGTTTTGATTGATGATGTGAGATACACGGGCGGGATTTGTAATGTCGCCAAATCGCTCGATATCACAGAGCGGGATGACGAATCTGATCATTGATTTGTGAATTATTTGAGAGTCTACGAGCGTCAGAATATCGTAGATGATCTTCTTGACATCCATACTGTCTTTCACGATTACACCCATCCCTTCAATGGATGTACGGCTTAGATCCAGACCAGGCATCTCAGCCAAGGTCTGAACCATGTCGCCGTCATCACTCCAGTGCATGTCGTGGCCACGATAAGGCCAACGCCACTCCCTCTCGTGTGTCCAATCGATATGCCTAGCATCGCCGATGGTGTAGGCGACATAACGGTACTGCTCTCGAAGTGGCATCAGCTGTTGGTCAAGAATGCGGAAGTCGCCGCCATTTGCTGACTGCTCACGTACTTCACCGCTAAGACCATAAATTACAGGGCGGGCACCCTCTGCGAACATGGCAGCCTTGGGAATCATAAACGCGTAGCGCCCGATATTTTCCCCTCTCGCCAGGCGCTCGTTGCTCGTCTGGATGAACGCGGCTAAAGGCATGTCGGTAAAACAGATGGCTGGGGAGGTTCCGTATATCGTAGGTCTACCGCCGCGATATGACCATGTCGCAAACAGTTTGTGGTGCCTGAGTGCGCAGCGCATCAAGAAGAGAGAGTCGAGCTTTCCGGAATGTGCGATGTTGTTGAACCGTGCATGCTCGGGGAAGAAGATGTGTTCAGGCCCGCTCAGATCGACGTCTCTGAAGAAGTGGATCAAGTAATCGGATAGGTCAAACCGGATATTGTTGAGCATGCTTCCATCCATTCGGGTGTATTGCATCAAAATAGCTATTCAAACGATTGTTTTCACCGTGCGCATGCATGAAAGTATCACTGGGTTGTTAAAAACACTAAAGACTTCTGGGTGGTAACCAATCCTCAGGTGATGCATCACGTCTGGGTCTAGCAGTCATCCAGGGCTCACGCGGGATGTCGCCTCGGGGTCATCGTGCTTCCCGCACGAGCGATCGAGGTACGTGTTCATGCGGTCATAGAATCGGCTGTACCCCGTTGTGGCCAGAACCCATAACCGTCAAGTCCGTGAGTTTCGATATCTTGAAAAACCCTTGCACCATACCTGCCCTCAGGCTTGCCGATGACCATCGCAATCGCCATATTTATAAGGTATCTACTGATGCTCCGTGGCATCCTTAACCACGAGGTTTTTTCATGATATGAATGACTGACTGGGAAGCTTGGTCTGTGTTCCCATTGTGGTCTACGGCGAGGGTTGCGCGGCATATGCACTGGTAAAGGATGAGAGATAAGGGAATGGATGAGCAGCAAGAATGGCCTATGTACAACGGTAGACCCACGGTCTATTTTGATCAAAATGTAATCGATCTGGCCGTTAAGCAGAGAGATCCGGCGTTTTTCACCCAGTTCTCCAAAGAATTTCAGATCGTATATTCCGACCATACCCTGCGGGAGATAAAACGCAGTGGGCAGCCTGACAAGTTCTTGGAGGTTCTGTCCAGGGTCAATGCCATGATCCTCAAGCATGACGTTGATAGCGCGTTCCAGCCGACAGGGCAGATGTTTCTCGCCTCAACGCCTCCCGTGGCTGCCTTTGAGCAGTACGTCGCTACTGCACCATTCTTCGATCAGATGCTTGCCTCAGCTCATCAGACCACTCTGAAGATGTTCGGTGGACGCAAAGACAACAGTTTTGAGGACATCGCCGCCGAACAAACGGAGGCATTCAAAGGGTTGATGAAGATGGTCGCTGACGGAGCGGCAGCCTTGGCGGACACACATCCGGAACTGGTCGCTGCAGCCGATCAGTATATTGAGATCACCCAGAGGGCGTACGAAAAGGCAACGCAACTGTCGGCGCAGGAGATGACCAAGCACATCGATGAATCGGGTGCGAAATCTGGTATTCAGGGGTACCGTGAAGCAGTTGGGGTGGGGCCCGTGCAACTGAACAATATTGAAGCGCCCAATGTCATCAAGAAAATTTGGGCACGTTGCCAGAACCTTGACGGCTACAAGGACAGAGGGTTCACGATCGAAAACTTCCTCGGCATTTCAGCCAGTCCGATCCATGGTCGCGAGCTCTACCGGTTCGAGAAAGTGACTAGCATCTATAACGTCCTCAACGTCATTGGGTACAACCCTGATAGCCGGCTAGACAAGGAAAACCGTCACATCGCGTCAATCAGCGATGCGGCGCATGCGTCTACGGCGATATTCACCAATGTTCTGCTCAGTGGCGACGCAGCTTTCGTGAGCAAAGTTCGTGCGATCTATGAGTATCTTGATATCCGCACGGAGGTGGGGTTAGTCACGGTGCAGGGCGAACGGATAGTCATCACCACGTGAGGTGGGGAAGCGATCTCATTCTAGCGTGGTGTGCAGGTCTTGAGCGGTTCGGGGAATATCGAAAATTTGTGAGCGTCGCAGTTGGCTTGCAGTGAGGAGTACATTTGTGCTCGGACTGCTACAAAGTTATTCCTATCTAAGGGATAGGGCGTAGCTACCCATGTCAATCCGTCGTATCGGATCGGTCTCTTTGCCGTGCGCCCAATGAGCTTGTGAGAGGTGGCTTTCATTGGTTTTTTTTGGCGCGTGGTAGAACTTAATTGGATGGAGGTGAATTTAGTAATGTCGGATTTAAAGAGCGGAGTTCCCACGTATCTTCAAGGTATAAATTTTTGGAGAGCATTGGGGAATCTGGTGTCAGCAAGCGCTACAGTGACAGCTGTGGGGGCGCTTGCAGCTTTTGTTGTTATTTTTGCCTATTTGCATGAAATTGGATCACCCGAATTGATAGGTAAGGCTTTGGCGGCACCTTCGGAGATATGGCCTTGGGTCGTTGTGTCAAGTCTTTTGCTGATTTTCTATCTGCTGCTTCTTCTCTTAACTACGGCTTCATACGCCGTTGCTGTCAATCTGTTCAAAAAAACACCGGACGTCCAGCGCGCGATGGCGGGCTATCTGCTTATCCCCACGCTTGCTGGCGTTGTCGCCACAGTTTGCTCGACCCTGCTGACTCATAATACAAGTGTAGTCCCTGTGTTTGTCGACTCCGCTGTATGGGTGGTGATAGGTATGCTTGTATTGACTTTCATTCCCAAGTTCACTGTTCTGCTCGATAAGGCTATTTCAGGTGATAAGGCTGTCTCTTTCTTTGGGGTTAGCCGCCTGAAGCATATGTCTGCTTTGGCTATGGCTACCTGGGTGGCAGCGATCGCTGCCACTTTTCCAATGCTAGCCGTTTTTAGCACGCCTTCGTTATTTTACAGTCAAGGCGACATGAGTAGGGCTGTGTTTGTTTCGATATCTATTACTATCCTTGGTTTTGTTCCCACCATCGCATTCTATGTGTCAAGGGGTGAGACGTTTATTCGGGTGCGCAACGCCTTCCTTGGGGTTGTGGCTCTGATAATTGGTACGCTCGTTATTGTGCCGTCAGCAGTGCCCGCTACGGTCGATCAGGCGGCAGTTCTCGCAGGTATTAAGGATGTGCGGGTGTTTCCTTATATGTTGAAGGAAACCTATGCTGCAGAAGATTTTGATAGGAGTTGGGGAAACGTTGTTACGAAAAGGAATTATCCGGTAGTAGAAGGGCTTGTGCTTTTTACTTTGGGTGATGTTACGTTGCTGTGCCCGAAATCTTTAGAGGGCACAGATCTGTCTAGATGGGCTTCCGAGTCGGGAGCCTGTTTGACGATGAACAGCAAGATGGTTAAGCGGATGCCTTTGAAGCAGACATAGGTGTGTTCATTCTAAAGTGGTCGAACAGTTAGAGTAGTCACTGCCATGACCGCTGCTTACCAAGCACTTAAGGTTGTTGCAATCGGCTGTTGCCTAGCCCGTGCGCGGTAAGCGTCGAAGATTGATGAGCAGTCTTTAACAGCGTGATCCAGTAGTATCGCAGGCTTGGGGCCCAAGTGGGCTTACGGCCAAGGGAGGCTGTGTGTCGAAATTTGTATGCTCAGAATGCGTTGTTGAACGCTATCTCCAAGACTACTTGGACTTCGATGATACCGACGGGTGTAGCTACTGTCAGAAGGAGAGTGGTGTCGTGCCGCTTGAGGCGCTCATCGAGCAGTGTCGGGAGTCCGCGCTTTCTTCGTTTGAGGTCGTCGAACAGCCGCGTTCGGTTTACCTCCACAACCATGCGCCGATCGGGGAGCACTGGACGGACGTGCTTCACCGTGTACTTGGCTGTTCGGATGAGCTGATAAACGATATCGGTGAAGTCCTTTGGGACGGCTGGAATGATGACGACCCTTACTTCAAAGAAGGCCCTTTAGCCAGCATCGACATGACCTATGAGTGGAGGGAGATGGAGCGTAGCCTCCGCGAGGAAGCACGGTTCGTGAACCCAGCTGTCACGCGTGTTCTTGAGCAGGTCTTTGGCAAGGTCGATCAGTTGCACCTTCGCGACTCACGTTCAGCCATTTTCACGATCGGCCCTGGCCAGCCCCTGCATACCTTTAAACGGGCGAGAGTGTTTTCCTCTGATAGCAGTGTTGAGGAAGCACTGCTCCATCCTGAACGTTCTTTAGGGCCACCTCCGTCGGGAGTAGGGGCAGCAGGACGGATGAATGCCAAAGGCGTCTCTGTGTTTTATGGCGCTACAAACGACAGAACGGCCATTGCCGAGGTTCGCCCACCCGTTGGCAGCTATGTGGTAACCGCTGCATTCAATGTGACTCGCCCCCTGCGGTTACTCAATTTGGGTGCGTTGAACGTAACACGTCCTGATAGTCGACTCAGCTACTTCGCCCCCCAACGCGTCGAGCAGGCGAAGCGATCCGCGTTTCTAGCAAGCCTGCAAAACCAGTTATTGAAACCGGTCATGCCAGATCTGGCGGATCACGGCTATTTGATCACGCAGGCGATCGCCGACTACCTGTCGATGCATCCTACGCTCAACTTGGACGGCATCTACTTCCCGTCAATCCAGCTGGGTAAGCGTGATGATGTCGTACCTGGACACAACGTGATCCTCTTTAATAAAGCATCCGGTGTGCACCATACCGAGTCTAAGTACAAAGCTGAGTACGCCTCCCTTCAGCAACCTGTAGATGAGGGTGAGTACTACAGTCCGCAGATCTGGGCGGCCAAGAAGAAGGGCGAGGATCAGCCGAGCTGGTGGGATGAGATCCCTCCGGTACCTCGCTACGAACCTGCACTGGCTCTGGATCGTGAGGAGATCCGAATTCACCAGGTCAAGTGGGTCGATTTTGATACAGATGAAAAACTTGTTGGCTACAACCCTTGAGATCCTGATGGATCGCTAGTCGACGGCGAGGGCGGGCATGGGTTGCCCGCCCATCTGGAGCTGTCGGCTTGTTTAGTTCCGGTTGAACCAGCGTTTCATCAGGCCAGCCATAGGCTTGCTTGTGCCAAAAGCAGTGTTGATGATTTGCAGATCGGCTTCTGATAACCGTGCCGGATCAAGCTCTTTGAGCAGCGCTTCGGTTCCGAACGCTCTTGCCCAGGCAGCCATGTGTCCTTTGGCCGTATCTGAAGCCGCATTCGGAATCTCACGCAGCAGAAGGCGTGCATATGCCAATCGCTCTTCATGACTAGGCAGCCGATCTTTGATTTCAGAGCGCAGCTCATTGACAGCCGTCCAAGTGAGAGGGCTCTCCGGAATCTTCAGCAGTTGAAGTGCCAATGCTGGCAGCTCCTTCGACTCCTTCTCATCCATGTAGGCGCGGAAAATGTGACCGTAAACCCTTTTGCGTTGCTCATCAGTGATCTCGCTGTGCAACAGCATGGATTTTAGGTTGTTGAATGCGTCGATTTTGAGCGCGCGGCACCAGACGGAGAAGGCAAGATCAGGGTCGTTCACATTGCCCCGTGGGCCTTTTAGCAGTACTGCTTTGCCAGCGCTCACGTATTCGTCCACAGCCAACTCGGGAATCAACGCCGTCCAGGCACGTTCAAGCATCTCAACCTGTACTGCTTTGTTGAAGTCGACACCATCAGCCAGCGTAGTGAGCTGAGGGCTGCTGAGTCTTACATGCCCGGATGTCAGGGAGTCGATGGCTTGTGCGGGATTTTGTTGCCAGACAGCACATGCTGTGTCCACCAGCTGAGCACCTTGTGTCGTCGGAACGATACCGCTGGTAATCATGCTTTCCATGGACGCTAGCGTGTATTTGCCGACAATTCCTGGTGATGATGAGGCCTGCTGCCTTGCTTCGTTGAAGAGCGCTTGAGGAGAGTAGCCGTGGGGAAGCTGCTCAATCGTTGGCCAACGCCCGCAGAAGTGCTTGTGCAGACTCTCGAAGGCATCTTTGTGTCCCTTAGCGCCACTGAACAATTTCTGCAGCGCTGGCCCCAACACTGCCGGAGTCGCCTGCATGAACACCAATGAGATACCAGGGATAAGCTGTCGCAGGACTCTGTCCCATGAGGCTATTTTGCTTGGGGCTGCCAACATCAGCGCATCCAAATGAGGGCGTAGCAGTTTGTCGCTCCAGTATTGCAAGGGGATATGCGTGACTGCGTCTGTGTAGAGCGCCCCTTGCGCATCATCCAGCTCTTGGCTGCTCACGAGCGTGGTCAGTTGATTGACGAGCGAGGTTTGGTCGTGCTCGTAGAGTGATCCGAATACCTCAAACAGCTGATTGCGGCATACGCCAGGAATGGCGCTGAGGGGGCTCCTGATCCAATGATCGAGCACTCTCGCTAGGCTGCGCGGATGATCCACCACAAATTTGCGTAGCACCTCAGCAGCATCATCGGCATAGCCATCAGTGGTACTCAACGAGATCGCAAAATCAGTAAAGCTCTCCCGCCATTCGTCGTTGAAGTACGGTTTGCGCTCAGCACCGAGATCCACAATCAACCGGAATGCGCGTTGGTAATCAATGGGCTCGTTATCGAGGTCAGCTACTCGGATGCTGAATCTAGCCAGGCACTTCAGCAACTGCTCTTCGTCTGAGTAAGGAACGTATTGCTCCAGTGCTCGGATCACGCAGCCGATGATGAGCGGTGCGCTCATGTTCGAAAGGTTTGTCACCTGCTCCCAAAGCTCATCACGGCTTTCATCACCTTCGCTCGACATGCGATCCCAGACGGTGTTGATCCTGTCAGTCGTCTGCTGCATATCCAGCCCGTCAATCAGATCGTCTTCATCGTGCGGTTCTTCATGGCCGTGTAGCGCAGTGATCAACTGATTTACGTACGCCGTTCCGATCTCCGGTAGCAACGACGTCTCGAACTCATCCATCCAGCGTTGCAGGTGGCTAAACGGGAGAGTGATTGAGCCAGAGCCTGTTTTTACTGTGCGTCTGGACAGCCAGTGAATGAGCCGGTCTTTCGCTGCCGGCCCAAGACCATGTGCGGAAAACACGCTGAGCACTATCTGCGATGCGCCTTCAACCATGATGATGGTCTCTTCCAGATTGGGCATCTGACCCGATTGGAGGCGCATGGTGCAGGCTTTGTCTGCCGTCAGCAGCTCGTCGATCAACACCGAGGCTATCTGCTTTTGATCCGTTGGATTCGAAATAGCGGTGATCCGACCGATCTTCTCTACGCCAAGCAGTGAGCGAAGACTGTCAGAGGTCACGATGTCGTTGCTCAGAATCCCCAGTACCAGATCGCGGGTACGCGGCGGCAAGCGATCAATGATGTCGGCCACAACACGCATCGCGTTGAACTTGAGCGTGTCTTCAGTGCGATGCAGCTCGCTTAGCATGCCGTGCAACAGCTGAGTCTCTTGATCGCTCAAGGACTCGTTGGCACGAGGAGAAAGGGCCTCCAGGAAGCCCTGTGTGTCTCCGGATACCAGGTGGCCATAGATCCGCGCAGCATGGGGGCCGTATTGTCTTGTCGCGAAGTCCTCGGACAGCAACAACAAGCTCTGCAGCGAGCCCGGCCATTGAATACCCACCAGGCTGGCCAGGAACTGACGCAGATCGCGCTGCCCATCGAGCACGCTGGTTTTTTCCGCCCCTTCTTCTTGAGTCACATAGCGCTTAAGTACATGGCGAGTTTCGAGAGGCTCGTCATCGAGCAGCGCCTGCCTGACCATCAAGTTCGTGAGGCGCTCCAGCAGCTGCGGGTCACCTTGCAAGTCTTGGTAAAATCCCGGGAAGCTCACACGTGCAGCACTCAATGCCCCTAGCGCAACCGGGTAGTTTGTGACGGCACCCTCATGCAGGCCGCCAGGTCGCTCACTGCCAATGGCGCCGAGCTCACGTTCTTTTGCAAGCCACCAAGTCTGGGTGAATGCGTTTACGATCTGAAGGGCATTACGCGGATCGGTGACGTTGATGTGAATCATACGATCCACCACCTGTTCAACCGAGGCGCCTCTATCGGAGATGTCTTTCACCAGGTCTGGGAAGTTCTTGAGCTTGGAAAGCGCGAACTGGCGCATATCGCTTCGCGGCGGAGGTGGAATCTCCAGCCTGAACTGGAAAATGCGATCAAGGTAACGCCGAGCATCGGTGGGGTTGAACACCGAGCCTGGTTGCTCTGGGTTGCCGCGTCGGCGCGAGAGCGCATCCGCAACCTTGCCCTCATCGCATGAAATCACGAATACCAGGCCGAGGTTGTCCGGAAGCTTGTTGACCGGGATCTCCATGAATGTACGCACGGCATCCAGGCCCAAGACCATTTCTTCCGCCGAGAGTCGGTCGAGGTCGTCCACGAAGATGACGAGGCGCTCGTAGGGTACCGCATTACTTCTCGACGCTTTGAATTTGCGCAACTGCTGCAACAGCATCTCTTCATACTGCTCAGCACTGGCGCTGGGCAGATGGACGCGAGTGACGGTGTTAAAGGGGTTGACCGTGGTCGGTTTCATCACTTTGATCAGGTAAGCATAAATCCCAGTGACCGCAGCAACGAAAAGCGACTGGACGATGGCGCTCTCAAGCGGTAGCCATTTCAAGCCTGCGGCGACGAAGAGCAGATAGGTGATCACTGCGATCAGGAACGCCGGTACAGGGGCAACCCAGCTCATCAGGTGTTGCTTGGTCAGCTCACCTATACCCTTGTTGACCGTCTCTGTGTGGGTCACATTGCGGTAGAGGTCATCATGAAGTTTGCTCTCATCGCCACCCAGCTCCAGGAACACGTGCCGAAGGAGGGCGCGTTTGATGTCTTGTTCCTTGCCTCCAAATCGCCAAGCGTTGAACGTGATGCTTTTGAAACGCTGACTGCGCGGGCGGCGTCCACCTGCCGTCGAGGTGTCATCAGCCAAGGCGTGCGTATACATTTCTTTGATGGAGCTCTTACCGGTGCCCCAGCCGCCTAGCAGGCCGATGCTGAATGGTGGCTGATGGCCTTCATCTTCAATCAAGCTTCGGAGTGCCTGCGCGTAGTGCCGGTGTCCGAAGGCGTCATCTTCTTCTTTCTCGATGTGGCGATCCAGCACGGCAGGCATGGAGCGGCGTGTATCTTGCATCCTGTCTTCCTTAGCAGAATATGGCATTTGGCTATCTGCTCTGGAGCTTACTTGCCCTGGATGGGCGGTGGCTAGGGACACGGGCAATCCGACCTTCTTGAAGAGGAGCGAGGTCGTCCGGATCGTTGATAGCAGAAGGCCTGATTTAGAGCGCTTAAAGGTCGTTAGAGTGTGACTCGGAGTCTGAGCTACGGGATGTGGCAAAAGGCCATATGTGTAAAGGTTGGCTAGATGGCCATCTGCCACTGGTATAGTATTAGGACTATACGTCTAAATTTTTTCTGGGTTGCGTAGTAATGGGACTGAAAGATCCAAGTAAATGGATTTACGATCGGGCTGATCATCGCTGGAAGCACTGCTGGAACAAACCGCATGCTGATTTTGTCCCACGGTACTGGGGACAGGTTGGAAAATGCTCCAACCAGATCAGTGACGAGGTGGCTACCGATCTGCTTCAGGACAGCCTTCGAGATGGTCTTTACGTGGAGGACTCGCTGGTGCCAGGAGACGACGACAGCCTGTACCCGGAAGAAGTTTTTGCCGTCTATGATGGAGCTATATACGTAGCTGTGCCCACTCGCCCAGGCATCAGCTACCACGGCTACCCCTATAAGGGGACTCTCAACAAGCGCCTTATGAAAAAACTGCAAGACAAGGCTGAGAAGGCCGATTGCAGCGCGAAATTCAAAAAGTGGGTGAAGGAGCACATTAAGTGATGGACATCTCTAACAAATTTTCCTTTGAGTTGAACTTCAAAACAGTTCGCGATCAAGCGGAAAACCTTGCGCGAGGTGATCTTATTCTTCGGATCAATGATGAGTTGATATGGTTTCAGCAAGAAGAAGAGGGTGATCCAAAGCTTGGTGGTGAATCTAGAGTTCCTGCAGATTGGACTTGGGTAGATCTCCTTGCGTATTTGGCAAAGAACTGGTCATTCTTGATGTACGAAGAACTGTATCCGTTAGATCTACATCCAGAAACGCCGCTTGATTTGAGAAAGCTTGCTGAGGCACGTTGGCATAATGCACAACTGGAGGAAGAACAAATCTTCGATGAAGATGATGAGGTCTGTGCCTTTGATAAACGTCACAACCTTGCTTCCGGATTGAAAGGCATTTATCTTCCTTCTGTGTATGTTGTTCGAGAGGGGAAGTTGGCTTGGGTTTGTGTTAAAGATGATCATGGCAATGAAACTGTCTTGAAAGAGCGCTTCAGCTTTGAGGTAGTCAAAGAAGTACTGATGGGCGTTGCTAATAAAATCGCTGATCACCTCGCAAATTCGACGCATCCTCGTTCTGTTCGAGCTGTCCAGGCTTGGATTAATGCTCAAGAAAGTATTTTGAAACATGTCATTTCAATAAGAAGTGGCTTGAATGATTCAGATTTGAAGGCGATCGAACAGCTTGCTGCCAATGAGCCCGACTTTTGGGAGTTGGAAGGGCGCCACGATGACAGTGAAATTCTTGCTGCCGCGCGCCTTAGTCCCGGAAGTATGGGGATTGCCGACAGGAAGGAAATTCTCGCACGTATCAAGTCAGTTTCTTACAGAGTAACACCCGTTTTAGACAGTCTCTCAGAGGAGTGCCTGGCTACAATGCCAGTTCACGACCGTGCTAAGCCATTTGTAGGAGGGTACGCCGCTGCTCTTTGGCTAAGAGCAAAACTCGGTATTGAGGATGGAGAGGTATTTGAGCCCAAACAGTGGCTTGAGAATTGGGGCGTTTCCCTGGAGTACATTGAGGCTCATGAGGAACTGGAAGCTTTGGCTTTTTGGGGGCGTAAGCATGGCCCGGCCATTCTCATAAACAAACATGGATCGGTCAATTCTAAAAGTAGCGGTCAGCGGGCAACATTGGCTCATGAGATATGTCACCTCCTTTTAGATCGTAAAGGATCACTTCCCTTTGCAGATGCAATCGGCGGCAATACACCCGAGTGGGTTGAGAAAAGAGCTCGGGCGTTTGCCGCTGAGTTGTTGTTGCCACGCAAAACCATTAGCAAACTTGTAACTGTTTATTTAATGATGGCGAGTGAATCTTTACATTCCGAAGCTGTCGAGCTTGCGATTGCTAATGCGTCCGCTCACTATGATGTAAGCGCGGGTCTGATCATTAATCAGCTTTATAACTCAAAGAGCAAAGACTATAGTAAAGAGGCTTGGGATAAAATCCAGCGTTTGCATATTCAGTATTCGCGGGAGACCCGTTTGGCCTGATAAATTGCTCATTATGGCATGGCTGGAAGGGCTTGAAGTCTTCAGGACGCTCAGGCCCTTACTACTTTTTGGGCTGTTAGATGCCGTGCCTTGGCTTTCTGAGAGGAGCGCAATTAAAGAAGGCATGGATCAGGATTGAGTGGCGATGAGCCCAGGAAATCGTCCAACCTGTTCTGGAAATTCTTTCAAAGTGATTCTCCAGAAAATATTTACGTCATTTGTACCGGATGTTCTCGTGAAATCAGCAGGGAAATGATGGTGTCAATTGGCCGCTTCTTGCTAAACAGAGTCTTCCACTTGAGATTGCCAGACGAGCCGCCAACAAGTCACGCGGGTAGCATCACCAGCCTGCGTAGTGAGTTACGAGCAGTCCCCACTCCCTTAACGAATCACCATCGTCTCGCAAAACTCCAAGTGCTTCAGCTGCGGAAATCTTGGTCGGGCAGCCACCTATCAGGTAAAAGTCGTCCTTTCCTGGCGAATAGAGGTGAAGCAGCGTCAGTACCATCACACGCTGTAAATCGTTCATTTTTTTGTACGCACGGCGCATCGCTTTTAACCCCTCTGGGTCAGGCTCTGACCGATCATGATCGAAGCCGCATGGACGCATGCTGTAATGACTACCTCCTTGGATCCCCCAAGGCGTACTTTGAGTGAAGCAGGCATCCAGTTCGTATTTTTTAACGATGTGCCAGGCGACCTCTCCGAACTTTTCTCCTCTTTCCTCGGGTGACCAGCCTATCGGTGGAGGTATCTGGCAGACCTTCGCCAATGCGGCGACTTCAGTGCCGTCCATACAACGCACTTTTTCAACCAGGTCGATCAGCGTGTATCCGGGAAAGCGACCGACTGCAAACGTCGGGTTGATGGCAGTGTACGCAGCAAGAGCAACCGGCTGCTGAGAGTGATGCACATGGCCGTGGCTCGCGACGTCCAAGTCTGTGAACGCCCAGATCCCCGAAGACACTTCATGGACACCAAGCCGGTGTAGCAATGCCGTTGCTTTTTCCGATGGGTCGTCGAAGATTTCCATCTTGGGAGTGCTCCTGATAAGGGTAAGAGAAGCTGAGCTGTCTTCCCCATACTAGGCTATCGTCAACATGCCTGACTTTTTATCGCGACAGGGCAGGTGATTCGAACGCTTAGTGTAGCCATCGGCCCAATCGGATGGGCTATTACTGCGTTGTGGGCAGCTGCCGATTTGGCAAGTCCAGCTATCGAGTCACTGTGACCTGTGTCGTGCAACTCGCCTATATGCGGCAGAAGGCCATAAATAAAAGAACCATTAGGTCATGTGACGTATGTTAGAACTGTGTAATCCCAGCATAGCCTTCCGCTGTAGGAATGGAAGTGAGTACTGGATGATTATGACCGGGAAAGCTCAGCTGTGAATCGCCCCTGGTTTCGTAGACACCTCCAAGCCTCATAATGAGGCCCAAATAGGAGGTGCCATGAGTCGTCAGCGTTACCCTGAAGAATTCAA